>CAZIPZ010000014.1:0-33732 GCA_964541075.1 uncultured Solibacteraceae bacterium | reverse complement strand
TTGATGGCGTTACTCAACAAGTTGTAGAGAACCTGCTTCAGCCGCACGCGGTCCAGCATGCTCATGGGCTTTCCTTTCTTCGACACAATTGGACGATGTTGCTCGCATTGCGAGCACATTAATGGTTAGGCGCACAACACTGCGGGCTGACCAACTCTCAAGGCTCCCATAAACCCTACCGTCCAGCCGTCTTAAACCAGAGTTCGGGAGGCAAGTAATGGTCTGGTCCGGCAACATCCGGCGAATTACCGGATCCGCCGCCTGAACTCCAGAATTTCATGTCCTGCTTGGTGAAAACGAGACTTTCGCCGTCGACGGCGACGTCCACCTCGATGATGTCGCCGATTTCTACTTGCCCTGTCGCTATCAGACTTGCTAGAGGTGCAACGAGGTGACGCTCAATGGCGCGTTTCAAATGGCGCGCACCATATTGCGGGTCTGCGCCTGCGTTCAAGAGGAACTCCTTCGCGGTAGGTGTGCACTCAAAGGCAAACACGTTTCCTTCTTGCGACTGCATGATCCTTTTGTGCAGCGCGGCGAGCTCGAGGTCCAATACCTGCCGCATTTCATCGCGATGGAGTGTCTGGAATACGACGACCTTGTCTATCCTATTCATGAATTCGGGTGAGAACCTGCGCTTGGCCGCATCTATCGCCACTCGTTGAATTCTTCGGTCCAGTTCCCGCGGCTGTTCTTGCACCGTTGCCGGCGCAAAGCCAATTCCCCCCGTCACAAGGCGAGTCATTTCACTGGCGCCAAGATTGGAAGTCATGAAAACTACAGTGCGAGAAAAATCCACTTTGCGATTGTCTCCGAGCGTCAGGACCGCTTTATCGAGGATGCCCAGGAGTAACTGCCAAAGTGCATCATTCGCCTTCTCTATTTCGTCGAATAGGACAAAGCTCAGCTTCAGTTTCTCGGTGTGAGACTGGTCAAGCGTTTGTTGAGTGATCGCGGGTTGAGTCTCACGGTGTCCTATGTAGCCCGGCGGGGACCCTATCAACTTGGAGATTTCGTGGCTGTGTTGGAACTCGGCGCAATCGATCTTGATAAATGCCGATGGACTGCCGAAGAGAATTTCAGCCGCAGCTTCCACTAACCGAGTCTTTCCAGAACCTGTAGGCCCGAGGAATAGAAGGTTTGCGATCGGGCGTCCGCCCAATGTCATTCCAGCAAGCACCGTCTGAAATACGTCCGCGAGCTGTTTGACGGCTTCATCCTGACCAACGAATCTTTCCCTTAGTGCCTTTTCAAAATGAGATAGGGCGGCGCTTTTCTTCTTGGGCTCCAAGATCATCGGCTTCGATAGCATCTGTGCGTTCATTTGGCGTCTCCTGCGCCGTCAACTGCAGTTTATCCGCCAAACGAAATGAAGGGTGCGCCAGGCGTGGCTTTAACAGAAAACTCGCTGCGGCCGTTGCATTTAGATAGAAGAGTTCATTGTGAAATTGCCTTTGAGGAGCACCGTTCAGCGATGACGATTCTTCAAAAAACGTTCAACTCTTCCGGTAGCTTTGCCATTTAGTCAAAACTCATGGATATTGCCGGCGGCGGCGCTTACGAAACTGGCAAGGTCGTGATGCTCCATAGAGGCTCTCGACAGTACGTTTTCAAGAATGCATTGGCAGACGTCGCTTTGTAATTCGAGCACTTTGGAACCGCTGGTGCGTTACGCCAGCCTATGAGGGTCTTCCGGATGCGAATAAGAGGGCTTGCATGACGGCGGAGGTGCTGAGCATCATCAGCGTCCTCATCGTCAGCCTGGTCTCTCTCGTCGGTCTGGTCGCCGTCTCGATGAGCGAGACTCGCCTTCGCAATCTCGCTTCTTTTTTCATCAGCTTTGCTGTCGGCGCGCTCCTGGGCGATGCCTTTATTCATCTCATTCCGGAAACATTTTCAGGCGAGACCGAACCGATCTACGGCTCTCTCCTGATTCTCGGCGGGATGCTGGTTTTTTTCGCTGTCGAAAAACTAGTGCGGCATCGCCACGGAGGGCTGCACCGACATCATCACACGGTGAACCATCACAACCGTCCCGAACTGGCTACTATCAACGTGTTTGGGGATGCGATCCACAATTTTATTGACGGCGTCTTGATCGGGGCCAGCTATCTGGCAAGCCCGACGTTGGGTGTTTCAACGACTGTTGCGGTCCTGTTGCATGAAATCCCGGAGGAATTCGGGGACTTCAGCATCCTGATTCACAGCGGCATTGGTGTGCGCAAAGCGATATGGCTCAATCTGGCATCGGCGAGCATGGCCGTGTTGGGCGCCCTTCTCGCCCTGTTGGCCGGATCTTTCGCGGGCGAAATTGTTGTCGAGGTGCTGCTCCCGATCACGGCCGGAGGTTTCGTCTATATCGCGGCGGCGGATCTGATTCCGGAATTGCAGGAAGACCGAAGCTTGCGCGGCCTTGTGACCCAGATGAGCCTTATGGTCATGGGCATCGCTTTAATAGCGCTGCTCGCCTTATTGGAGTGAAGCTGCTTCTTAATAGTTTGAAACGGCGGCAGGCATGGTGCTCAGAAGCGCGCAGCCGTCCATCATCAGCGGTGCAACGCAATTGAAACACTATTCTGCTGAAATATTGCGCACCACGGTTCCGAGAAGACGATCGCTGCTCATGCAAGACGCAAGATCTTCGATCGAAAGCAAACCGACGAGGCGTCTGGCGTCATTCAGAACAAGCAGCCGCCTCACCTTATACTCCTCCATGATTCTTGCAGCCTCCGTGAGCACTTCGTCTTCATGACAACACAGCGCCGTGGGGGTCATGATTTCGCGAACAGGGGTGGCTTCAGGAACATGTCCTTCCCCCAGTCCCCGAAGAGTGATGTCTCTATCGGTGACAACTCCCACAACTGAAGCATTCTCGATGACCGGCAAAAAGCCAATGTCTCGCACTTTCATCTTTCGAGCCGCACTGACCAGACTTGCGTTTGCCGGAACGGTCTCTACGTCCCTTGTCATCACTTCACTCACTCTCATTTGCGATCCTCCCTTGGGCTCTCTTAATCCTCGTTCAATGGCAGAAACGCGTTCTGCAGGTTGCCCCACCTGAAACAGCAAGCGAAGATCCCTTTCAAAAAACGAGGAATATCAAAGGAATTGATCGAAGGTGTTCGGCCACACATTGCCTGTTCGTCACAAACATGACGTCGTGCGCCCGAATGCCCTGACAATCGTTCAGAAAAACGGCCGCATAACTTATCGTTGCGAGTCCGGTGGGCCCCTCTTCCAGGAGTGACGGACGAGCATTGCGCTCATTCATTGTGACCGACGGGCGAGGACGAAGATCGGACCGTTGGGCTCGCAACCGCCGACCGACGCGGTTGCGGGAGATCCCGCCCTCGACTTGCAGGCCGATCGACGATAGCCACATTCTTTCTGACTTGGGACACCATCATGGCACTGCAAGTGCGTAGCTCCCGAAGACATTACGCCAGAAAATCATTAGACAAGGAGAAGGCCATGAAATTGGATGCAGAGATTCAGAAGGACGTCATGAATGAACTCAAATGGGACCCGAGTGTGACGCACGAGCGCATCGGTGTTGCTGTCTCCGACGGCATCGTAACCCTTTCCGGATCGGTTCCCAACTACATCGAAAAATCCGCCGCCGAGAAAGCGGCTCAACGAGTCGCCGGTGTCAGGGCCGTAGTCGAAAAGATCGAAGTGCGAGTTCCGGGCTCGTTTAACAAGAATGATCAGGATATTGCCAACGCCATCGTTACGCAGTTCCTATGGCACGCGCAGATTCCTCATGAACTAGTAAAGGTGACAGTGGAGAATGGGTGGGTCGTTCTTTCCGGCGAACTGGATTGGGAGTACCAGCGAAGAGCTGCAGAAAAAGTTGTCAAGGGACTGGCAGGCGTTCGCGGAGTAACGAATAGCCTAACGATCAAAGCCAGAGCAGTCGAACCAGCCACCATCAAAACCAAGATTGAAGAAGCCCTCGAGCGCGCTGCAGAGCGCGAGGCTCGTCACATTAACGTCCAAGTCGAGGGAAACCGCGTTATTCTTGCGGGAAAAGTCCGGTCGTTTGCAGATCTGAGAGATGTTCGAGGGGCTGCATGGAGCGCTCCGGGAGTGACCGGGGTAGACGATACTGCCGTCAGTGTTGGCTCCTGAGACTGGTGCTCCGCGGGAGCTAGAATACGCGTGGCTGGACAGTCCTCCTACTGGACTCGTCGCGATTTGCTGTACTAGCGAGTTAACAGGAAGTGCGGCGGCGCTCGCACACCGATTGGATTGACCATGATTACACGTTCACTAGCATTGTTTGCTTTGAACAGCAGCAGGGATTTTGCCGAAAAAGTAAGCCATCATCTTGGAATTCCATTAAGCCCGCACGAAGAAAGAGAATTCGAGGACGGTGAACATAAGGCGCGACCTCTGATCAACGTGCGAGGCGCCGATGTGTTTGTCGTTCAGTCCTTGCACGGCGACGCCGAACAAAGCGTGAACGATAAGCTATGCCGCTTCCTGTTTTTTCTTGGCGCCTTGCGCGATGCAGCCGCCGCTCGCGTGACCGCAGTTATTCCTTATCTCTGCTATGCGCGCAAGGATCGTAAGAGCAAGCCGCGCGATCCGGTGACCACACGTTACGTTGCAGCCTTGTTCGAAGCTATGGGCGTGAATGGAGCTGTCACCTTGGATGTGCACAATCTGTCTGCATATCAAAATGCCTGGCGGATTCCTACGGACCACCTCGAAGCCAAGAACATCCTTGTGAATCATTTTCTGTCGCGCATCGGTGATCGCGACGTTGTCGTCATCTCTCCCGATGTGGGCGGTGTAAAGCGAGCGGAAGATTTCCGGCAGGCGCTCAGTCGCGCAATCGGCCGCCAGATTCAAGGCGCATTCCTGGAAAAATATCGTAGCGGAGGCGTCATCAGCGGGGAGGCGGTGATCGGCGATGTTGGAGGCAAAATCGCGATCATCATTGATGATCTCATCAGCAGCGGCGCGACACTTGTACGCGCGGCGCAGGCGTGTCGCGCACGGGGGAGTCTAGACGTTTATGCAGCCGCCTCTCATGGAGTATTTGGTGGCAAGGCGACGGAGATCCTGTCGAATCCCGTCTTGGAAAGGATCATTGTAACGAACACGGTGCCCGCACAGCGCCTCTCTTCTGATCTGATCGATCGGAAGGTGACGGTCCTGGATGTTTCCTCTCTTTTCGCGGAAGCGATTCGGAGAATCCATTTGAGCGGATCAATTGTCGAATTGCTTAACAACTGAATTCCGCCGTTTAGGCTGCCGATCTAAGGTATTGCTCTGCTCTTGCCAGCCAATGGTCACGGTCTGAAATTGCTTCATCCTTAAGGTGCCAAATCGCGACTTTCGCACGGATAATTGCATGATACGCTCTGTAGAATGTAAGTAATGAGGCCGCAGGTCGATCCTCAGTCAAGTCGCTATAGGCCTGCAGAAGCCGTTTCCCTATTTCCGGCCCACCCAGGCGTTCGCACTCGAGCGCAAGAAACGCCAGTTCGGATGCAGGATCAAGGATCCTTAGCTTCCTATTGAATTCCAGACAATCGATGATCACGGGCTTAGACTCCAGACAGACATGTTCTGGACGGAGATCGCCATGAGCTTCGACTATCCGGCCTTCCCGCGGACGGCTTTCAATTAGTTCGGGGTTCCTCTGGATAAAATCGATCTGGCCTCGGACGGCCGAGTCGACGAGATCTGCCGGCGCTCCATACGTTGTCGTCTTCAGCTCCTGCTGAGCGCTCTCCATATCGGCAATCAATCCTCGCCGATACTGTGAAGCATTCATCAGAATTGGTGTTGCTTTTGAATAGAAGTCAACCAGCTTGGAAGCCAGGTTTAACACATCCTGGCTGGACACGGCATGTTCTGCGATGAGGCTGTCCAACATTCGATTGGCCGGCAGCCGGCGCATTTGGACCAGCCAATCCACGGGTTCACCGTTGCCGTCCAGCCGAAGGTCACCGTCAGGCTGGATCGTCAATGGTGCAACTCCAAGGTAAACATCCTCTGCCAGCCGCCGATTGAGATGGACTTCTCTAAGGCAATTTTTTCTTCGCGCCTCAGGCGTGCTGAAATCGAGATATTCGGTACGCACAGGTTTCTTCAGCTTCCAGGCGTGCTTATCCGTCAGGAAGATCCATGACATATGAGCCTGGCGGACTTCCACATTCGTGGGACAATCGGGATAGGCCTGACATGTGCTGAGGAACGCAACTTTTTCCTGAATGTCCGGTGGCGCCATTGGCTGCCCGCTATGCGCCACTGCACGTTGCGGGATCATCGCGATATCTTCTGCAAACATGGGTACGCAGTGCGATTTCTCTCTCCAGCCTTACTGATCCTCGGATAAAAACTTCCGGCGCCTTCAATCGCCATCATGAATCTGTCGATCCAGTATTCGCGGAAACCTGTGCTTACCTCACATTCGAATCACTTCGCGGCCGTTTTGTTCAAATACGCGAGGAGATCGAGCATCTGGGAACCGCGAAAGCGTGGCCAAGCGATGCCTTTGCTCTCCATCAGGTCCAACATTTTGGGACCGTGGGAGAACAACACCGATGTCATTTTCACGGAGTTAAACGGCCCACGGATGGCGGTCACCGGTGGAGCTCCGGCGTTCAGACGGCCGCCATGGCACGCATTGCAGTTCTTGTCTTTGAAAACACTTTCGCCGCGAGCCGAATTCCCGGATTCTTCAAATGCCCTGGCCACGACAAGGTAAGTGACGAGATCACGTGCGTCCGCTTCACTCAACTTGGGCAATGGCCGCCCCGGTTGATTCCGCTTCATGGCGGGGGCGTGATTCCACATCATCGCGGCCAGTTGAGGGACGGTGACGTCGCGCAGCTTGGAATCCAGAGCCACCCGGCCGGAAACGCGCCTTCCAAGCGTATGACAAACGCCGCACTGGGCGCCGAAGACGCTTAGCCCATTAACGTCATTTCCAAATCGAAATGGCGATGGCCCGGGCGCCAGTTCCGGAAGTCTCCAGAGATACGCCAGTATATCGGTGGCGTCCTGAGCCGAGAGACGGGGCCATGACTTGCCGGCTCTCAATGTCTGATCGAGCATGTCCGTGGAATGATTCCACATGCGCCCAACAAGCATTGTCGGATCTTTGATAGCCCCCCACGAAGCGACAGGCGGTCCTGACTTGGATGACCCGGTTTGGCGCAAATCGTGGCAGGAGGAGCATCGCGAGTTAAAGAGATCCTCACCATGAGGCGATTCGACCAAATCATTGAAGTACAGCCGTGCATAGAAGAATGCAAACAAGGCCGCGGATTCGTCCATGCTGAGCACAGGCAGACTTCCGGTCACGGTTTCGCCTCGAATCTGGCGCCACATTGCTGGAGCTTGATTCCACATTGCAGCCGCAAGCGACGACGGGCTTGCGCCGCGAATGCGATTCGATCCAAGATCCGGCCCAAACATTCCTCCCCAGTTGTCATAGCTGTGGCAGCTAAAACAATTCTTTTGCCGAAAGACTTCCTCTCCACGGACGGCGTCACGTCCCGCAAGAATCTTCATACTTGAGTCGGAACCCTGCGCGAGCGTGTGGCGAGGCTCAATGGCGGCAAACCCAACGAGCCAGAGAACGATTCCCAGGCGAACCGCAAACCGAACTGAGCACGTCATACGAAGCACCTCCTCCAACAGCTTTTCCGCATCGCATTGCACGTAACCTGCCGCGGCATCTTCGGCCGCTTCCCACAATTCCACGGTTTTAGGAACACGCCAAGATGGGCTACGGGCGTCACACTCCGCACATTTGGCAGAACAGCCGGACGATGCGACTGCGAAGCAGTCATATTGTTTCGGTGTGCGCCCGCAACACCGCCTGGTTTCGTCAGATTGTCAGGGGCATCAAGGAGTTTCTGCCCTGCTGTCGCCGAAGAATGGTGCTCATCGGCAGTTTTTCAATGTCGGCCTCTTGGGGCGTTTCGAAGAAGGAAGAAGCGCGTGATTTGGGAAAACGACGGAGGCAAAAACAACCAGGCGGCGCGAAGCCGGCTATCGCGGCGGATGTTACTCGTAGCGAAGAGCTTCGATCGGGTCCATTGCCGCGGCCTTGTGGGCGGGATAGTAGCCGAAGAAGATGCCAATGAACATCGAGAAGCCGAAAGAAACCATTATGGAAATGCCTGACACCAGTGTGGGCCACCCAAGCATCCTCGATATGAATATGGCGACGGCGCCGCCGAACAGGATGCCGATGAGCCCACCGATCAGGCTAAGGACCATTGATTCCACGAGAAATTGCATGCGCACATAGCTTGGTCGCGCCCCGACCGCCATGCGGATGCCGATCTCGCGTGTACGTTCACTTACCGATACAAGCATGATATTCATGATTCCGATACCGCCGACGACAAGTGAAATTGCCGCGACGCTACCCAGGAGCAGCGTCATGGTGGTGGACATCGTCTGAAAGGCCTGAGCCGCATCGGACATATTGCGGACGCTGAAGTCGTCGGATTCACCCGGCGCAATCTTGTGACGCTGCCGGAGCAATTCGACAATCTGGCGCTGCGTCACCTCCGAAGCTTCCTGGGTGATGGAGGAAACCATAGCCTGGCTTATGGAGGGAATCTGCTGGCCGAGAAGTTTCCGCTGCACGGTTGTGTACGGCGCGACGGCCGTATCGTCCTGGTCCTGGCCAACCATAGACTGGCCCTTGGCCTTCAGAACCCCTACCACGCGGAATGGAAGATTCCGGACCCGAATCGTCTGACCAAGAGGGTCCGAGCCCGGGAATAGCTTGTCCGCCACCGTCTTCCCCAGTACGATCACTCGCGTGGCTGCACGCACGTCCCCTTCAGTGAAGAACTCACCTTGTTCGACTTTCCAATCTCGAATCTCGGGAAATCTTTCGTTCGAACCCGTGATTTGCACAAACCAGTTCTGATTTCCAAAAACAAGCTGGCCACTGGCGCGCACCATCGGAGAGGCTGCAGCGATCGTGGGAATTTCGCGTTCCATCGCGAAAACATCCTCGTCAGTCAATGTATTTGCCGCTCCCAAGCCCATACTGGCGCCTCCGAACGACATGGCGCCAGGCATGACGAACAGGATGTTGGTCCCCATACTGTTCATCGAATCCAGCACCCTTGCCTGCGCGCCCTGTCCTACCGAGACAAGAACGATCACGGCGCCGACGCCGATGATGACGCCAAGCATGGTTAGCATGGTCCGAAGCTTGTTACGGTCGAGCGCGCGCAGCGCAACTCTAAAGATCGACGTCAGGTTCATTCGTCATTCTCATCAAGGTCCGGAAGCTGCTTCAGCACTTCTCTTGCATCTCTGCAATGCTCGACTGGAATATCCCGGTCGATCCGGCCGTCACGGAAATGAATAACACGGTTGGCATACTGCGCAATATCGAGTTCGTGCGTTACGAGTATGATCGTGAGCGACCGCTCGCGATTGAGCCGCTGAAAAATCTCCATCACTTCAACCGAAGTACGCGTATCCAGTGCGCCGGTCGGTTCGTCCGCCAAGATGATGGAAGGATTATTCACCAGAGCGCGTGCGAGCGCCACGCGCTGCTGTTGCCCGCCGGACAACTGGTTCGGCATACTGCGTTCCCGCTCCGCGAGCCCGACTTCCGCAAGAGCCTGCCGGGCGCGGCGAAGCCGTTCCGCAGCGCCGATGCCAGCGTAAATCAAAGGCAATTCCACATTCTCGATCGCTGGCGTTCTAGGGACGAGGTTGAAACTCTGAAATACAAACCCGACGCGACGATTGCGAATGTCTGCGAGACCTGCCTTGTCGATTTTCGATACGTCCGCATCATCCAGAAGGTATCTTCCTTTCGTGGGCCGGTCGAGACACCCGATGATGTTCATCATCGTGGATTTTCCGGAACCAGACGGACCCATGATCGCCACGAACTCGCCGCGCCGGATCTCCAGGGACACGCCCCGAAGTGCTGGGACCTCGATATCACCCATCCGGTAGATTTTCGCGACACGCTCGAGTTGGATGAGCGGCCTATGGACCGCCTCGGCCGCCACCACCTCGGCCGCCGAAGACGAATGGTCCTCCAAAGCCACCTCCTGTCTGGGGCGCTACGCTTGCCGCCTGTGTGCTGTCGCTCACCAGCACCGCATCGCCGGGCTTCAGATCGCCAGCCACGACTTCCGAAGCGTTGCCGTCCGTAATCCCCACGACAATGCGTGTTGGCTGAGGATTGCCCTGAGCATCCATCACGAACACGATGGCTGGCCGCTGGGTAACCCGCTTGGGCGGAACAAACTTGATTTTCTGTGACGGATCCCACTTCTGGCCGGGAGCGAGAGTCGCCGAAGGAACGGACTGCGGCGGCTCTGGCTCAGAAACCGGCGCTCCTGCTCCGGCAGCAGACACCGGTTCATGGCGAAGTTCGTCGCGACTCATTCCGGGCGGAGTATAACGAAGCGCTGCATTCGAGACCTTCAGAACGTTCTCCCGCTCGTCCACCGTAATCGTGATGTTGGCCGTCATTCCAGGCTTAAGCTTCATTTCCGGATTATCGATGTTTAAGATGACGCTGTAGGTCACGACATTCTGGACCGTCTGGGGATTAAGGCGGATTTCTGAAATCCGCGCGCGGAAAACGTCGTTGGGATAGGCATCCACCGTGAATCTCACATCGGCTTGATCTGAAATATTGCCGATGTCGGCCTCGTCGATGTTCGCGTTCACCCGCATTTGCGAAAGGTCATTCGCAATCGAAAACAACGTCGGCGACTGGAGACTTGCAGCGATCGTCTGGCCGACATCGACGTTCCGAGAAATGACGACGCCGTCAACCGGAGAATAGATGTTGCAGTATCCGAGATTGAGTTCGGTCCGGTTCAGATCGGCCAATGCCTGCTGAAGCTGGGCCCTCGCCTGTTCGACTTGGGCCACAGATGCATTGCTCTGTGCTTCGATCTGCGCTATAGCCGCGCCGGCTTGCTCATACCTTGCCTGGGAAGAATCCGCGTTCGCCTTCGCATTGTCATAGTCGTTCTTGGAAACGACGCCGCGCTCGGTCAGTTCCGACGCCCGGTCGAACTGCGTCCTTGTGTTATCGCGCGTTACACGCGCCGCCTGAAGGTTCGCTTGCGCACTCTGAAGGTTTGCGGCCTGCGTCTTCAATTCGGCCTCAGCGGACCGGACACGCGCCTGGGCTGCCGCCACATTGGCCCTCGCGTTTTCAACTTGCGCCTGGAAATTGCGGGAATCGATTTTCGCCAGCAACTGCCCTCGCGTGACGATGGAGTTGTAATCCGCGTAGAGTTCTTCCACTTGACCGGAGATCTGGCTTCCGACCTGAACGGTGACCAGCGTCTGAACGACGCCGGTTGCGCTGACGACATTGCGAAGACGTCCGGTTTCAATGGCAGCTGTGAAATACTGCCTTTCTGCAGAGTCCCGGCCGGATACAAAGAGCATTACGATCGTTCCGACGGCCAGGACCACCGCGACAATGATGGCGAGCTTCCGTTTCATTTGTTGGCCAAAATATTTATACGCGAGAAACCATGCTCCGGTTCCACAATTTACAAACTATTTACATGAGAGCAAATGCGACTCTGAATGACTCGCCGATCACAGCCGCTGTGTCAGCGCCCGCAGGCCAGCCGTGAAACGTGTTCTTGGCTGCACAGCTTCTTTTATCGCCAGCATCCTGCTTTTCGTCGGCTTGCCTCTGGCCGGTTGGGGAATTAAGGATGTGAATGGTTTTATTCAACATCCGGTGAGGCTGGGCTATGTCATCGTTACGGTGCTTCTTTCCCTTTGGATCGTCACGTCGATACCGAATAGCGGTAAAAGTCGGGGACGCGGACCGAACCAGATCCAACGACAGCGTCTTGCATTGGTTCTCATTCAGACGCTGTCCATTGCAGTGGCGATATTGGCGCCTTATTCGGACCGCCGTGAAGTCGCAACTATCCGCGGTCTCGAATTCCTGAGATATGTGGGACTCGTCTTGTACACCACTGGTTTTGTCCTCATGAATCGAGCGGCTGCAGCGCTGGAGAAACAGTTCAGCACCGCAGTTACGATTCAAGAAGATCATAGGCTTGTGACCCAAGGACCCTACCGCATGTTGCGGCATCCCCGATATATCGGCATCATCATGCTCTTCCTCGGTATCGCACTGGTTTTCCGCTCTGTGGTTTCAATCGTGCTCAATTTTCTGCTCGTTGTGGTTCTGAGGTGGCGGATAAATGATGAAGAGACGATGATGAAGCAGCATTTCGGTTCGGAGTGGGACGAATACGCGAAGCGTACGCGACGCCTGATTCCATGGGTTTATTGAGAGAGCAAATTCATGTAGAACGAACTTATCCCGCCGAAGCAGCGCCTCGAAGAGCTTGGCAATTCAGATTGAAAGTCGCCGTTACAGTTCACCGGGGCGAGCAGAATTCCTTTCTCGATTTTGAATGACTGTTTTCGCGACGCCCCGGTTCCGTTTGGACACTGAATTCATCGACCAGCCGTTTAATCCCGGAGAGGCCCGGCGCCCACTATTGATCGAATCCGTCCTCCTCTTGCATCTTACGCGCCGCTGCAAAACCCAATTTCGATTCCGTATGTCATCTCACACACCTGGACATTGCCATGGTTAGCGCCGGGACGGCCACGTTGAACCCAGCTTCGACACCGTTGCTTTGAGCCAACTCCATGCGG
Source organism: uncultured Solibacteraceae bacterium (assembly GCA_964541075.1). Taxonomy (GTDB): domain Bacteria; phylum Acidobacteriota; class Terriglobia; order 20CM-2-55-15; family 20CM-2-55-15; genus CAZIPZ01. The sequence goes on along the minus strand of CAZIPZ010000014.1, from coordinate 21,066 downwards.
CGGGCCTTTCTTTTGACAGGCTGTCTTACAGAGTGAAGGGTGGACAAAAGACAACGACTAGTTGGCATCTACAATCGTTCACAAGCGAGAATGCACACACCTAACGCCTTGAGATTCGGCCAGATCCTGATTTGGCGTGATTCTTGCGATACCAGCGTCAGTGAAATAAGCAAACACGTTGTCACAACAGATCAACCGGATTAAGGGAGGATGAATGAAGAACCGAAGTGCGAAAACAGGGACAATTATGATCACCTTAATGGCGGCGTTGCTGGCATCTCCGAAATTGCGTGCGGCCGACGAAGATTCTCCGCAGGTGTCAAGGATGCTTTCCGAGGCTAAGACACAGGCGTTTCAGCTTAGTGAAGATGCCGCTGAGATGGACCTTATGGCTCGGAACGGACTGAGTTGGCAGACCCAAGTCAATGCCGTCGAGCGCATCAAACAAGATATCAACGCTATTGGGAAGCAACTGATTAGACTGCAGGAGATTCGGGGAGCCGCGGCGCCGTGGCAGCGAACTGCAATAGAGCGGATATCGCCCCTTTTAAAGGAACTCGCCATCAATACTGAAACCGTCATCGAAAGGCTGAACAAGAACCCGAACCGGCTGAGGGCAGCCGAATACAAAGAGTATCTCGAAGCGAACGCAGACACTGCCAATCATCTTGCTTCGCTAATCGCAGATTTTGTGGATTACGGGAAGACGAAACGCAGACTAGAAGTCCTCACCGATAAACTGGAACTGTAACCGTTAACTCGATTGAGGTCTCTGGGAGGCCCTGGTCGCAACAGGAATTGCCCGAGCGAACCGGGCCGCAGCGATAGATGGCCCTCATTTTTATTCGAGATGCCTCTACTCGATGTGAAGCATTCTGAGCGTAGTCATTACCTTTCCAGTGACGATTCTTTCTGGACGGGACAGGCGTTCAAGATCGTGATCACTTCGTGATCGCTGACCTGGTCGAAGTTCTTGTAGAACGAACCTATCGCGGCGAAGTCGTAAGGTAAATGAAGAACGACGACATCATCTGCGAACCTTCCGAGGAGACGAACCGTCTCGGGCGCGCCGACGGGGATTGCTACAATCACTTTCCTGGGATGAGAATGCCGGATTTCGTTGATTGCTGCCATCATGGTTAGACCAGTGGCCAAGCCATCGTCTACGATGATGACAGTCTTATCTTTGAGAAGCGCCGACGGCCGGTTCTGACTATAGAGACGTCGTCTTCGCCTGGCCTCCTGTTGTTCTTTCCCCACAGCGCGGTCAAACCAATTGCGGTCGATGGTCTGAACTTCGCTTGAATTCGTGAATACGTGACCGTCTTCCGCAACCGCGGCAACCGCATACTCCGGCGCCATGGGATGGCCTATTTTTCGAACCACGGTGATGTCGAGCGGGGCGTCGAGGGCCCGTGCGATCTCGGCGCCAAGCACTACGCCTCCCCGCGGAAGCGCAAGCACGACAACATCCCCTCCTTTATATGGAGAAAGCACCGCCGCCAGCTTTCTTCCGGCATCCACCCGGTCGTCAAACATTATCGAAGTCATGCCGCGGCTGTTTCGCTAATGTCTTCCATTGCGTCCCACGATGCCAGTCGCTCTATCAGCTCCCAGTCGCAAAGCCCTTCACAATGCGGACAGCGCGAGAAACAATCGTCACGATCAAAGATCAGATCGCTTTCACAACACGAGGAGACATACAGTCCCAACTCCAGGCAGTCTTGTCCAGTTCTCATCTCCATTCTCCTTCTGTAATAACCTATCGTTGCAATGCGCCCTGCATGGCATCCTTGGTTCCAAATGCTGACGGCGCTCATTCGTGAGCGATGCCGCAAGCAACATCACGGTAGACCGCATTTTGCGAACGTTTACAGACACGGATGCGGACACCAGAACCATCCAGGCAGCATACGAAGGCTGACATGTTGGCGAAATTCCACAATAGGCAGAGGGTGTTGTGACTTTGTGTCGAAAAATCAGCATCCACACTACGTTCAGGAAGACGGAAAGACTCGAATTCGGAAGTGCAGATGAGGCCCTTGAAGTAAGGTTTGATGAAGTGAGGTGCAGCCGCTGCGAGAAGCGAATCCAGAAAAATCTCAGTCTTCACGCCGACAACTGATGGCAGGGTTGGCGGCAGCGTCGTTTTGCCTGTGCCGAGGCGTGTCAGGGCGCTAGCTCTGATCTGTCCTGCCTGCCAACCGCCTGCATGATTGTTTATATGCCTGCGACTGAAAATGTCCAGTGGGTTTGGAAGTCCGTGCGCCGGTTGTTAAATGAACAAAATTCTCAATTTTGGCCGCATTCGTTCAGGCCGCTTTTTGTCAGTCCAGCTTGGGTTCAAGCGACGGAAGACTTGAACAGGACAGGATTGTAGTAGGCCTCGCATTCAAGCTCCCTGCCACGAACGACCCGCATGCCTTTGAGTTTTCCGTGCGTTTCCGTAACAACAGTCCGCTGGTTTTCCAGATCGGAGTCTGTGTGGAAATAGATGACGACCCAATCCAAAGTGCGCCCTAATTCGTGAGCCAAAGCGGTATTGGAGAAAAGAATGGTGAAATGCCACCCTTCGCGTTGGGTATGCAAAATAGGCAGCCACGCAACATTCGAGGGATTGAGCCGTTTCGGAGCTATCTTGGCGAGGGCGCCCGCATTCGCTTTCTCCCGGTACTCGACGTCAATCTCCAAGAGCGTACGAACAGAGGGTTCTTCTTTTCGTCGCCCGGTCCGCCAACGACGTCCAAGGATGTCTCTAAGGGCGGACCGCACCATAGCCAAACGCCGGGATCCGAAACCGGGAACCCTATCAAGGCGACCGTCATAAGCAGCAGTTTCCAATGCCTCGAGCGTATCGATGTGCAGGTCGTCCAGGATGCGCCGACCGAGTTTCGTTCCGATGCCGGGCACACTGGTAAAGACCGCTTGCGGGTCCAGAGAGCCGCGCAAGCGTTCCAGCTGTGTCCATTCTCCTGTCTGAACCAATCCGGCGATAGCACCGCCAATGAATCGGCCGACACCGGGTAAACGCATCAGTCCCGGCATCCCCTCCGTTCGAAATACATGGGCCGCACTTTCAGCCAACGATCCAATCGTATCCGCCGCTCTCCGGTATGCATGGACCCGGAATCGATTGGCTCCTTGCCGCTCCAAGAGACTTGCCGCCTCGCTCAAGTGTTCTGCTATACGTTTATTTTGAATGTCAGTAGCCATCGGCTTTCCTGCACGATCAGGACTTTTCGAGAAAAGACATTCAACCTCTCCACCAATCGGAGACCCTACACATTGAGGACCTGATTCACGAGGCGAATCATTCTCAAACCTTCCGGCAGATACACACGCAAAAGATGACCCAGGCTCCTTTCGGGCAGATCCGGCGTCGTGTGCCCATACAGGTTGAACAGGATCAACGTGTACGGTATACCCTGCGAGGCTGCGGCTTCGGACATTCGAGCACTTTGCGACGAGGGTATCGCAGGATCAGAAGCCATGTGCACCATGAGAAGACGCGCCCTCATCCCTTCGAAGTAACGCGATGGCGACAGGCGCTGTATGCGATCTCTCAATCGAGGAACCGAAGCAAGCCGGTCGCCGAATTCTTCCAGATTTGTTGATTCGAACAGCTTGAGCATCGAATCGCCGGGCGTTCCAGGCCGGTCGTAATCAAGACGCCACTCCTCGGGAGAGATGTGTTGCCTTTCAATCGCAATTGCGCGCAAGGCGCTTCGCTCTGCCTCATTGTCCAGTAAATCGAGGTTGGCGCTCATATACAGCCACTTACTGTATGAGAATGCGCTCTCGGGCGCCGTGACGATAAATCCGAGAGTTTCCGTCAAGTCGAAATAGGCGCCGTACGTCAGAATGAATTTAACCCTATCTCGGGTTTGCGGCAGAGTTGCCGCAATCAGCGCAGGACCGCATCCATAGCTCACGCAGACCAGAGTGCTATCAGAACCAACGCTGTCGATAACCGCCTGTACATCTTGAACGTCTCGCGGCGTAACATTCTGATGTCGAAGCCGTACAAAGTCCGGCACAAACACTTTGTAACCGGACCCCGTCAAAGCTTCGGCCATCCGTCTTAGATCCGCGCTGTCTTTGCCGGTTTCATTGACTCCATGAACAATGACAAGAGGATTTCGAGATCGCCGGCTCAAATACAGATCGGTTGGAATCTTGCTGATTTCGATAGTGGACCGCGTAATGGGGCCGCTCCAGAAATCAAATGGATATGCGTAGCCGAACAGTTTCGCCGAGATCGCGATCAGCAACGCGAGCCTATAGATGCACAATCCGGCAGCGATAAAACCAAGCACGATGACGGTGCGACGCCATGTCATGGACCTTCGACGTGCAGGTTGGGTTCCGTTCTTGGGAAGCTAATCCGTCGCCTCAGGGATACACGCTTCGTCAGCTGTGGAAAAGAAGGTAGAGACGCGATCCACATAACCGGCAGGATTCTTTCGAAACGCCTCAGTGTGGCCGGATCCTGGAACTCGCCATAGTTCTTTCTTGGAGCGGAGATTGGCAAAAATTTGCGCGCTGCTATCCGGATTGATCCAACGATCTTTTTCGCCGTGAATAAGTAAGACGGGAACACCTATTGAACCGGCCCAATCGGCTGGGTTGAGATGACGAATATCAAGGTTGGCAATCCATGCGCTGAGATCGACTGCCACTAATCCGGCGGGCCAGACAATGAATCCAGGAATGCGGCCGAAGAGACGCATATACCAGAAGCCCGTATCCCGAAGACTGGCATATGGGCTGTCGGCAACCACCGCACGTATTGCACATGCGTGATCTACAGAGGCAGCTCCGATCGCTATCGCAGCGCCAAATGAAAATCCAAGCAGGTAGACACGATCGGGATCGACGGCCGGATCTCTCCGAACGTAGTCCACGACCCGAAGCACATCCGGAATTTCGCGCGTGCCATAACTCACGGCGCCACCGCTGTTGCCGTGACGGCGGGAATCCAGAAGTACAGCATTAAACCCTCGTTCAAAGAAGGCTTTCGCCACTGAAAACATCTGCATCCGATTGGAGCTTCGACCATGAAGGAACACGATGGTAGGGTGTACGCCTTCCCTATGCGCGATTAGCCATCCAGAGAGCGGCGGTAGCTGAAGTTCGCGGACGGCGCCCAGTTGCTGCGCCTGAAGTAAGTTCTTGTCGGTAATGCGGGGACTGAAAGGATGCAAGAAGAGCATGCCGACAATGCCGCCTGCAATGGCTGAACCCAGACCAAAATACCCCAACGCCGCCCACAACACCGACATGGCGGCCAATTATACTGAGACTGGAAAGCTCAAACGCTGAAAAGAGGGAGCCATCTTGCAATGCGGCAAAGACAACCGCACTGGCTCGATTCGGTTCGTAAGATCGGTGCAGAACGATGGCCATGGAGAGACCCATGATTCCTGACAACATGACAAAAGTCGCGTCTCAACAACAGCCTTCGTTAATACCTGACAACCATCACCGAGGCAGTAAAGAAAGCAAAGGCCGCAGCTTCATGCCCAGATCATAGGGCCACAAAAGTATCGCCAGGACGTTGTGCCAGAAGGTCATGTCCAGCAAACCGATTGTAAAAAGCCATGCCGCGATCCAGAGCATTCCAGCGGAACTGTGTTGTTCGATTTTAATTTTTTCCATTTCAGATTCCGTAATCTCACCGATCAAACATGTGTGGACGTCGGTGACGGCTCAACAGACTATGCACTTGAACCTCCACCTGCCGTGGGGTATTGCGGCGTCGTTTTGGGCCGAGAAAGGGCGCCCCGGCTCGATGCTGCAATGTGAACACTTCGTTGGCAGTCGTTCGAATGAACGAGGCGTCGAAAGAAATAGAAGTTTTTACCTATCACGTTAAAGTCCGCTCTCGTCTTGCGCTTTAGCACTGAACAGTACGACATTCTGTCGTTTCTGATCCACCCACAGACTGACAGTCCTGACAAATTGTCATGAATTTGAGGGATCTCAGCTCATGGATGCTTTTGCTGTGAGTCTCACGATCACTTGAAGCCAATACGACAGAAGGGCATACGATCACTGACCTTTTGGCAGAGTGCGTGCCTTCAGGTCAAGCTCATGCTTGAGGAGTGATGGATTTGGATTGAAGGCTATGATCTCCGTACTCAATCGCAAAATGCTACGTGATTTGGCCGCAATGAAGGCGCAGGCGCTCGCGATCGCGCTTGTTGTCGGCGCTGGCGTAGCGATGTTCGTAATGTACCTCTCGAACTTCGATTCCCTTCGTCACGCGCAACGCGCCTACTACGAACAACAGCGTTTCGCGGACGTTTTTGTAACGCTGAAGCGGGCGCCGCTGCGCATGGAAGAGTCTCTCAGAAGCATTCCCGGCGTCGAAGACGTTGAGACTCGAGTGGTCGCCAATGTGACGATTGATGTGCCGGGCCTGGATGACCCCGCGATGGCGCATCTGGTGTCGTTGCCTGCAAATTCGCGGCCGCGTATGAACGACGTATTCCTCCGCCGGGGGCGCTGGGTCGACTTCCGACGACCGGATGAAGTACTAGCCAGCGAAGCTTTTATGGAGGCGAATAATTTCAGCCTGGGCGCTCAGGTGCAAGCCGTAATCAACGGCCGTTCGCGCCGCCTCACCATTGTCGGAGTTGCACTGTCTCCAGAGCATGTTTATACGCTCCGGCCCGGAGAAATCGTTCCAGACGACCGGCGCTTCGGAGTTTTTTGGATGGAGCGGGCGGCGTTAGGCGCCGCCTTCGACATGGATGGTGCGTTCAATGACGTTTCGTTTCAATTAGCGCACGCAAGTTCTGTTGACGATGTTATCGATCGCATCGACGCTCTGCTCGAACCATTTGGAGGGCATGGCGCCATACCGCGTTCACTTCAGTTTTCCCACTGGACTCTCGAAAACGAATTGACGCAACTTCAGACTTTCGGATTTGCCATGCCTGCGATCTTCCTGCTTGTTGCAGCTTTCACTCTCAATGTTGCGCTGACTCGCGTACTCGCTCTGCAGAGGCCCATAATCGCGTCCCTCAAAGCGCTGGGTTACAGCAATGCCTCCATAGGCTGGCACTACGTGAAGTGGTCCTTGTTCATTGTAGCTGCCGGAACCGTTCTGGGCGTGATCGGGGGCTGGTGGCTCGGCGGTGGAATGATTAACCTTTACAACCGCTATTTCCGGTTTCCTCTCCTCGTTTTTCGCCTTTCTCCCTTGGTGGTGCTTGAGGCGGCGGCGCTTACGAGCGCCGCCGCCAATCTCGGAAGTCTTTGGACCGTTCGCCGGGCCCTTCGTGTCCCTCCAGCCGAGGCGATGCGACCCGAAACACCAGGGCGATATCGGCCCAGCTTTGTAGAGCGCCCTTTGATCGCCCTCCGCGTCCATGCGACCACCCGGATGGTGCTTCGGAATATGGAGCGGCAACCGTTGCGGGCGGCGGCATCCGTCTTCGGCATTGGTTTCGCCGTCACAATCATGATGATGGGTCTGGTGTTTATTCCGGCGCTGGAAGCATTGATTGTGACGCAGTTTTCTGTTGCTGAACGCCAAGACGTCTCTCTGGTTTTCGTGGAGCCTCAGTCTGCAGCCGCTAGACATTCCCTCGAACGCCTGCCTGGCGTACTTGCCGTTGAAACGCAACGGATCGTACCGGTCCGGATAATCGCAGGACATCTGCGCCGGAATGTGGCGCTTACAGGGTTGCCGCTCGAGCCTCAACTACGACGCGTTGTCGATAGGAATAGCCGTGTGATCGATGCACCGGCTTCCGGCGTCCTGCTTTCCAAAAGGCTCGCCGAAGTGCTGAATGTAACTTCAGGAGATCCCGTGACTCTCGAAGTGCTGGAAGGCGACCGGCCCGTTCGGCGCATTTTCGTCAGCGGGGCAGTTGATGACACGCTTGGTCTTTCGGCATATATGAACATCGAAACGATGCGCCGCCTATTGCGCGAGGGAGAAACCATGTCCGGCGCGGCGCTTTTAATTGACCCGGCGGCGGAACCGGAACTTGCCTGGCGTTTGAAACACATTCCGGCGATCGCAGGGACTGCATTCAAGCGCGTTGTACTTCAAAATTTCCGAGAAACACTTGCTCAGAACATGAGCCTGATGATCTTCATGAACGCGCTGTTTGCCTGCATCATTTCGTTCGGTGTTGTTTATAACACCGCTCGTGTGTCCTTGTCTGAGCGAGCGCGGGAACTTGCAAGTTTACGGGTGTTGGGTTTCACCCGAGGTGAAATTTCTTTCATTCTATTCGGCGAACTGTCGCTCTTGACGGTATGCGCGCTCCCGGTGGGCGCCGTGATGGGTTACGGCCTTTCAGTTGCAGTCGTGCGTTTGGTTGATAGCGAAGTGTATCGATTCCCCCTTGTCGTATCGCCTCAGCCTGTCGCGTGGGCGTTCTTGACAATTATGGCGGCGACAGCGGTATCCGGATTCATTGTGCGCCGGCATCTCGACAACTTGGATCTGGTGGCTGTTCTGAAAGCGGGTGATTAGTGTTTGAGTCGGGAACAAGATCATGCGTCGAGTACTGACCAGTTGGAAAGTAATTGGCGGCCTTCTTTTTGTGTCGGCGATTTTTGTAGCCGCACTATGGCCCCAGACCACGAAGGTGGATGTGACGATGCCGGTGCGCGGCGACCTCGCCGTGACGATCGACGAAGAGGGCGAGACGAGGGTGCGTGACCGCTTTGTCATTGCTGCGCCCGTTGCGGGCCGCTTACAGAGGATTGATCTGGAGCCCGGCGATGCGGTGAAACGGGGCGGTTTTGTGGCCCGGCTCACCCCATCAACACCGGCGCTGCTTGATACAAGAACTCGCGCTGAACTCGCGCTCGAAGTCGAGTCAGCTCAGGCGGCGCTCGGCGCCGCCCGAGCACAACGCGAGCGCGCAGCTACAACGGCGGAGCGCAACCGGTCGCTTGTGAGACGGAGGCAAACACTGGCAGACACCGGAATGATTTCGCGAGATCAACTCGAGGCCGATCAGGCGGCAATGAAGGCGAGCGATGAAGACCAGCGGGCCGCAGAGTTCGCCGTCATGCGCGCAGAACACGAACTCGAGATCGCGCGAGCCCGCCTGCAGCAGCCTGCAACGAGAGGCGGCGCCATCAATGTGGTGTCTCCCATCGACGGAATGGTGCTGAAGCTTTTCCGAAAAAGCGAGTCCGACGTGCCGACCGGAGAGCCGCTTTTGGAAGTGGGCGACCGCGCTCACCTTGAGGTTGTCACTGATCTTCTCTCAACGGATGCGGTGCAAGTCTCTGCTGGCAGTCGCGTGTGGATAGAAAACTGGGGAGGGACGTCGCCTCTAGAGGGACGAGTACGCCGCGTCGAACCGAAAGGCTTCCTTAAGCTTTCCGCGCTCGGCGTCCAGGAGCAGCGCGTCGACGTCATTATCGACTTCGAAAGCATAGCCGCTTTGCCGGAACAACTCGGAGATGGATACCGGGTTGAGGTTCGCATCCTTTTGTCTGAGCATAACAACGTACTCAAGATTCCGATCGGCAGCATCTTCCGGCATGGTGAAAACTGGGCGGTTTTCACGATCAATGAAGGGCGGGCCCGTCTGCGCCAGGTCAGCTTGGGGCCGCGCAACGATCTGGAAACGGTGATCGTACAAGGCTTAACCGAAAGTGAACTTGTCATCCTGCATCCTCCAGAAGGCTTAAGCGATGGCATGCGAGTGACTGGTAATCTCACCACGCAGGCGCCCGCTCCAGATTAATGCGACGGTCTGCACCTTGAGCAATGGGAGCGGTTGAACGAATTAGCAGAACAAGACAGACAAGTTTGCGACAGAACGAACCGCAACTTTGGGCTTCACGACACGTGGTCGCCGAGACAGGTTCGCGTTTGGCCAATTTAGACAAATTGGCAACGCGATCAAAGCCAATAAATAAGACGAGCGAAGCTCAGTGTTATCGGGCGCCAGTTCCCATCCCTTCTAAATACAATGCAACACGCTATTGGGGCTTCTCCTCGATGCCGGAGCCTCGGCAGTGGAAACAAGCGTGCGTCACATTGACGCGAAGCTATTCGCCCTTTAGGAGGCTGTTGTGAAACAGATGTTGTTGATGATGATCTTGGCGCCCGCTGTTCTGTTTGCCGGTATTCGAAACATCCAGACAGAACCGAATCAGGGAATGCAGGGCACGTCCATGATGATGGATTGCCCTATGAAACTGGAAGGAACCTCGGTCGCCGTTGCGGACACGCCGACGGGCGTGACGGTTTCGATTACTACAAAAAATGAAAACGTTGCGGAGCTACGCAAGCGCGTGGAAAAGATGGCCGCGATGCACAGCCCCGACGCTAATCGACCCAGCGCGGCAATGAAGCAGGGACAAATGATGCCTGGGTCGGTGAAGTACGAGGCTATTGAGAACGGCGCACGTCTGACGCTGACGCCCAAAGATCCAGCGAAGATCGACGAGTTCAGAAAACAGGTCCGCGCTCACGTTGAAAAAATGCAAAAGGGCGAATGCGCAATGATGCAGGACATGATGCAAGGAATGATGCACGGCATGAGAAGCGGTATGGGAGCATCCAACGCAACACCCAAAACGAAAGAGGATCCTAAGAAAGATGACGACCATGGCGCTCATCATCCCGAAACAAAGTAGGGATACGCATTGCATGACGTTGTTATGAATTCTTTCAACCCTGTACAGGGCTTATGGTCGCGGATGAATGAAACCGCACCATTGGATTGCGTCTTTCCCGGGTCAATGGAGTCAACAGCCGAAACCATTTTTCGCATATCCGGAGTCACGAAGACATATCTGATGGGAGAGGTTCAAGTCGCTGCGTTGCGTGGAATTGACTTGTCCCTTCTGGCTGGAGAATTGGTGGTGCTGCTTGGCCCGTCCGGAAGTGGGAAATCGACTCTGTTAAATGTTATTGGTGGTCTGGACACCCCGACGTCCGGGAGCGTGAAGTTCCGCGACCAGGATTTGACCGTCGCCGGCGAGAAGGCTTTGACGTTGTATCGGCGTGAACATGTCGGATTTGTATTCCAGTTCTACAATCTGGTTCCAACTTTAACTGCGCGGGAAAACGTCGCTTTGGTCACAGAGCTTTCAAGTCGATCGTTCACTCCTGAACATGCCCTGGAACTCGTAGGCATGGCGCATCGCCTTGATCATTTCCCAGCGCAGCTATCGGGCGGCGAACAGCAACGAGTCGCCATCGCGCGAGCCATCGCCAAACGGCCGGATGTCTTGCTTTGCGACGAACCAACAGGAGCCTTGGACATTGCTACAGGCAAAGTCGTGCTGAGAGCGATCGCCGAAATTAATGCCAAGCTGAGCACTACGACCGTCTTAATCACGCATAACGCAGCCATTGCCTCGATAGCGGACCGGGTCCTTCAGATGGGTGACGGCCGGATCATTGCAGACCGCAAAAACGAACGGAAAGCTTCACCGGAAGAACTGGCATGGTGAGCTGGAGGATTCCCCTCGCATGCGTAGCCGGATCGGCATCGTTCTTTCGAGTGCCATAAAAGAAAACGGAACAATGGAAACACGCCTCTCATTCAGTTTGGGAATTGAATCATGGTCCGAAAGGTCTTGCTCTTCTGCGGCGCTTTGTCGCCGGTGTTGTATGCGATATCCGATGTGATGGCAGGTATGTACTGGGAGGGCTACAGCTTCCGGGATCAGACAATCAGCGAACTGGGCGCGATTGGAGCTCCGTCGAGAACGCTGTTCACCGTGCTTCTACTATGCGTTTATGGGCTGATGGTTGCGTTCGGCGTGGGAGTGCGAAAGTCAGCGGGAGGAAATCGCCGACTGAGAATCGTCGGCGGCCTTCTTGTGGGCCTTGGCCTGATGGCCCTCACCGTAGGACAGTTTGCGGCGATGCGGACGCGAGGAACAGAGCAGGGTCTTGCGGGAGCGATGCACCTCATTGAGGGCATGGCGGCGATGTTGATGATCTTCACGGCCATGGCCGTCGCGGCGACCACGCTCGGGCGGCGCTTTCGCTTCTACACCGTTGCCACGATCATCCAGGCGTTGGCGTTCGGAGGGTGGGCTCTCTCGGATGCTCCGAAGATCGGGCAAGGTGTGGCGACGCCCTGGGTCGGAGTTAAAGAGCGGATCTTCTGGTACGGATACCAATCGTGGTTCATCGTGTTGGCCTTCGCGCTGCTGCGCCGGCCTTCCGCGTCAACGCAAACACCCAAGATCATCGGAGAAGCAGGAGATCTCGGTTTGAAGAACAATGGCGCTTGACCGCCTCGGCGGTCCGGCGTATATCCGTCAAAAAAGTCCTTTAAAATTTGTGACCTCAGGAGGAAACCATGGAAGAGCGACCGGTTCATCGCATCTCTCGGCGAACGGTTTTGCAAGTATCAGGTGCGGCTCTGTTCGGGCTGTCGCCGCTAGCTGCCGCGGCGCAACAGGCAGGGCAGCAGGCCTCTGGTGCGGTGGCGGAATTCCCCAACGCCCTGGTTGAGCAGAAGGTCCGAGACATCGTCTCGCTTCCCCTCAATCCGGATGGCACTGCGCAGGAATTTCCGGAGAGCAGACTGACGCCAGTGGCGGACATCGGTGTGCTTGATCGCAATGGCAACAAGCCAGTGCAAATCGAGCTTGATGCGGCGAAGTACAAGATCCGCATCTTTGGGAATGTGATGAAAAGGCGGGGATCGCTGAGTCTCACTGACCTCGAGAAGCTTCCAGCCCGCACGCAAATCACGCAGTTGCAGTGCGGAAACGCCAAGCCGAGCGGCATCATCAAGTGGTCTGGTGTTCGGTTCTCCGACGTATGCAAGCTGCTCGAGATTGGTCCGATGGCGCAGTACGCGATGTTCGTGGCCGCCGACGGGTATGTGACGACGGAAGATATCTCGGTGGTCACGCATCCGCAAGCAATGCTGGCGTGGAAGATGAACGACGGACCGATTCCGGTCGGTCACGGCGCGCCGTTCCGTTTGGTCCTGCCGACCCGTTGGGGCGCCAGAAGCATCAAGCGAATCGCTGAGATCCGCTTTGCGGTGACCACCTTCGGCTACAACAACAGCTAGCATCACTAGCGTCTGGTCTCTGTAGTGCGGGTTTCGTCCGATTCGAGTGGGTAAGATGAAAATGGGTGTACTGCCTCTGGCTGCGGACCGATGACGGCCGCAGCCGGCCTTGCCTACGAGCCAGAACCTTGGACGCCCAAGACATCAACTCAAATCGTCCGCACGACTTGTTGATGTTTTGTGCATCCGGTCGATAGTGGACGGACTTCAAGCCGCATCCTCACGAAAACGGACGCCACTCTCGTCAAAACGAGCGCACTTCTCGTCAAGACGATCCATTTTCCATCAAACCGCACCGACTTCTCGTTGAAACGGACGACCTCTTCATGAAAACGAACTGCCTTCCTCTGATCCGGAGCCACGCCTCGTCAAAACGAACTCATTTTTCTTTGATCCGCTCGATTTCGATTCACTCGATAACAGGATAGAGGGGGTGTGTATGGGGAGGTCGCCCCCCAGTCCTGACTCCCCGGACCCGTCGGGCGCTAGACAAAGAACCGATCGCCTGAACCCAAGGCCAGAGGGGTCTCGGAATGTGCACGGATTGCGTGAATGCAGTCCGTTTTGGCGATAATGTCGTTCTAGTTCAAGTGAAGTGAATGCGTTTTGACCGGATTGTCGATCCTCAAGACGCGAGTGGCCTCCGTTCTGATAAGGGTGTGATTCCGGCAGACGAGAGGGGAGATCCGGAAGGCATGGCCTCCGTTTTGATGATCAATGCAATCGGCGGACCCTGGTAGCACTCGGCTATGGCTCCGTTGCAAGCGAAAGGGGGCGCCAGGCGGCGCGGGCCTGACGCGCATCCGTTTTTCCCGATGCAAAGAACGTGGATTTGGAGGCGCATGTCGATCAACGGCCAAAATTCGCTGTCATTTGGTCAGAAAAGCCTCCGCTTCGCCATCAAGATTGCGTCACTTTTGCAAGAAAGCAGCGATATCCCAACCGGGCGGATGCATCGCTCCCTGCATCCAATCGCGTCATCTGTGGCTTCGATCGCGTTAAAGGAAAAACGGCGGCGCTTGCCACCCCTGTAGTCGAGCCTCGATCTGGAGAAGTTAACCTCGGACCCTGCCGCGCTTATCGTCAGCCGCGACCCTCAATTGGCAAGACAGTTGCATGGTTGGCTCTCCATGGGTCTGGCGGTGATAGAAAAGAGACTTAAAGAACTTCCAGTCGCGCCCAACATGCTCGATTACGTGAAGACGTGCGGTTCCTTTTCCTGGGACGCGATGCGGCGTGAACTGGGGGCTTTGCCTAGTTGCGCCGGGTTGAACATCGCCCATCAAGCCGTTGATCGTCACGCTGCAGGGCCGGGTGCAAAGCAACTCGCGTTGCGGTGGCTAGGAAAGGGCGGCGAGATACGGGACTTTACCTTTGCGCAGTTGCGCTCAGAGACAAACCGTTTTGCCAACGTCCTCTCTCGACTCGAGATCGGAAAGGGTCAACGTGTCTTTGTCCTCGCAGGGCGCATTCCTGAGCTCTACGTCGCAGCACTGGGCGCACTGAAGAATGGCAGCGTGTTCTGCCCGTTATTCTCGGCTTTTGGACCCGAACCCATCCACGAACGTTTGAGCCTGGGTGACGCGCGAGTTCTGGTCACTACACAAAAGTTGTACCAGCGTAAGGTCGCGCGTTTAAGATCGCGTCTTCCGGAATTGAAACACGTGTTGCTTACAGATGCGGACGCCCACTGTGAAAACGGCGTCTGGTCGCTATCGAAGTTGATGTCTGAAGCCTCGGTTGATTTCACCGTTTGCGAAACGCAGCCGGATGACATGGCCCTTTTGCATTTCACAAGCGGCACGACAGGACGTCCGAAAGGCGCAATACACGTTCACGAGGCAGTGCTGATGCATTACATGACGGGCAAGTACGCTCTGGACTTCCATCCGGACGACGTTTTCTGGTGCACCGCTGATCCTGGATGGGTGACAGGAACTTCTTACGGGATCATCGCACCGCTCGTTCATGGCATCACAAGCGTCATCGATGAGGCAGATTTTGATGCCGAACGCTGGTACCGCATCCTCGGAGACCAGCACGTAACAGTTTGGTACACCGCCCCTACGGCTGTCCGGATGCTGATGCGCGTCGGAATCGAACCACGGCGTTCATTTGATCTACAACGTCTCCGTTTTATCGCCAGCGTCGGTGAACCGCTTAACGCCGAGGCCGTTATGTGGGGCCAGGAGACGCTAGGCCTTCCTATTCATGACAACTGGTGGCAGACGGAAACGGGCGGAATTATGATCGCGAACTTCGCGGCGGTAGATGTCCGGCCGGGATCCATGGGCCGGCCTTTGCCCGGTATTGACGCGGCTGTAGTGCGGCGAATTGGCGAACACCGGATCGACTTCGTCCACGAACCGAGCGCCGAAGGTGAACTTGCACTCCGGCCCGGCTGGCCCTCGATGTTCCGCGGGTATCTCCACGACGAGGAGCGCTATCGCAAGTGCTTCAGAGAAGGCTGGTACTTGAGCGGCGATTTGGTTCGCCGCGACGCCGAGGGTTACTTTTGGTTTCTCGGACGGGCCGATGATGTAATCAAGACCGCTGGCCACATGGTGGGACCGTTCGAGGTGGAGAGTGTGCTAATGGGTCATCCGGCCGTCAGTGAAGCTGGCGTCATTGGAAAGCCGGACCCCGTCGTCGGCGAGGTCGTCAAGGCATTCGTTTCTCTCAAGCCTGGTTTCGAAGGAGGTGACAGGCTTCGCCTTGAATTGCTGGGCTTCGCGCGAGAACGCCTAGGGCCTGCGATCGCACCAAAAGAAATCGAATTCAAAAACACGCTTCCGCACACACGCAGTGCAAAGATCATGCGCCGGTTGCTACGAGCGCGAGAGTTGGGTCTTCCGGAAGGTGACTTATCGACCTTGGAGACGAGCGAATGAAGGAAGAAACTCAAGCAGCCCTACCACGGACCGAGCGTGGCTTGCACTTGTTAAAGGAGATGCTGCGTATTCGCCGATTCGAAGAAAAATGCGCTGAGCTTTACAGTGCGATGAAGATTCGCGGCTTCCTTCATCTCTATATAGGGGAAGAAGCTGTGGCCGCCGGCGTGATGCAGGCGATCCAGCCCGATGATGCAATCGTGGCCACTTATCGCGAGCATGGACACGCGCTTGCGCGTGGCATCTCGGCCCGACGGATAATGGCCGAGATGTTTGGGAAAGTCGAAGGCTGCAGCCGGGGGCGCGGCGGATCGATGCATCTATTTGACGCAGCCACGCGGTTTTACGGCGGCAATGCGATTGTCGGTGGAGGTCTGCCGATCGCTGCCGGTCTGGCTCTCGCCGATAAGATGCAGCAGCGTCCCCGCATCACCTGTTGCTTCTTCGGAGAAGGAGCAGCGGCCGAGGGCGAATTCCATGAATCGATGAACCTGGCGGCGCTTTGGAAGTTGCCCGTCCTATTCGTCTGCGAAAACAATCTCTATGCGATGGGGACGGCTCTCGCGCGGTCGGAATCCGTCACCGACATTGCCAAGAAAGCCTCCGCTTATGCCATCCGATCTGAGGCGGTCGATGGCATGGATGTCCTCGCCATGCATGAGGCTGCCGCCCGAGCGGCCGCCGCCGTGCGAACGTCCGGAGAGCCTTACTTGCTGGAGTGCCGCACCTACCGCTTTCGTTCTCATTCGATGTTTGATCCCGAGCTTTACCGCACAAAAGCCGAAGTCGATGAATGGAAGAAGCGGGATCCGATTCCAAGACTCATTGCTCAGATGCGAGCGGAATCGCTCCTATCCGACGAAGATCTCAGCCTCATCGAAAAGGACGTTGCCGCGGAAGTTGATGACGCCGCTGCGTTCGCTGATGCCGGACAAACCGAAAACGTCGATGAACTCACACGCTTTGTTTATTCCAGCGCAGTAGGAACAGCCGGCGAAACGCACGCTTAGTAGCGATCAGCCTACGATAATGACGACGCCGGACGCTTATCGAGCGCTCCTGGAGGGAACACTATGAGCCGGATAACCTATCGCGAAGCCGTCCGCGAGGGCATACGCGAAGCGCTTCAAAAGGATAGTCGGGCATTCCTCATGGGCGAGGACGTCGGCGCCTATGGTGGCTGCTACGCGGTCAGTAAGGGACTCCTGCAGGAGTTCGGTCCGGACCGCATTCGAGATACGCCCCTTTCAGAATCGGGTTTTGTCGGAGCTGGAATCGGTGCTGCGCTAGGAGGCATGCGTCCCATTGTGGAAATTATGACGGTGAATTTCAGTCTTCTGGCGCTGGACCAGATTCTCAACACCGCCGCCACTTACCTGCATATGTCAGGAGGCCAGTTCAACGTCCCTCTTGTCATTCGGATGGCCACTGGAGCGGGACGACAGCTCGCGGCGCAACATGCGCACAGTCTTGAAGGAATGTACGCTCACATCCCTGGCATTAAAGTGCTGACGCCGGCCACGGTGCAGGACGCCCGCGGCATGCTTGCGACTGCTCTTGAGGATCCCGATCCAGTGCTGATCTTCGAACACTGCAACCTCTACAATATGGAAGGCGAATTGGCGGATGGCGCCGGCGCAGTGAATATCGATCGCGCGAAGGTAGTTCGAAGCGGACGCGATGTGACGATCATCACATATAGCGCAAGCCTCTTCAAAGCTCTCGATGCTGCAAAACACCTCTCCTCGGAGGGCATTGAGTGCGAAGTGATCGATCTCCGAACGCTGCGGCCCCTCGACGCCGACACTTTCCTCGCCTCGGTCCAACGGACACACCGGGCGCTGATCGTCGACGAAGGCTGGCGCAGCGGCAGCATCTCCGCTGAACTCAGTGCAAGGATTATGGAAAATGCATTCTACGCTTTAGACGCACCGGTGGAACGCGTCTGCAGCGCCGAAGTACCGATGCCATACGCCAAGCATCTGGAAGAGGCGGCCCTGCCACAGGCCGAAACGATTGTGCGCACGATTCACTCCATGATGGGAAAAGGGGCATGACCGAATTCCGCATGCCCAGCCTCGGCGCCGATATGGAAGCCGGCAAGCTCATTGCCTGGAAGATCAAGCCCGGCGACCGCGTCAAACGCGGAGACATCGTCGCGGAAGTCGAAACTGAAAAAGCCGACATTGACGTTGAAATCTTTGCAACGGGAACCGTTCATGAGTTGCTCGTAGAGCCCGGACAGAAAGTGCCCGTTGGAACTGTTCTCGCCAGAATCTTGGAGGAGGGCGAAGCGGTTTCATTGCCCGCATCGGCGCCGACGCCTGAGCGCGTTCGGATTTCACCGCTTGCAAAGAAACTTGCAGCCGAGTTGGGTGTCAATGTTGGGCAAATCCAAGGTACGGGAGTAGGCAATGCTATCACGCGCGAGGATATCGAGCGCGCTGCCGCGGCGACGCCTGCCGAAACGCCGGCTGAAGCCCCGACCGATGTTCGTGCCGGCATGCGCCGCGCAATTGCCGCCGCAATGTCGCGATCGAATCGTGAGATTCCGCACTACTATCTCGAAACTCAGATCGACATGCATCGCGCCCTGGAATGGCTTCAGGCGGAAAACTTAAGACGCACCGTCAAGCAAAGGATTCTTCCGGCGGTCATGCTGATCCGCGCCGTAACACGCGCTCTGAAAGATACTCCCGATCTCAACGGATACTGGATTGATAATCGCCTGGAAAGGAAGGCATCCGTAAACATAGGTTTTGCGATTTCACTTCGCCAGGGAGGCTTGATCACTCCCGCAATTATGAATGCCGATAAAATGAACCTGGACCAATTGATGGCCGCAGCAAGCGATTTGATCGTACGCGCACGCGAGGGACGCCTTCGAAGCTCCGAGATTTCCGAGGAAACAATCACGATCACAAATCTGGGCGACCTTGGGGTTCAAACCGTTTATGGCGTCATCTACCCACCGCAAGTTGCACTCGTCGGATTCGGCAGGATTCAGGAGCGCCCGTGGGTGGTAGACGGCATGCTCGGCGTGCGCCCCGTGCTTACGGCGACACTCGCCGGCGATCACCGCGCGACGGACGGCCGTTGTGGCGCACAATTCCTGCAAGCGCTCGATCGCTATCTTCAGGACCCGGATAAACTATGACCGAGCAGGAAATCCGCAATCACATCTTTGCCATCCTTCATCGCATCGCTCCAGAAGCGGATCTTGACCGCCTTGATCCCAATGAAAACCTCCGCGAAGCTCTCGACATCGATTCATTCGACTTTCTCAAGGTGCTCGTCGGTCTCAATGAAAACCTGGGAATCAATGTCCCGGAGGCGGATTACCGACAAGTCTCAACACTCAGGATCATGATCGAGTACATCGACAAGCACATGCCCCCACAGAATCGCTGATGTTTCGAAGCAGAATCTGCATGCGTGATTCAACAAGTCACTAAGCATCAAATGTTAATCACCGGCCTACGGTTAAGGGAGGCGACGTGATGGACGTAATAAAATGGGCGGAACACCTCGATGATCATCGTGGACGGCGAGTCGTATTCCTCGCGCACTGTCTCCTCAATGAAAACACGCGATATCTTGGAGGCGCGCGCAGAGAAGGCGCCGTCCGTGAAATCATCGAGCCCCTTCTGAAGCACGGCGTCGGTATCGTACAGCTGCCGTGCCCCGAACAACACGCTTGGGGAGGCGTCCTGAAACGTGGATTGCTTCTCTTCTATGGTTCCAAAGGCAAACTTCGCTATCGTTTCCGCGGTGTCATTCTTCGCGTGATCGAGTGGTACACCCATTGGATCTACCGTAAGCTCGCACGCATGACTGCCAATCAGATCCGTGACTATGAGACGTCCGGCATGGCTGTTCTCGGAATCATCGGCGTCGACGGGTCGCCTTCGTGTGGTGTACACAAAACACTCGATCTCCGGACAGTCCTGGAAGGAGTTGCACAAATGGATAGGAATGGCGCAACCAGCAAAGATATGAATCGCGTTGTTAGAGAAGCGGTCATGTCTGGCCAAGGGATGTACATCGAACTACTGCGAAATGAACTCGATCGGCGCCAACTCGCAACTCCGATGTCGGCCCATGATCTAATCGAGGAACTTGAAGACAAGCCTTCTTCTGTGAACGTTGACGCTATGGTTAGCCGCGCAGTGTGATTTCAGCGGTCCTTCTTGTCTCAATAGCGTCCGGTCAAATAGACCAGTGACTTTCTCGGGTCACGAACTGAGGTTCTCGATCAGCACGAAGTTGGCTTCGCTTTTCGCTAAACTTCAAACCTCAGATTTCCGTGGCGCCAGGAAAAGACAGTCAGGCAAAATAAATGACAGAACTTCGTTGGTCCTCTAGAATCTGCAGCCACTATCGAACTGGAAGACCTACATCTAGAGAAAGGCGGCCCAAATGCGACCGATATTCGCAATTGTCCTTATAACCTTAATATCAGTTGCCTTGACGAATCCGGCACATGCAGACACAGTAACCGTCTCAATTGACTTTGAGAGTTTTCCGGTCGGCGTCGTTCCGGATACCTTAAATCCCTATTCTGCGATCATGACGATCCACACCTCGGCATGGAACACAACCGGTAACGGAGCAAGTGTCGGTGATTCGATTGACGTCCATCCGGACCTTGTTTTTTTTCAAGAACAAGGGATCATTGCCGAAGTCAATGGGAGCCGATTGATCCAGGTTACGAAGGGACGACCTCACTATGAAGACTGGATAGGTATTCCTGTCTTCGAATTTGACGAACCATGGGTGCGAGTGGACATTGAAGGCAGGTTCCTGGTTCCAGTACTCGACTTCAGCGTTGATGTGTGGAGCGATGATTTCACTTTCGTGTTTTTCTACGATGGCTATGCGCACGACACAACCCGATTCCAATCGGAAATACATCTCAATGAATATACTTGGCACCATCTAAGCATTCAGGCGCCGGCCGGAGGTCGTATCACGGGTTTTCGCTTTGGCCAGTGGGATACTGCAGAACCGTTACGCGTCATGATGGATAATCTAACAGTTACAGCACAACTACCTGAGTCGGACAGTTCAACGATCTTCTTGGCATTCGGTTTGTCAGCATTCGGGTTGTTTCTCCGTCGACCATGATGAATCCCCATCATACA
>CAZIPZ010000013.1:30951-34329 GCA_964541075.1 uncultured Solibacteraceae bacterium | reverse complement strand
ACGAACTCAGACAGCTTTTCGGAAACGATTTTGCAGAACTTGACGCACACAACTTAGGAACGCGAAGCAGGGAAGTATCGAAAGTAACGGTCGCGGACATCGGAGCCCGGATCCTCAATCGGTTTAGCATTCGCTAGGCAAGTCACTCGTCCCTGCGCCTGGACATCATTCGATAGCGCCGTATCGAACACAGTTAAAGACACTTTCGGATTTGCCATGATGTTCTTTGTGTGCTGAGCAATGTAGCTGATATAGAGAACTGGAGACCCGCTATTGTCAACGCAGTAAGGGGTGACGGATCCGAACGGGTATCCAGGTACGTCAATCGAGATCGTAGATAAAACCCCAAAGCTCTCCTTTAGAAACAATTCCCGAGCAGCAACAGCCTTTTCGTTCGTCATGGCTTAAACATAGCAGAAGCGCGGTAAGAAGGAATCTGATCAAGGTTTCGGCGTGGATTAAAGTTCGTGATTACAAAATCATTGACGCGGAGTCTTGGCAATTGGCTCGGGAGAAGTACGGATGGGGAGAAGGGCTCCCGGTCGAATTCGGTTTCGACCGGGAGATTACGGAATAGTTCCTATAGGTTGAGAATCCAGGTTCCGCCGACTTCGAAAGATTCTCCACCGGCATACATGATGCGAATGCGGCTGATCTTGCCGTCCTTGATGGCGAAGAAGGCCGATCCAGGAACCGTGAAACGGCGCTCTTTGAAGGTTTCTTTAACATTGCTGCCTTCCTTTGCGCCGTCCTGGTTTCCTCTTGCAATCGGTGCGCTCTCTTTTGCGGGAACGCTTTCCTTGATGTTGATCGATCCGGCGAACTCCACAGCGATGTTGACCTCACCCCATGGATTCATGCTTCCGGTCACCAGATCTGCGGTGAGATTGTCCGTGGTTCGCTGCTTGATGAAGTAGGCGATGCGGCTGTAGCTCTTCGCCATTTTTGCCGCAAATTTCCTCACGTCATCGGAGCCCTGAAAATAGACAGCGCCGATCTGATCCTCGCCTCGAGGTCCGGACGTATACACGGCGTCGGCCGTATGGATTTCAAGGAACCGGTTGACGGATTCCTCTGAACCATCGAGCGCATTCAACCTGCGGAACCACTCGCGCGCCACTTCGGTTGCTTTTTGAATGGCTTCCTGTTGAGCTTTGAACTTCTCCAGTTCTGGGTTGGGAGCAGGCGGCGCCGGTTTGGGCGCTTCCGCGGCCTTCACCGCGGGAGCTGCCGCAGCTTTGGGTGCGGCTGCAGCCGCCGGTTTCGGCGCCTGAGCAGCGGCCGGCTTGGCTGGCGTCTGCGCCAGCAGAACACTGCCGCCAAGGACGAAAGCTGTGAAGACGATCGCTTTTTTCATAACGACATCCCCCTTCATTTCTGTGCCGCGTTTGCGGGACTTGCGGATTTCGCACATCGGAATCCGTAACCGATCGTGACAATCGAGGGCTCGGCATAACTTCGATAATGCGTGCCCAGAACGCTGGTGTTGCTCACCTGTGCGGCATCATTGACTGAGAAGCCGCCGCCCCGCAGCACCTTGTATTTTCCTGTTTCGGGACCTTGCGGGTTCTTATCCGGCGTGAACGCGTAGTAATCGCGCTCGTACCAGTCATTGACCCATTCCCAGACATTTCCGGTCACGTCGTAAAGACCATAGCCGTTGGGAGGGTAGGAGCCGACCGGCAGCGGATTCGAGTCACCGAAGCGCGCCCTTTTGTTGCCCGAGGTGGGTCCGTATCGATTGTCGTTGTCGGAGGTCGATAGCGTTGCCGACTCGTCGCCCCAGCTGTAGAGCTTGCGTTCCAGGCCGCCCCTCGCCGCTTTTTCCCACTCGGCTTCGGTCGGCAGACGCTTGCCCGCCCAGCTGCAATAGGCGACGGCGTCGTTCCACGTGACGTTGTACATGGGCCACTTATCGCGGCCTTCGCGCATTTTGCCGTCCTTCCAATCCCACGGCAATGGGTGTCCGGTCGCTGCGGCGAACTTGGCGTAATCGGATTGGGTGACTTCATACTGATCCATATAGAAGGCATCCACCGTCACACGGTGCAGCGGCAGATCGTCTATCCGGTCGCGCGCGGTCCAATCCAGTTCATCGAACAAGAACAGGATCGGTTTTCCCATCCAGAACTGGCCGGCGGGAATCAGCGACATGCCCGGCGGTGCATCGTTGGAGCCCGACTGCGGCGCAGCCTGCACCCCAAGACCGATCGCCAGAACGCCGAGGCAGGCGAGAAAGAATATTCTTTTCGGCATAGGAAAATCCTCTGAAATAACATCCAAAGCCCAACACCCGGGCGAGCCGCCCGGGTGTTGGCGGGTTTCGCTTAGGCGAATAACTCGTCGATCGGATCGTCGCTGATGAATTCGGAGCCGCCCACTGGAGCCGTTTCAACGTAGTGATACGCGCGCTTGGACGGCGTATCCACGATGACCTTCTTCCAGTCGATGCCTAGAGCCGAATAGATCGTCGCCACGACATTGTCCTGCCATGGCTGCTCGGAATGCTTCCAGCCGGTGTCGATGCAATATCCGGCTTCGGCGTCGCTCTTTCCGATGACCTGTCCGCCTTTTACACCGCCTCCTGCAAACAATCCAAAGTACACGAACCGCCAATGATCGCGGCCCATGGTCAGGTTGATTCGCGGCGTTCGGCCGAACTCGCTCTTGGCGACAATCAGCGTCTCGTCCAACAACGTCTTGCCCGGCGCGCGTCCGGGAAGCTTCTGCAGGTCCGTAATCAACGACGACAGACATTTATCGAACCGCGCACTGTTCACATAATGATTTTCCTTCTTGGCGCGGTCGAAAAGGCGGGAATGCTGATCCCACGGCGATCCGTCGTACACATAAACCATCCGGGTTCCGGCGTCGGCCGCAAGCAGGTTCCTGGCCAGAATGTAGCCGCGACCCACTTCGTCGTCCGCATACCGTTTCTTGTCTTCATCGGTGAGCTGGAAAACTTTGTTCCAGCGCGGGTCGGTCAGAATCTGATACGCGCTGTCATAGTAGGCGCTCACTTCTGTCGCCTTGGTTCCGATGCCGGCGGCATTCTCGGCCTCCGACAACATGCCCAGCTGATTCCACCGCTCTTGCAGCAGCGGATCCACTCCCTGGCTGGCCCCTCCGAACGTGTCGAAGACCGTCATCGGACTCAGATCCAGCGCCGCGAAACGCGGCGGCAAAAAGCCGGGCCCGATCACCCCGGCATACCCATTGGTTCGATATGTGGAGATGTACATTGGGAATGTGTCCGTATCGCGACGCTGCGATTCCAACTCGTAAGCGATCAGCGAGCCGAATGCCGGAATTTCCTTCGCCAGCGCTGGATTCAGAGCACGCCCGGTCTGGGTGTGATATTCGCCGTTGAAGTGCACC
>CAZIPZ010000013.1:3864-30941 GCA_964541075.1 uncultured Solibacteraceae bacterium | reverse complement strand
TCAGGGAGCGCACAATGGAGATCTTGTCCATCATGTTGCTCAGGTTGGGGAACAGCGTGTGGGACAAATACAAATCGTTGTGGATCTTGCGGACATCCAGGTCCTTCGGTTGATTCCACTGTTCCTTGTAGTCGAACGTGTCGGGTTGGCTGATGCAGCCCGAACATTCCAGGTAAATGATATTGCGCGCCGTCGAGCGCGGATTGGCCTTGCCCTGCGCCCGAACCTGCAGCGGGTTGACCCCGCCCCCCAGCATCGCGCCAGCCATGGTCAGTCCCGCGCCTTTCAGAAGGTCTCGCCGCGTAGCCAGAATATTTAAGGTCTTCTTATCCATAAATACGTCTCCAATCTCCAATCAATGGTTCAACACGAATTCAACGGTGTTCAACAGCGCCCATTGCAGATTCTGTGCAGCGCGTGTGCGGTCCGTCGAGAACGGGAATGCCTGCAACGCCGTTCGTTTCTCGGCTTCGGTCGGCAGGCGCGTTATCGTGGAAAGGAACATCTCGTCGATGATTTCATCGTTGCTCTTGTTGGCTTTCAACATCTTGTCGATGCGGCTGCCGTTCTCCGCCAAGACCCGTTGATTCACCAGACCCGAGCTCATCATCAACATCGCCTGAAGCGTCGTGGCGCGGTTGACCGTCTGAATCGCGTTTTGCCGGTTGGTCTGGAAGAAACTGTTCATGATGCTCGCGATGTCCAGTGCTTCGGTGTTTTTCGGTCCACCACCCCTGACATCGTTCAAATCCGTCAGTTGTTTGATGCGGGACGCCTCGATGGAGCCAAATGGGAACTTATAGGGCCGGCCTGTCGCCGTAGCCACGTTGTCGATGACTTCCTGGCCCGTCATCATGCGGACGAAGTGGCGCGCATAGTACGGGGTGTACGCCTCTTTCCATTCACCCGGATACCGCGACGACAGCTGGTACGCATTCGACTTCATGATCGTTTTCATCAAACGATGCATGCTGTGGTTGTTGTTTCTGAAGTCCGCAGCCAATGCTTCAAGCAATTCCGGATTGTTGGGCTGGATCGTCCATGGCGCCGGCGGTGGATTCTTCGGATCCAAGCGGGCGAGGTCGAAGCCGTCCCACGGTTCGACAAATCCAACGACCATCAGCTTGCTCCAGATGAGGTTTGCCGTCGCACGCGCAAACTGCGGATGCGTCGTCACCATCCGGGCGTATTCGGCTCGAGGATCGACCCCAGGCCGCGGCTTTTCCCCCGTCAGCAGAAACGCCGGCTCATAGGTCTCGCCCGTCCGCGGGAACTTGCTTTCGCTGTCGGTGAAGAACGGAACGTCGTTGCCGGTGTCGTAACCCTTGGCATCGTTGTCATACAGGTTATCGGCGTTGCCGACGTTGTACATTCCCACCAGGCGCAGCTTGCCGAAGAAAGCCGCCTGTTGTGAAAATTCCTTGCGCGTTCTCTCGGCCAGATAAACGTTCAGGCTCTCCAGGTGCCCTGCCCCGTCATGGCAGGAAATGCAGTCGTAGTTGACGCCCAGGAAGATCCGCCCCGATTCGACGGCCATTTCATCCAGCGCGTCCAGCCTGTTCGTATTCGCGGCATAGTTGTCCGGATCCGTCAACTCGCGGTTCTTCAGGCCGATGTTGCGCACGATGCGGCCGATGAATCCAAGCTGAGGCACCGAACTGTGATTCTTCGATGCGCCCGTCAGCCAGTCGCTGACGACATCGTTATAAGGACGGTCCACCGTCAGCCATTCTTTGTTCCAGAACTGGAACGCGTCTTTCAAATTGCCCGCATAGTTCATCAGCTTGAACAGATCGCCGTAGAACCACGCCCACTGTTCGGCGAATTTTTCCGTGCCGATCAGCGAATCAATCAGCTTGTCGCGCTTGTCCGGATCGGTGTTCGACACGAACTTCTTCACATCTTCCGGTTCGGGAAGTGTCCCGGTCGCATCCAGATAAACACGGCGCATAAATTCTTCATCGGTGCTCAAGCCGGCAGAAGGAATGCCGTCCTTTTCCATGCGGCCAAAAATGTGCTCGTCGACGAAATTCTTTCGAGGCATTTTTCCGGCGGGCCTGACGCCTTCCGGCAACGCTTTCGAGACAGCGTCCGTAAACTGCGAGGCGTCTTTCGCCTTATCCGCTGGTGCATTAAAGATCCCCTGGTGCACATCCTGGAACTGATCCATGGCCGGCGCACCCGGTTGTTGATCTTTAGGGGGTGTATTTTGTGCAGCCACCGACAACAGCATGCACATCAGACCTATCAAAAGCACGATAGGCAGGGCTCTCCGAACTCTCGCTCGAGACTTCGTTTTCATTTAGCAATCCTCCGGTTTTCCAGAACTGGTGCTATTGCTACCTAACTATTCAATTTTGAGTGCTGCTAGGACAATCCACTGGGGATCATCCTAGCAGTAAGTCGGTCAAAACGAAAACTTTAAAGCAGCCTGCATTTGCCGGCTTGGAAGGGCGGTGCCGATCGTCCCGAAAGTCGCTGCCGAGAAGTTGGCGGCCGGAGCGTCCAAGTTGGTTTGGTTGAGTACGTTGAAGATTTCCCAGCGGAACTGCAGGTCCTTGTTCTCGGCCAAGTTGAATCGCTTCATGATGGAGAAGTCCGTTGCGAAATATCCCGGAGTCACCAGACTTCCCACTCCGGCGTTGCCAAAGGTGCCGGACTCGGGCAAGGCGAAGGCGGCCTTATTCCACCACGTCTTCGCATTAGCTGCGCTTCCGAGGTCGGGGTTCCCGATGATATTCGGACGGTCGCGGCGACTTCCTCGCAGACTGAAATCTCCGGACACCGTCGGCGTCACCGGACTTCCGCTGTTGGCGCGGGAGATGGCGGATAATTCCCAACCGCCAAGCACTGCCCGGACCACACCATTCCCGAAACTGGGCAGTTGGTAGAGCATGCTGACGGATAACCGGTGTCTCATGTCTGAGGTGTCCGGTCCTTTTTCGATGATGCGATTGTAGCTGTCCCGGATGCCGCCCGTGCTTAGCATTTTTCCCCAGGCATACGAAGACAGGACCGTGACGCCGCTCGCCGCGCGCCGTTCTACGCGCAACTGCAGCCCATGGTACGTGCTATTTGCATCCGAGGAGTTGACGGTCAGTGGAGATGCAAACAAAGGATACGGTTTCGGGCCTCGCGGCGTCAGCGGCTGGTTGATATCGATACTTTGCAGGATTTTTGTCCCCTTCTTGCCGACATAAGAAGTATCGATTACGATGCCGAATGGAAGCTCACGCTGAACTCCCAGATTCCAGTGCTGGTAATACGGCGTCACGAAATTGTAGTTGTGGTTGACTGTCCGGATTGCGCCCACGCCGGTGCCGGGCCACAGGTTGTCCCAGGTTGGACCGTCTGCTTTGACGAACGCCTGAGCGACGCTGAAGGGGGGCTGATTGAAGTGGGCGCCGTACCACAATACGGTCCAGTTGTAGAAGACGCCGTAGCCGCCGCGAACGACTGTGTTGCTCCGCCCACCAGGCGTCCATGCGAATCCGAATCGGGGTGCGAGGTTATTGTTATCGGGTTTGTGATAGTTTTCCGAGTAGTCAAAAACCAGACTGGGGAACAATCTTTTGTAATAGTCGATGCCCGCCACCAGTTCGGGATGCTCCAGGGCCTTCTTCATAACGCGAATGCCGCCCTGTCCGCCGCCCAGCGTGGGATCAAATGTGGCGAGCTTTCCGTCCTCTTGCGTGTAAGCGCCCTGCGGTTCGTAACGGAGGCCCAGATTCAAGGTCAGGTTGGAAGACGCTTTCCAGTCGTCCTGGAAGAAAAGGTTCGTCGATGCGCGGGTGTGCTTTCCTCCAATAGGAGCGAGTGGGAGGCGGCGTTCGGTCGTGTCCGGAAAACCCAACAGGAAGTCCGCAAAGGCATTGCCTGTCGTCGATCCGTTGAAGTCCATAATGCCGTTCGCCCGTGTGAAGATGTCCGCTCGTATGTAGCCCTGACGATGCCAGTCGAACCCAAATTTCAGCGCATGATTGCCTTTTTGCACGGAAAGAATATCGATGAAGCTCCATGCCCGCTCTGACGAGTTCTCCGTGAAACTGGGGTTCACCCCGACAGCGCTGAAGCCGGTGATCGTCGTCCGCGCGTAGCCCCACACCCTCGAATCAAAGTCACCGCCCGTGCCCACGATTCCAAGCACCTCGCGGTTGTAATTCCGTTCTCTCTCCTCAGCGACGCGCAGGCGAACGCTTGTCGTCACACCACCGCGGAATTCATTGATCACCGTCGGCGAGATGGTCAGGACGTCTTGAAGCGTGATGTGATGATTCTCCAGTTCGCCATAAAGCATGAACCCCGGAATTTCAGGCTGGCCCGCGTAATTGTATTCCTTGAACTTTGCGATATAAGAATTTAGCGACGCAATAAGCTGATGGTTGGATGAAAGACTCCAGTCGATCTTGACCGTCGGCTGATAGTAGTCCTCCGGCTCCGCCTGCGAAGCTCTGGCGTTGCGCACAGTGGTGTTCTCCGTCAAAGTCGCCCGATCGAACAGCGGACGATACCTCAGTGCGACGGGATGGATTCGAGACTTTGGAATGATGTTGCCGGGAAAGGGCTGTCCCGTCAGCGGGTCCATGATCGGCCTGGTGGCGATCCGGGAAAGGTTTCCTTCCCAAAATTCCGGCAGCGGAATCGTTGGGTTTGTCGTCCGCTGCTGGACCAGATCCTGACTCTGCCAGCCGAAAAAGAAAAACGCCTTATCGCGCTTGATCGGTCCACCTATTGTGCCGCCGTATTGCCAACGTTTGTATTCCGGCTTCTTGGGCAAAGGCCAAACATCGAAGAAGTTGCGGGCATCGAGATTGTCGTTGCGATGGAAGCCGAACGCTCCGCCGTGAATTTCATTCGTTCCCGATTTCGTGATGGCGTCCACCTGGGAGCCCGAGAAACGGCCGTATTGCGCTCCGTAGTTTTGGGTCTGGATTTTGAACTCGGCTACGGCATCCACGTTGATTCGAACGTTTAGTTCATTAGCACGCGGACTGTTGTTGTTGATGCCATCCATCAGAAATTGGTTGGCGCTCTCGGGCACGCCTACGGTGACGAAACCGCCACGCGCGGCAAGGTTCGAACCGGCGCGGGGCGCATAGGCTCCCGGAGTGATGTAGGCCAAAGCCGACAGAACGCGGCCGTTGAGCGGCAAGTCCTGAATCTTGCGTTGGTCGATCACCTGGCCGACACTCGAACTGTCCGTCTGAACCACCGGCGCCGTGCTGGTGACCTCGATAACGTCGGTCACCGCTCCGACTTCCAGTTTGAAATCGATGCGTAGCCGCGCGTCGATATCCACCTTGATGTCACTGCGGACTTCCTTGCGGAATCCCGCCAACTCGGCCGATACACTGTACACGGCGGAAGGTAATGGATCGATTCGAAACGATCCGGTTTCATTCGTGATGACTTGGCGCGTTTGATTCGTCGCCTGATTAGTCGCCGTGACCTGAACTCCCGGTATCAGCGCACCCGACGCATCTGAGACAGTGCCGGTGATTGCGCCCGCGCTGCCCTGAGAAAATGCCGCGGAAGCGGACAGTGCAATCAGCGCGATCAATCCTAGAAATCGTAGTTTCCTCACCATATTGGTCTCCTCTTCGTGTCCTCTGAAAAAACACTCGTGTTTTTCCGAAAAATTACTCTTGATCAACACACGAAACGGTCTTTGCATCTCTCTGAGCCTTCAGTGGGGGGACTCCGCAAGCCGAAATACTTTTTCTGCTGTTTCTAAATTTGAAGCGATGCTACTGCCTTCACAGAAATGTTTGCAAGACATTTGTGGGCCAATAGAGCCTCAAGACGAATTTGCGAGTGGTAAAGGAGAATAGGGAGGCAGAAAAAGGCGGGGCAGCCTGTCAGGATCGGCTGCGCCCGCGCCACTTATTGCAGCTTTTTCACGGAGGCAGGGGACGATGTTGCGCAGCGGAATCCGATTGTGGAGGTGCCGGAATCCGGATTGGTATAGTTTCGGTAAAACACCGACATCGTGCTCCGTGTGGGCGTGTGTTCTTCGTCACCCCAGCCCGCACCGCGAATGACTTTGTACGTGCCGGTATCGGGACCTTTCGGATTTGCGGAAGGCGTCTCGGTGTAATAGTTTCGCCCGTACCAATCGGCAGTCCATTCCCAGACGTTTCCGATCATGTCGTAAAGACCGTAGGCATTAGCTGGATAAGAGCCTACCGCTGCAGGGCCATTTGGGAATCCGTAATGAGCCATCTTCGGGCCGTTCCGGACAGCGCCGTCGCCAAATCGCCCTCCGGGTTTTGGTCCGAATTCATCGCCCCACGGATACAGCTTTCGATCCAGCCCTCCCCTTGCCGCCTTTTCCCATTCGGCTTCTGTTGGCAATCGTTTGCCGGCCCAGCTGCAGAACGCCTCTGCGTCATACCACGACACGTTATATACCGGCCACTTCTCCTGGCCCTGAGGGATCTGGCCACCGACCCAATGCCATGGCTTGCCATGGTTTGTCGATCCCGCAAAGAGCGCATATTCCGTATTCGTTATTTCGTATTTGTCGATGTAGAAGGCGTCCAGCTCTACAACGTGCGCCGGGTGAGCATCCAGGCGGGCGCGCTCTGTCCATTCCAGTGCACTGCGCAGCCATATGTGCGTCTGGCCCATCCAAAATTCTCCGGCTGGAACTGGAGACATTCCGGGAACGTCGACGGAGGAGGAGTTCTGGGCTGCGCCCGGCGTTGCAGGAAGGGAACAAAGCAGCAGGAAGACGATCAATCTGGTTTTATTCAGCATGTCTCCTCCTTAAACGAACAGATTCCCAATTTCGTCGTTGCTGATGAACTCGGATCCTCCCAGCGGCGCGGTTTCGATGTAATCGTACGCGCGTCCGGACGGAGTGTTTTTGATCGACTTCAGCCAGTCGATTCCCAAGGCGGAATACATCGTCGCAACAAGGTTGTCCTTGTAAGGCTGTTGTTGGTGGCTCCATCCTGGATCGATACAGAACGCACCGATTTCGTCGCTCTTGCCGACGATTCTCCCGGGTTTGACGCCGCCGCCGACAAGCAGCGCCGTAAACACCGGACTGTAATGGTCCCGTCCTCCGACCGCGTTCATTTGCGGCGTTCGGCCGAATTCGCTGGTTGCAACAATCAGCGTTTCGTCCAGCAACGTCTTGCCGGGGGCCTTTCCCGGCATGGAGGCAAGGTCGTTCATGAGACTGACCAGACCTTTATCGAGACGATTGCAGGTGTAGTAGTGGTTGAGCGCTACGTTGCGGTTGAAGATATTGACGTGGTGATCCCACTTGTCGCCGTCGTTGACATAAATAAAGCGTGCGCCGGCGTCCGCTGCAACCAGATTTCGGGCGAGAACACAACCCAGCCCGAATTCGTCGTCACCGTATCTTTTCTTTTCCTCGTCGGACGCCTTAAACACCTCGGTCCATCGGCGATCGCTCAAAAGCTTAAATGCGTCCTGATAGAAAGCCTTGTAGTCGCCGACCTTGTCGCCCACAGAAGCGCGATGCACCTGCGAGACTTCAGACAACATCCCGAGTTGGCTCCAGCGCGTTTCCAGCAATGAATTCAAACCTTCCATATCGCCGCCGAATGTGTCAATGACGGTGGTGGCGTCGAGATCGAGCGCAGTGAATTGCGGCGGCAGGAATCCGGAGCCGATGGCGCCGGTCCTTGCTTTGGAAAGCGATGTACTGACGTAGGTGGGAAATGTGTCCGTCGGACGGCGCTGCGCGTCCAGTTCATATGAAATGACGGAGCCGAACGCCGGGATCTCCTTGGCGATTCCAGGATTCAAAGCGCGGCCGGTCTGCGTATGGTATTGGCCGTTGAAGTGAATCTGCTCGGACGTCCGCATGGACCGGACAAGGGCCACACGGTGCATCTCATTGGAAAGCTGCGGAAACAAAGTTTTGGAAATGGATACATCCGCAGAAATCTTTTTGACGTCCAGGTCTTTGGGAGTCCAGCGTGTTTCTTTGAAATCCCAGCAATCGACATGACTGACCGCTCCGGCCAATTCAATGAAGATACAGTTTCTCGCCGTACCCCGTGGATTGGCCTTTGCAGCCGCTTCGACCTTCAGCGGCCAAACGGTCTGGTCGATCCAAGTTCCCGCCAGAGCCATTCCGCCCCACTTCAGGACATCCCGGCGCGCGGGCATTAGGTCCATTACTCTTCGATGCATTGCGGCCTCCAGTGCTTTAGTGGTTTAGGACGAACTTGCAGGTTTTCCGCAGCACTCTTTCGATCCTTTTCAAAGGCAAAAGCCGGAATAGCAGTTCTCAGTTCGTCGCTGGTCGGCTTTCTCGAAAGCGTCGACAGATAGAGTTCCTCGATGATTTCTTCGTTGCTCTTGCTGGATTGCACCAGTTGTTGAACCCGGCTTCCGTTTTCGGCGAGTACGCGATTATTCACGAGGCCCGACTTCATCATAAGAATCGCCTGCAACGTCGTGGCCTTGTTGCCGGTTGCGGGAGGAGTCTCCCGAGCTCCTGCAAAGAAGCTGTTCATAAGAACCGTGATGTCTGCCCCATCGCCTTTGCCTCTTCTGCCAGGGACATCTCCGAGATAACTCAATTCCTTGATGCGTTGAACTTCAATGCCCGAGAAATCGAACTTGTATGGCCTTCCAGTCGCCTGGGCGATGGTGTCGATAACCTCCGGTCCGGTCATTACGCGAACATACTTGCGGGCGTAGTAAGACGTGTAGGCGTCCTTCCACTCCCCGGGAAATGTCGATGAGAGCCCGTATGCGTTCGACTTCATAATCAACTTCATCAAGCGATGAATACTATATCCGTTATCGCGAAAGTCCGCTGCGAGCGCCTCGAGCAGTTCTGGATTCGTGGGCTGCACCGTCCACGGCTTGGGAGGCGGATTCTTCGGATCAAGACGGTCGAGATCGAAGGCGTCATACGGCTCGACAAAACCAATCGTCATTAGCTTTCCCCAAATCAGATTCACAGTAGCCCGGCTGAATTGGGGATGGCTTGTGATCATGCGGGCAAGCTCTGCGCGCAGATTAGCGCCGGGCCGCGGCTTCTCACCGGTGAGGATGAACCGGGGTTCATATGTGTCTCCGGTTCGAGGGAATTTGCTCTCGCTCATTGTGTAGTACGGCGCATCATTGCCTGTTGTATAACCCTTGGAAGGAGCAAGATCGTCAATCACCATGTCGCCGGTGTCCTGCCATGCGATGACCATTTGTAACTTGCCCATGAAGGCCGCCTGCTCGGAGAATTCTTTGCGAGTGCGATTCGATAAATAGATGTTGATGGGTTCGAGGTGTCCGGCGCCGTCATGGCACGACACGCACTCGAGATTGATTCCGAGGAAAATGCGTCCGGCTTCAACTGCGGCTTCATCCACGGCGTCCAGGCGATTTGAAATCGCGCCGAGGTTGTCCGGATCTGTCGCAAGCCTGTCTTTGTATGCCGCGTTGCGTGCAATGCGGCCCAGGAAATGCAGGTTCGGCACGGCGCTATGGCTTTTCGACGTCGGTGTGATCACATCGCGAACCACATCGTTGTACGGCCGATCGACGCGCAGCCATTCCTTATTCCAATACTGGAAGGTGTCCTTGCCGTCACCCGACAAGCCATTCAGCCGGAACAGGTCGCCATAAAACCATGCCCATTGCTCGGCGAACTCCTGCGTTCCAATCAGCGAATCGATCAGTTTGTCCCGCTTTTGCGGATCACTGTCGGCCGCAAAGGCTCGAACCTTTTCGGCCGTCGGCAGCATTCCAGTTGCGTCCAGGTGCGCACGGCGCAAGAACTCTTCGTCCGTGCTGAGGCCGGAATGGGGAATGCCATCGCGCTCGATGCGATCAAACACATACTCGTCGATAAAGTTCTTGCGCGCGATCTTCTCGCCTGAAAACGAAGCGCCGGGCAGGGATTTGGTCATGCTGTCGGTGAAACGCCCCGCATCCTGGATCTTGTCCGTTTGAGGATTGAAAATATTCCTGTGAACATCCTCGAACTGATCAATAGCGCCGGCTGGCGGCTGTTTTGGAGTCGTGTTCTGGCCGGCCATGGAAATAGATAAACACAATATTGCCGTGAACAGGATCCATGTCCGGATTCTCTTTCCGTTCATTGTCACCTCCGCGGTCAAGGACAGATAATCAATCAAGCTTTCTATGCTAAACACAACTATGACGGCTGCACTCTTTAGTCAATGTTTTAATTCTCTTTTTTGATTTCTTGGATTTGACTCTAGGGCCGCAAAGGCGGCGTTACCTCCATGATTTCCTCTCGGGGCATATACAACCGCAGGCGCGCGATTTTACCCTCCCTCCATTGGAAAAAAGCCGCTCCGTTGACCATGAACCCTTTGTTGTTTCGTGGATCCACGTAACGCCCAGTGAACTCTGCCGATGCGCCGAGGTCGCCCCATGGCGTCTCTACCGAGTAGACCAATTGAGTCGTCTTTTCATTAACGGTTTGCAGCCGGACCTGGAAGTAGACCGCTTCCGGAATGGGCGCATGACCCTTTGCGAAGTCTTCCGCCCACTTGCGGATCTGACGTTGATCCTGAAAAAAAACCGGGCCGAACTGTTTCTCTCCAGGACCCACCTGTTGAAATGCATCCGGCTGATAAAGCTCAACGAATCGATTGACGCTTTCTTCGGTTCCATCCAGCGCGTTTAACCTCCTGAACCACTCATCCACAAGATCCGCGGCGTTTGGTTTTGCGTTCTCTTTCGGTTTATCGGTTTGAGCATACAAGTGGTTGCCGGCTAGAAGACACAAGCACAATAGCGTCAGCACTACCTTTTTCATTACCGCTCCAAATGTTCCGTAGCTTCTTCGTACGCCTTTCTTGAAGAACGGGGCGCATGAATTGCGAATCACTCAAGCGCCCCGTCCAGCATCAGAAAGTGAATCGCACCGCGATGCGTCCGATTCGAGGCTCGACAGTTTGCGTCGGCGCCTGGAAGTTCGCACCGGTCAGGTCATTGATGCCGGTGACGGCGGCCGAGTTCAGCACATTAAACAAGTCGAACACTGCGCTGACCTTGCCCCAACGCTCGCTGATGGTGAAATTCTTTTCTACTCGAACGTCGAACAGCTTGATCGTATCCATGAAGTAGGTCCCTTTGGGGTCTACGAACAAAACCTGGACTCCCTGGTTCATCCGTGGGCTGTTCCATCGTCTCCCGTACGCCTCGCCCTTCTGCGTTCTGAATACGCTCGACAGTGAGAGTCCGAATGGAGCTTCATACGTCCCCATGACTTTGTAGGACCATGTGTTGAAGTTTTCTCCAGCGTTGTATTTCAACGTGTTCGGGTCTTCCGGAATACCGGCGGCTCCCCAGACCTTCCTTCGCAGGTAGTTCCAGCCGGTGATCACCTGCCAATTGTTAGAGAGGCGCTTGATGAGAGCTGCCTCCAGAGACGTATTGGCGTGGTCAAAAGCGGCATTGTTGGAGATGAAGTCCCGGCGGCGTCCGACAAATGTGGGATCCAGACTGAAGAGCGTTACATTTCTGTCGTCGGCTGTTCCGGTTCTTCCGTCCACTCCTGGATCGACGCCGCTGACTGGGATGTTGTAGGCGTTATAAGGAATGGCGACGTTGAATGTCTGATGGCGATTCTGTTCAAACTTCCGGACGAAATTCAGTCTTAGCGACACGTCGGTCATCAACTCCTGATCGAGTCCTGCTGTGTATTCATCCGAGTATGCAAACTTCAAATTGGGATCGATATCGCGATTGCGTCCTCCCGCGACGCTGACAGGGGTTCTGCCCGCAGGATTGAAAGCGCAATTGGTCAGATAGCAGTTCGCGGCTGGGAATGTGCCATCCCAGTTGTAACGGCTGACAGTCAGCGCCATGGGATTCGCGTCCGAAGAAAGACCGCTGCTGCTGCCGCCGCCTACTTCAAACGTGTACCGGCCATAGCTGGCCTTCAATGCAGTTCGGCCGTTGCCGAACACATCGTAAATCAGCGAGAAACGCGGCACTGGGCCGCTCAAGCTGGGGAACACTCTCCGTTCAACAACCTGTTGCGATTGATACGGACCGGTTCCCGTTTTCTCCTGTCTCGGGTAGTACGGTGTTGCGCGGTCAATACGGAACCCCACGTTTAATGTGAGTCGCCGAGCCAAAGACCATGCGTCATTGATGAAGAACGCGTGCTCCTTCATTGAGCTTTCGAGCGTAAACGGCGCGTCGAGGGTCTCAATAAATGCCGGCGTCCTGAAACCGTCACGATAGTAAAGAATGATCTGACCGATCGTGCCGGAGTGGGTCTGGCGAGCCCGGACGTGAGTGATTACGTATCCTACTTTGAAGTTGTGAGTTCCCGTTAGGAAGCGATCCGTCACTAAGGACGCAGTGGAATTGAAATGCCGTGAAACAGGGTCCCTGGTGTTGGGTGTACTTAGCGTGAAGCCGGTGCCCTCGCCCGAAAACCCTCCACGAACCTGCTGTGTGTCCAGATCTCGCCGGCTGTATTCGTCGATGCGCCGGTTGTTTGGCCAGTTCCAGCCGAACTTATTGAATGAATTATCCAATGTGATGCGATTGTTGAGAACCGACGTCCACTGCACTTTGTAAATCCTGCCCGGATAGGTTTGTCGCGTCACCGAATCGGTATTGAAGAACAGGGCGTTTGGGCCGTCGCCGCCGCGAAACGGCATGCGCTTGTCGGCGAAGTTTCCTGTGAAGACGATCTGATTGCTCGGCGTGACCTGGCTGTTCACCTTCAGCGTCACGTTGTCGAGCCGCGTGTAGAAAGGTCCATCCTCCGTTGAAGGATTGTCGTTCACGAAAGTTCCTATTGGCTCGCCGGTGCACCCCGTCGCTTTCACGCACGCTCCTTTTTTGAATCCGAGCGACTGACGGCCGATGTAGTTGTCTCTCATTGAAAGAAACCACCACACCTTGTCCTTTTTGATCGGACCGCCGACGTTGCCGTTGAGATCGCTGTACAGCGACATCTTGCTGGTTGTCGTCAATCCGAAGCGCCTCAGCCTGTCGTTCAAGTTCGATCCCTGAAATGATTTGGGAGACGTGGCGTCGTACACCATTCCGTGAATATCGTTGCTGCCGCTCTTTACGATCGAGTTCACGTACGAACCGGCGACGCGCATTTCGGCGCCCTTGCTTGCTGTTACGACTTGCATTTCCTCGTATGAGCCGTAGTCAAGGTACGAAGCCGAATATCGAACGCCGTCGAGCAGCAGAACGTCCTGGCCGTCGGTTCCGTATGTTCGAAATCCACTCATCTGGCCGGCCTGGCTTCCGCCCACGTCGAACTTGGTCATCATTACGCCGGGCGTCTGTCCAAGAGTGGACCAGATGTCTCTTCCGTTGGGCAGGTTGGTCAAAAGATCCGAAGTGAAGTTCACCGCAAGCGTCGAACTCTGCAAGTCCACCACAGGCGACTGTCCGGTCACCGTCACTGTTTCGGAAAGTGTTGCGACTTCCAGATCGGCATTAACCGTGGCGGTGAATCCCGCGCTGATACGGATGCCTTCACGAATCAGGGTTTTAAAACCCGGTAGCTCGAATTTCAGTGAATACATTCCTGGAGGCAATTGACTAAAGCGATAGGTTCCCCGTTCGTCTGTAACATACTCTCGTGTTCCCATAACGGCCGGACTGCTCAATGTCACCGAGACGCCCGGCATCACGGCCGCGGATGTGTCCGCGACGCGTCCGTTGATCGCGCCGGTTCCTTCCTGAGCCGTCAAAGGCGCAGGCAGCGCGGCGAGGCACAAAACGATCGTCAGCAAGCACCGTAGTGCAACTCTCATTCAACCCTCCCATTCCTGCCGGAAGTCGGCTCCGGCGTGAATTAGTTGCGCGTTTGTCAAAACGTTTTAACTGGGGAGGGATTGTACTTGAAATTCCAGGAGAGCGTTAGGGACAGGAGCAAAGGTTTGAAGAATTAAGATTTGCTCACTGTCCCTGCTTTAACGAGGCGACTAATAGGTGTATCGTATTCCGACGCGCGCAATGCGCGGTTCAACGGTCTGAGTCGGCCGTTGGAAGGCTGAGCCCGTCAGATTGTTGATTCCCGTCACTGCCGCCGAGTTTAGAGCGTTAAAGATATCCACCATCACGCCCACTTTCCCCCAACGTTCAGAAACTGTGAAAGTCTTCTCGGCGCGGAAGTCGACAAGTTTGATCGTGTCCATGAAGAACGTTCCAATCGGTTCCACCGTCAGGGCCTGCACGCCTTGGTTCAGCCTGGGGCTGTTCCATCGGCGTCCGTAAGCTTCACCCTTCGCGCCGCGAAACACTCCTGATACGGAAAGACCGAAAGGCGCCTGATAGGTTCCCATGATCTTGTACGTCCAGGCATTGAAGTTTTCACCCGTATTGAACCGGAGGTTGTTCGGGTCCTGTGGAATGCCGGTGGCGTCGGTGGAAATCAGTGCGCCCGACCAAACCTTGCGGTGCAGGTAGCTCCAACCGGTAATCATTTGCCATTTGTTCGAAAGGCGTTTGATTAACGTCGCTTCAAGAGCCGTATTGGCGTTATCGAGAGCGTTATTGTTTCGGATGACGTCCTTCCGCCTTCCGACGAATGCGGGTTGGAGGCTATAGAGAAGTCTCGTCTGATCGTCGCTGTTGCCTGCTATGCCATCCCGGCCCGGGTCCACGCCGTTTACCGGAATGTTGTAGGCGTCGTAGGGAATCGCCGTGTTCATGAATTCCCACTTATTCTGATCGAACTTTCTGACCACATTGAGCCGCAACGAAACGTCAGTCATAAGTTCCTGATCGACGCCGGCGGTGAACTCCTCGATGTAAGGAAATTTCAAATTCGGATCAAAATCGCGATCGCGTCCGCCGGTCACTTGGACCGGAGTCTTGCCGATTGGACTAAACGGCAGGGTTCCATCCCAGTCGTATCGCGTCACCGTCAAGGTCATGGGGTTGACTTCTGTGGATAAGTCGCTGCCTGTCGCTCCGCCGGCTTCATACGTGTAACGGCCATAACTCGCTTTGAACGCTGTTCGTCCATTCCCGAATACGTCGTATATCAAAGATACACGCGGCACCGGACCGTTCATCGTGGCCAGGTTGCGGCGCTCGACAACCTGCTTGGCCTGGAATGGACCTTGGCCGGTTTTCTCCTGTCTTGGGTAGTACGGCATGGCGCGGTCAAACCGGAATCCAAGGTTCAGCGTGAGCTTGGGAGTCACTCTCCAGGAATCGTTGAAGTACACTGAATGCTCCTTCAATGAGCTTTCGATGGAGAAAGGCGCATCCAATGTTTCAATGAACTGCGGAGTTCTGAAACCACCGCGATAATACAGGACGACCTGCCCGATGGTTCCGTTGATGGATCTCTTGTCCCGCACGTACTTCCACATGTATCCGACTTTCATATCGTGGCTGCCCGTGATGAATTTGTCCGTCAGCATCGACAGGTTGGTGTTGTAATGCCAGATCGCCGGATCTCTCGTATTCGGCGGGCTAAGGGAAAATCCTGTGCCCTCGCCCGAAAACCCTCCACGAACCTGGAGCGTGTCCAGATCCCTCCGGCTGAATTCGTCAACGCGCCGATCGTTTGGCCAGTGATAACCCATGCGGTTGAGTGAGTTGTCCAGAGTGATGTGGTTGTTGATGACGGAGGTCACCTGCACCTTGTGCAACAGTGTGGGGTAGGTTTGACGTGCAACCGAGTCCGTGTTGAAGAATCCCGCCGAGGCGCCATTTCCGCCGCGGAAAGGCTGCCGTTTGTCTGCAAAGTTTCCCAAAGCAGAGAACTGGTTCTTGGAATTGATCTGGCCGTTCAGTTTCATTGTGACGTTGTCGAGACGCGTATAGAACGACCCGTCCTCGTTCGAAGGGTTGTCGTTCACATATGTTCCCTGAGGCTGGCCTGTGCAAGCCATTGCGGTCGTACAGCCGCCCTTTTTGAAGCCCGGAGACTTCACTCCGATGTAGTTGTCACGCAGGGAGAGAAACCACCAGAATCTATCCTGCTTCAAGGGACCGCCGACGTTTCCATTCGTGTCGGTGAATGTCGAGATTCTGTTGGTGGACGTCAGGCCGAATGCCTTCAGTCTGTCGGTCAGGTTTGATCCCTGAAGTGAGCTCGGCGACACCGCCGCATAAACCATCCCGTGAATGTCGTTACTCCCGCTCTTGACAACTGAATTGACATACGTGCCCGCTGTCCGGAGGTCTGCGCCTTTGCTCGCCGTAACCACCTGCATTTCTTCCTGCGCTCCGTAGTCCAAATAAGCGGCGTTGTATCGGACGCCGTCAAGCGCCGTGTAGTCCTGACCGTCGGTGCCATATGTGCGGAAGCCGCTGGTCTGGCCGGCCTGGCTTCCACCGACATCGAATTTTCTCATCATGATTCCGGGAGTCTGCCCGAGCGTCGACCAAAGATCTCGGCCGCTGGGAATATCTCTCAGAAGATCCTGGGTGAAGTTCACCGAAACGGCGGCGCTCTGCAAGTCGACGACGGGCGACTGGCCGGTGACGGTCACCGTTTCCGCTTGGGTCGCAACTTCCATATCGATGTTGATCGTCGCCGTGAATCCCGCAGTCAACCGGATCTCTTCACGTATAAGAGTCTTGAACCCAGGTAATTCAAATTTGAGTGCATACATCCCGGGAGGGAGCAGATTGAATCGGTATACTCCACGCTCGTCCGTGATCATGTCGCGGGCGCCCATCAGCGCAGTACTTGTGAGACTGATGTTGACGCCGGGAATAACCGCGCCGGTTGTGTCTGCGACGCGGCCGGTTATTGTGCTCGATCCTTCTTGCGCCTGCAAAGGAGCTGCAAATGCCACCAAAAGCAGCAGACACACTAAAAACCAACGAAACGTAGTTTCCATCGTAGCCTCCAATCATCCCAGGGGCGGGGGAACCCCAACTTCAAGTGTTTCAAAAAGAGGTAAGCGAAATGCAATTTATCTGTCAGCGAGAAACCTGTCAAGAAACGAAGCGCGAAGAAGCGAAAGCGAGCCCGGAACGAAAGTAGCACTATCAAATTTCTTTCATCAAAAATGTCCCAACCTCGGACAAGTTGCTTAGGTGGCGGATCTCTTTAAGTTTTTGAGTCCGTGAGATTTCATTCGCTTATGGCGGGCTTACACAAAGAGAATGTTCTTGCCAAAAGTGAGATGAAAAACTGGAGCGTCGTTGAAACTTGTAAGCACAGTGGTTTTGAAAAATGGCCGGCGAACATTCGGATATCCGCATTCCATTTTGCGAAACGGCTGACAGACTCCGGCAAACGTCCGACGATGTTTCAAGCTCCGCGCGCTGAGTGTTCGAAAAGAAGAAAGACATCTTGAACAGGCGACTAAACTTTAAAAGGTGGAAATCCAGCTTAACAAAACCTGGCAGCGGTACTCTCGAGGCGGGAATACGAACCGTTGAAATGGGAGAAGCACTCTTCAAAACGGCAAACCAAGTCTGGAAAAGGGAAGACCAACTTTCTGAGAACGGACGGCAAGGTTTGCTAAGAGCCATATACACCTTCGGAATCGACAAACCAACTCGGGCACTTCGAAAACCGTGTGCGTGAGCGTGAAGAGGAACAGCCGCAGTAGTCGATCCGACTTGTCGACTGCAACGAATGCAACCCCTGGGCGGCAACCCGACGGGCTTTGGTCCGCAAAAATCAAAACAGCCAACGCGTCGCCGTCTTCACAAACGTTTTTTCGATTTGGCCGAATGCGACTCGGGGTTTGAGTGTGAAGATGGGTTCTTTCATCGACAAAGGGTCAATAGCGTATTTAGCGATGTAAGCTTTTGCAAATTTCTTCAAGACCGGGTTGCTTCTGACCTGGGATGCACGGCCTTCCACCAACACTGTTGCTTTGGCTTCACCTGCACAAACGACGCAATTGGGATTATTCTTCAGATTGCGCCTCTTCACTGATTTTCGTCCCGTGCTGAAATAGAAACAATTGTCCACCCAAACTCCCCACACCGGCATAACGTGCGGTCTTCCATCGCTTCGAACGGTCGCCAGAAAGTAGTTTTGAGTCTTTTGAAGTCTTCGTTCGGCCCAACGCCAGGGTAGGACGCTCGACAGATCCTTTTCGTCGATGCCGTAGCCGGGTATGTGCGGCCGGCTTGGCTTCGGCGCCGTTCCATTTTTTCCATTTTCCTTCATATCCTACATCTCGCGCTCAGGTGATCTAATATAGCCGCGACCGCAACGTAGCTGAAGCTAAAGAAGAAAGGCCGAGCAATGCTGGAGGGCTTATGGGACTGATGGACTTCATCAAGAGCGAGCTGCTCGAAATCATCGAATGGTCGGACGATACGCGAGACACCCTATCCTATCGGTTTCCTGATCAGGATCGCGAAATCAAGCAGGGCGCGCAGCTCATTGTTCGCGAGTCGCAGATTGCCCAGTTTGTCTATCTCGGCCAGTTTGGAGATGCCTTTGGGCCGGGCAAGCACCGCCTCATGAGCGATAACATTCCAGTGCTCTCAACTCTTAAAGGGTGGAAGTACGGCTTCGAATCTCCGTTCAAGGCGGACGTCTATTTCGTCACGACGCGTCTGCTGACGGGCAACAAGTGGGGCACATCAAACCCCGTCATGGTGAGAGACCCTGATTTCGGCGTGATCCGGCTGAGAGCTTTCGGCGTTTATGATGTCCGGATTGTGGAACCGGCGCGCTTCTTGAAGGAGGTGGCCGGCGCCGACGCGCACTTCCTCCTGAACGAGTTCGCCGACGTTATGCGTTCCCGCATCGTTAGCGCTTTCAGCGAAGCGCTCGCGAAGAGCAAGATTCCCGTGCTGGACATTGCGACGCGTTACCAGGAGCTCGGCGCCGCCTTGCTGCCTTTGATCAATCCGCCGCTCAGGGAAAAGTACGGCGTGGAAGCGCCGACGTTCGTGGTTGAGAACATATCCGCACCTCCGGAAGTGGAGCAGGCTGTCGACAAGCGTTCAAGCATGTCGGTTATCGGAAACTTGAATGATTTTGTGAAGTATCAAATTGCGGAAGGTTTTGGAAAGGGCGGCCCCGGTGCAGCTGGACTTGGTGCTGAACTCGCGGTCGGGATGGCGATGGCTCAGCAAATGATGAATCCGTCGTCTGGGTCGTTCCCCGAAACCCTCAGCCCCGCAGAGGCTGCTAAACTTCTTGGCGTCGCCGAACAGGATGTCATCGCGAGCCTCGAGTCCGGCGACTTAAAGGGAAAGAAAATTGGCGCGCAGTGGCGGCTCACCCGCGCTCACCTCGCCGAGTTTATGAAGTGAGGAATTAGACCTCGAATTTCTTGAGCCACCGCGCGATCGCGGTGAGGCCCGCCTGAACAAGGCCGGACGAAGCTGCGTCATCCCACCATTGCGGGCTGGATTCCAGGCCTTGGAACGAAATGTCCACATGGCGTCTCGCCATCGCTAAGTCGAACGGCAATGACTGAAGTGCAACGGGATCAGGTTCAGTAGCCTGTTTGAGCTGCTTCAACAATTCCTGCGGCTGATTCATATCCAGCATTGAAACGGGCGACCCGCAGTGAGAGCAGGCAGAAGCGGCGACGAGATCGATAGGTGCTCCGCAGTTCGAGCAATTAACGGTTTGGACATGCTGCCGCAATTCCTCGATCTGCTTCGGCGACAAGGGGCGGATGAAGTTCTTCTCGCGAAGAAACTCGAAAAACCTGATGAACTTTCCGTGTTCCTTTTCACATCTCCAATAACTGAAACGCGTGCTTCGCTGTAGATCGTGCGTCAACTTCAAGCGGCCGTCG
This sequence comes from uncultured Solibacteraceae bacterium, assembly GCA_964541075.1. Classification (GTDB taxonomy): domain Bacteria; phylum Acidobacteriota; class Terriglobia; order 20CM-2-55-15; family 20CM-2-55-15; genus CAZIPZ01. The sequence continues at coordinate 11,253 of CAZIPZ010000013.1, read as the reverse complement.
CATCGCGGGCATTGGAAACGGTCGCTAACGAGCGCTTTGCCTGAGGTTGCGTTTTCGCCTATGAATTTCATCAGCTTCAATGTGGATCCGGGAGACAGCTTCAGGCTCTCGTAGCGATCGAACCAGAATGCCTGGCAAGAGCGGCAAAGATCAATTTCAACCGACGGACTCATCCGCGCATCGAGCGTCATCGACGCCATCGCACTGCCGCACCCTGGACAGTTCATGTCTCAGAAGCTGAAGAGATGCGTAAGCTTCACCAAAAGGGCCCGTTCGAGCAAAAGGTTCGACGACGTGTCCCGCCGGTCGTTGTAAACGACAAACAAGTCGCTCATCGGATGGTGGATGATATTGAACCGGATGTTGGAGCTGAACTGATGGGCGCTGTTGTCGTACTGAACGAATGCGTTCAGGAAGACCTTGCTTGTGAACGCATACAACACGCGCGTACCCACAATATTCGACACGAAGGCGCCGTTGGGCAGGCGGCCTTTGTTCCGGGTGAAGTTGACATCGATGTTGAGGTGATAATTGGGCCGCAGCGTCAACGCGCCCGTCTGACTCTTGCGGCGGCCTCCCCAAAATTCGCCTGTTTCAAGTTGGATGCGTCCGGAAATGGATCGGCTTCGGTCCGCACGATAGGTGACGGAGTAGTTATCGTAGGAATATTCCCCCGCCGGGATTGGCACGCGTGAAACGGTGAATGCGTCTTCAAGACGATCGAATGTCCGGGTGCCCCGAAATTCCACTTCGGCGCTGTTTTGGAAAAACGTGCTGAATTGAAGATCATGTTCCCGCGTTTCGAGTCTCTTGCCGCTGCCGTCTTCGTAGTAATTGACAGTGCCCATCAACTCGAAATTTCGTACATGAGGATTCGGACGGGGACGGGGCCTCCAGGACACAATGCCGGTTGAAATCTCGGTGTCTTTTCTGCGGATGTATCCGACTTCCGGGTTGAAATTCGCCTGCACCTGATGATTCGACGCAATCACGGACAGGTCATCATCGCGCCATCCCACCTCAAACAAGCGAGCCATGTCCGCTCCCGTCTTCCCGGGAGTCTGGCTCTTCATGATGTAGGAACTGAAATCCAATCTGTCGAAGCGGAAGTACGCATCGCCGCCATATACGCGGTTGTAATCTCGAGAAACGGATGAATCACGATTCGTCCACAGGACCCCAATTGCGGAGTTCCTGAAAACGTTCCTCTTGACGCGGCTCACAACAAAGGTATTGGAAGGAGTGGCGCCAAGGCTTTCTGTCTTCATTGCGAGGAATCCAACGTCGTAGCTTCCAACCTGGCCCGAGATCCGCGTACCGCCGATAATTGGAATGGGCGTTCCCTGGGAAGACAGGCCGATGCTCCTGCTGAAGAAGGGAATGAGATTGTTCCTGGTGTTGTTGGGGCCTCCGCCGTTTGCATAAGTCGGAATCGGAAGCCCGAAGGCGAATGTTCCCGAGTTCTCTAAAAAGAATTCGCGCTTTTCAGGGAAAAACAAACTAAAGCGCGTTAGATTCACTTGTTGCTGATCCACTTCGACCTGGGAGAAATCGGTCCGATATGTCAAATCCAGCGTGAGTTGTTGGGTCAGCCCATATTTCACGTCGAATCCGCCGTCGCGGTCGAAGTTGTTCGATAGAACGTTATTGCTTCGAACTTGCTGTACACCGCCAATGACGTATGGCTTGATTTTGAGATTCTGGCCCTGGCGGATGTTTTCGATCCCCTTAAGAGTCCCGGCCATGGATACTCTTTGGACGCGATACCGGCGCGGCAGCGGCGACCAGAACGAATCTTCATTTCTTCTTCTCAATCGTCGCAGGACTTGAAATCCCCATTCCTGCGCCGGGTCGCTTGAAAAGCGCAGGGTTTTCAGCGGAATCACGAACTCGGCGATCCATGACTTTTCGTTCTGGGTGACGTTAACATCCCATACTCCGTCCCAATCGAAGTTGTGTTCCTCGTTGGTGATTTGGGAATCGCGCTTTGCTCCAACGGGGTTTGTGCCGAAGAAGAAGCCGGAACGTCGGTCGTGCAGAGTATCCAGAATGAATGCGAGCCCGTCGCTGTCCGTGCCGCCGAAATCTTCTTTAAGCTCGTTCACAACAAGGTGCGTCATGTCACCGTCAAAACAGATTGCCCCAATGTACAGGTTCTTGTCGTCATATAGGATCCGGACTTCGGTCGGAGCTGTGGCTGGCGCGCCGGGTTCTGGTTCCCACTGAATGAAGTTGGCGGCGGGCTTTGCCGCACCCCAGGCCGGCTCCTCGAGTTTTCCATCGATGGTGATTTTCTCGTTGATTCGAATGGCTTCCGCAATCCGGTCGAACCGCGCCGTCGCATAGTCGATGGCGGCTGCGCCCGCGGCTGCATTCGAAGGCGGCGCCGGATCGGCATTGTTTTGTTGAGGTGTGGCGGAAAGCCCGACTGAAGGCGATATTAGGACGAATAAAATGAGAATGATATGGAATTTCATGGCGGGAATCTTATCAGAGGAAAGCACGGGCTTGAAGCATTTGTAGGCCTAACGGTTGGGGCTTCTAGTGAACGCTCGAAGGGGGGTCGAAATGGGGATCGTGCTGCCCCGGGCTGTTTCGCGCGCGAAACGATTCCAGGGTCCACTCATCTGTCGTTTCTTCATGGCACAGGACGTATGTATTGCCATCGTTGGCTACGACGCGAAAATAAATGGCTTCCGGCCCGTACCATTGGTCCTCAACCGACTCCACTTCGAGCACGGCCTCCCCAAGATGAAATCGGACGGGTCGCTGATCCGATTTGTGGCTCGAATAGCTTTCGACTTGGAGTTTCATAACCATATCTCTGAGCGTACCACCGGTCGAAAGGGGATGCTCGATGCAAAAGCGAAAATCGGGAAGCCAGGGTTTTGAAGTCTCCGGTGAATGATAGAAATCATTTGGCTTTGCGCTAATCCTGAAACCTCCGTCTGCCGATATGCTGGAATGGGAGATCCTAATGCCACAGCTAGATGAAATGCGGCGATACCTTGCTTCAACCGACCTTTTCAGGGATTTGGATGGAGCGACGTTCGCAAGCGTCGAACAGGAGTTGGAGTGGGTGACGCTCGACGCCGGTGAAGTCCTGATGACTGAGGGCGAGACCGGGGATTGCCTGTACGTCGTGCTTAGCGGACGGTTGCGGGCTTTCGCTCAGAGAGAGCAGGGCGTTGAGGACGCCGTTGGTGAAATCTCACCAGGTGAGTCGGTTGGTGAAATGGCGATCATTGCCGACGAGCGCCGTTCGGCGACGGTGAGGGCGATTCGTCCCAGCCTTCTGGTGCGCCTGAAACGCAGGGGTTTCGAGCGCCTCGAAGCTTCACATCCTGAAATCATGAAGCATATGGCCCGGCTTCTCGTGGGACGACTGAGGCAGGTCAATGTAAAAGAACGTCATAATCGGCCTCTCACCATCGGCATTGTCGCGGGAACGAAAAATGTTTCTCTTGCCGGTTTCGCTCAGCAATTCGCGGAAGCGCTTTCGCGCATCGGCGCCACTTGTCACGTCAATGCCGAAAAACTGGACTCCCAACTTGGAGCTCGATCTTCATCCATCGCTATCGACGCGCCGAGCAGCATTGACGTCACGAACTATCTATCGGCCCAAGAGAGACAAAATCGATTTGCAGTCTACGAGGCCGATGCAGAGCCGTCGTCTTGGACCGAGCGGGTCATTCGCCATTCCGATCGAATTCTGATCGTTGTTCCAGGCGATCTTCCGGCTGAAACCGACGCAGAAGGCTGGCTGCGCGCGTGCGGCATCGAGCATTCCGCTGCCGGAAAGGATTTGGTGCTTCTGCATACCGGGTTGAGCCGAACTGCCTCGGGCGCGTCAGGATGGCTCGACAGAATCCCCGTCGATGGACACTATCACTTATGGATCTATGCTTCCCAGGACTTCGATCGCTTGGCCCGCATTGTGGCGGGACGTGCGACAGGCCTTGTGCTTGGAGGCGGCGGCGCCCGTGGCTTTGCTCACATCGGCGTGATTCGAGCTTTGCAGGAGGCCGGTGTGCCGATCGACTTTGTCGGTGGCGCCAGCATTGGGGCGCTTATAGCCGCGGAATGGGCGTTGGGCTGGGACGCCGAGGAAATGATCGAGGCGAATCGCAGGGCGTTTCGCAACCATCCGATTCGCGGCGATTACACCTTGCCACTCGTTTCTATAGTTACGGCTCGCAAGGCAACGTCTCTCTTTGAAAGCCTGCTTGGAGGAAACCGAATTGAAGACCAGTGGCGCAGCTACTTTGGAGTGTCGTGCAACCTGAGCCGCGGCGAAATGCTCATTCACCGTCGAGGCCTCTTTCATGAGTGTGTGCATGCGTCCAGTGCGCTCCCTGCGCTTGATGCCCCGGTCTTTCACAACGGCGATATTGTCGTCGACGGAGCTTTGATCAACAACCTTCCAGTGGATGTCATGCAGAAGCTTTGTGGCGGCTATGTGATCGCGGTGGACGTCAGCGTCCGACGAGACCTGACTGCTCCCGGCAACGGAAATTCGGAACGATGGGAAACCCAGCGCATCCTGCGCTCCGGCCCGTCATCGGGCGGCGCTGTTCCTAACGTCTTCAGCATTGTCATGCGAACGGTCATGTTGAACAGCGTCATCGCAGCGGAGGCGATGAAACGAAATATCGACCTGTACCTTAAGCCTCCTGTCGAATCGATCGGCATGTTCGAATGGATGGCGATCGACGAGGCCGTCCAAATCGGGTATGACCACGCGGTCGGTCAACTACAGTCCCGGTTTTCCGAGTCGCAAAGCGTGACTGCCTAACCAATCCGAGTATCGACAACCCCAAACTTCGATCTATCCGCAGGCGCCGCTCCACATACATCGAATGCTTCTACCGATTCGATTCGCTGTTTCCTGATCCGCCGGATTGCATGCCGCCAGCAGAGACAGCATAAGGATGGTGAAAAAGATACGTTTCAAGATGTGGTCTCCTGTGACTTTTGGTGGGAGACCAGCATTCAGGTTGCCGACTCGGGCTGCTAAAGACTCCAGCCTTCTTTTTATCGCGTTTGTGAGCGCCTTCCAGAACAGATAACAACCTGAGGACGCTCAACATCCAATTGACCAGAAGCTTCCACATCGTCAAGATGTGCATGGTAGTTTCTCAACGGCTTCCATGGTCCGGCCGATTCCGTTGAGCAGTCCTAACGTGCTCATTCTGGCACCCGCAGGTGCGCTGTACCTATACCCGGCGGGGCTTCTTAAACCGTTTAAAACAGTATATAGTCGCACCGCTTTTATCTAGGATGAAACCAACGTCTCTGCTTCCGCTGATTATCGCCATATTTTTGATGCCGGCTGTTCTGAGGTCCCAGGCGCAGCTGGAGTTGAAACTTGGAACCGGAAAGGAGATTTTCGAAGCAGCCTGCATCGGATGTCACGGTCCTGGCGGCAAAGGGCAACCTCAAAGCACGCTGGGATTCGAACCGCCATCGACCTTTCCGGACTTCTCCGATTGCAACGGCAGTACGCGAGAAAAGACCTACGACTGGAGGGCGACGATTCATGAAGGGGGGCCCGCCCGGGGGTTTTCGGAGATCATGCCGTCATTTGCTGATGCCCTCAGCCCGGATCAAATTCGCAGCGTCATCGGGTATCTTCGAAGCCTTTGCAGGGATTCCTCCTGGCCTCTAGGCGAACTGAACTTTCCTCGTGCGTTGGTGACTGAAAAGGCTTTTCCTGAGGATGAAGCGCTCATCACCACATCGCTGAATACAAATGGCGCCGGCGGCGTCTCCACCACATTCGTCTACGAAAAACGTTTTGGTGCGCGGAATCAGATCGAGATTGGAGCGCCGTTTCAGTTCCTCGAGCGAAATCCCGGAAGTTGGGTGGGCGGCATAGGCGACATGGTTATCGGATACAAGCGCGTCGTATTTCAAAATCGTCGTTCAGGATCCATTTTCAGTTTGCAGGGGGAGGCGATTGCACCTGTAGGCAACAAGCATCTGGGCTTCGGTTCAGGCGTGACGGTCTTCGAAACCTTCGGCGCTTTCGGCCAAGCGTTTCCAGGGCTCGCCTTTCTTCAGCTTCAAGGCGGGGTCGAGGCGCCGACGGACTCCCGGAAATCGGCCCGGGCCGGCTATTGGCGCGCAACAGTCGGCAAGACTCTCGCGGGGAATCAGGGGTTCGACCGGAGCTGGACTCCCATGGTGGAAATTCTGGCGGATAAGGATTTTGAAGCAGGAGCGAAGACAAACTGGGATGCCGTTCCACAAATGCAGGTCACTCTTAATAAGCGGCAACACGTTCGCCTGAACGTTGGGGTGCGCCGTCCGATCAACGACTCTGGCCTCCGATCGACGCAATTGATGTTTTACGTGCTTTGGGACTGGTTCGACGGCGGATTTCGTGAGGGTTGGTGAATGGGAATCCGTCATTTGGCAGTCCTCGTCGCGGTGCTCGTGGTGTTATCTGTTCCGATGCCTGCTCAAAAGATCACGAAGGAATTGTTTCAAACATCGGATCGCTGTTTCGCCTGTCACAACACCCTTTCGACGGTGACAGGGGAGGATATCTCAATTGGCACGGCCTGGCGTCCCACGATGATGGCCAACTCCGCCCGCGATCCGTATTGGCAGGCGAGCGTACGGCGCGAGACGCTGGATCACGCCGGCGCCGCAAAGGAAATCGAAGACGAGTGTGCAAAGTGCCATATGCCGATGGCGCGAGTTCAATCGCATTTTCAGGGACAAGATGCCGGAGTCTTTTCGCACATCGCCGGGGACTCGCCGGAGCGCATGTCGGAGCTCGCTCTGGACGGAGTTTCGTGCTCGTTATGTCATCAAATCACCAAGGACAAGCTGGGTGCGCCCGAGAGTTTTGTCGGCGGTTTCGTCATTGACACGGCGAAGGCCGTCGGAGAGCGAGAGGAGTATGGTCCATTCAAGATCGACGATGGAGAGCACCGGATTATGCGCACGTCCACCGGCGGCTATCGACCGATCGAAAGCGATCATGTCCGTCAATCGGAGCTGTGCGCCACGTGCCATACGCTCATAACGAAAGCTCTAGGGCCTGACGGCAAGGTGATTGGTCAACTTCCCGAACAGATGCCCTACCAGGAATGGCTCAACAGCGATTTTCGCGACAAACAAAGTTGCCAGAGCTGTCACATGCCTGTCGTTCAGGAGCCGGTGCGCATGACGAGCGCGTTGGGAAAGTTTCGCGAAGGAGTATCGCGGCACGTCTTTCTCGGCGGAAACTTTTTCATGCTGAGAATGCTGAACCGCTATCGGCATGAGCTCGATGTCGTCGCGATGCCGGAAGAGTTCGAATCTGCGGCTTCGCGCACCATCGAACATCTGAAGTCACAGACTGCGGATGTCTCGATTAGCGCAATCGCGAACGCCTCA
>CAZIPZ010000013.1:0-3854 GCA_964541075.1 uncultured Solibacteraceae bacterium | reverse complement strand
CAGGCTTCACGCGGACATCTCAGTCCGGAACTTGACCGGCCACAAGTTTCCCACTGCTTATCCTTCCAGACGAGCTTGGCTGCATGTGACGATCAAGGATCGAAACAATCGAACAATTTTTGAATCCGGCGCCCTTCGACCCGACGGGTCCATTCAGGGCAATGATAACGACGCCGACCCTCTGCGGTTTGAGCCCCATTACTTGGAAATCAGCAGCTCGGATCAAGTGCAGATTTATGAGGACATCATGGTTGGGACGAATACCCTTCCGACGACAGGCCTGCTGACGGCGGTCCGATTTATTAAAGACAATCGGCTGCTGCCGAAAGGATTCCGGAAGGCTGGCGTGGATGCGGCGATCGCACCGCAGGGCGAGGCCGTAGAGGACGCGGATTTCGGAGCGGGAGAGGACAGAATTCGATATTCGATCCCTTTAAATGGTGCGGAGGGGCCCTATCAGGTTTCGGCAGAGCTGTGGTTTCAACCGATTTCTTTCCGGTGGGCTGACAATCTGCGAAGGTACAACGCTTCGGAGCCGAAGCGTTTCGTCCGCTATTATGAGGCGATGTCGACCGGCGCCGCAGTAATGGTCGTTGGGAAGATCCAGGTATCGCAATGAGGGAGAAAGAGGGCAGGAGCAATTTCTGAACTGCAAGAAATTGCTCTGGCCCTCTTTTTTCCGTCTCTACTGGCCTGAAGTCATCGGGAGCGAATAGGGCTGACCGATCAGTTTCGCGGGATCGGCGCCCTTCTTCGGACGGAACTTCACGACGTTATTTCCTTGCGCGTTAGCCACGTAAAGGTTGCCTTCCGTATCCACGCTCAATTGATGCGGTCCCCAGAGACTGCCGGGCACGACGCCAAACGTTCCCCACGAGTAGAGGAGTTTGCCGTTCAGATCGAACTTCAGGATCTTGTGGGTCAGTCCATCTCCCACCCATACGTGCTGGTCTTTTGACATATACACGAAGTACGGGTGCGGGATATTCGGCCACTGTTCGATAAACTTCCCGTTTTCGTCGAAAACCTGAATGCGGGCGTTCTCCCTGTCGGAAACATACAGCCGCCGCTTCGCATCGATTGCGATTCCGTGAACGGTGTTGAACTCACTCGGACCGGTTCCGGGCTTGCCCCATTCCATCAGGTAGTTGCCGTCTTTGTCGAACTTGACGACGCGCGTGTTCTTGTATCCATCGGTGACGTAGAAGTCGCCGTTCGGCATGAACGCCATGTCAGAGGGCTGATTGAAGTGCGTCTTGTCATTGCCGGGCTTGTCCTTTTCACCCATTTTGAGAAGGATCTTCTTTCCGTCGTTACTCATCTTGAAGATTTGATGCCCGGATGCATCGATCAGCCACACCGCTTTTTGCGGATCATAAGGGCTGATCTGGACTCGATGAGGGCTCGTGAAAAGGGCGTTGTGCTGTTCCCAGGAATCCACGAGTTTGCCGTTGCTGTCAAAGATCATTAGGAGGTGTTGGATGCGCGCCTTCTGTCTCGACTGATTGAGCACCTGTTGGAGGAGATCAATGTATCTACCCTTGATGTCGCCTTCAGTGCCAAGCGGTTTAATCGCTGGCAGCTCTCCGCGCATGAATACGAATACGCGATTTGGACTTTCGGCGAAAACGGCCGGTATCGAACCCCAGCCGTAACCGTCGTTGCTTACCGGCATTGGCCAGTTTGGAACAACTTCATAGGGGCCCGTGGTGTCCCCGCCGCCCTTTTCCTGCGCGACCAGAATTTTTTCAGTTGGTCCGGCCAGACTGATTCCCAAAACCGCTAAAAACAGAAGCGCAATCGCGCACTTCTTCACTGACATACTCCCTCCTTTTTAATACGGAATCCGACTGTATTCGAGTTGGATGAATTAGAACACAAGTTCAGCTTCAGCGAAATGCCGATGTAAATTGAGGTTATTTTCTGAATCGGGTTCTAGCGTCTCGTTTCCGAAGTATGCGCACTTGAGAGACAGGACGCTAGAGATTGCTGCGGGATATGCGGCGTATGTCGTATCCGCGTTTATCGGCGGCGGGATATAGGTGCACCTTGACAGCGCCGGAGCGAGAGCCGTCTCGTCTGGTCCACAGTTCGATCTCTACGGAGGCGTCGGCGCCGCCGTATTCCTGAGCCGCGGCAAGTGCGTCCCGGTCCACGATGATGCTGCGGGCTCTTGTTGTCTTCTTGTCGGATTTGTAGCGATTGGCAGTGATTTGATAAGTGTACTCAGCATCGGTTGCCACCAGGTCGTCAAAGGTGAGAGAAAGCGCGCCTCTATTGGACTCCAGGCCGAAATGTGCGATCGGATTTACTTTTTTCAACCAGTGACTGGCGACAATCCGGCGGCGCTCCAACAGGGTGTTCACCATGTAATCGGTGTCTCTCGGATTGGAGTACTGCGCCGTTCCGACAATGGCCCGAAGCTCAGGTTCGCTAAACGAAAGAATGATGCGTGTCGCCCAGAACGCATCTACATCCGTCATGTTGTCGAAAGGGATTACGCGAAATGTGGGCTTCCAGTCTCCAGGATCGAAGTCCTTGGCTGAAAAAATGCCGATGGCCGGCGACACCAGGGCTCCGGATTTTTCCGCGGCCGACGTGTGGAATCCCAGGGTGACGAGTTCGGTCACGATGCTGCGTGAGTCGAAGATGTATTCGCGTCCGTGAAAGTACTCCAGTGGAGAAAATCCCCCGCCGAGTGATGAACCGAAGTCAATCAGATAGTGCTTGAGGAACTTCCTGCCGTTCTCCTCGACATACATGTCGAGACTGTTGTCTTCCTTCATGTCCCAGTGGTTGAGCCATGTACAAATCACGTGAAGTCCGCGAAGCTCTCGACGATGCTCATGGGGGATGAGGTCATTCGGATCATCGGCGCGAATGCCGACTTGGATAAATGGTCCCTTTGGTTTTCCCGAAAGGAATTTGCTGGCGAGCACCCGGTAGCGGCCGTCAGGACGCCTGGCGACTTTGCTCAGCATTCTGTCGAGGTCGTCGTGAGTGAGAGGTCTTTTCTCTCCGGTCGTCTCGTCCACAATGTCCACATCTTCGGCAATCTTCATCTTGCGGATATCGAGTATGGCGATGTAGTTCTCCGGGACGTTGTAACCCGCGGCGTAAAATATTTTGGTGGTGATGACTTCTGCGCCCGATTGAAGTTCGGGATACCCGGCCGGGTCAAACTTCACAATGTAGGTGTCGCCATTGCGATCTCTAAGCTGCACACCCGGCGTGATTCCCGTCACTTTTGCTCTCGTGATTACGGCTTCGGTGAAATCCGGCGCATCGTCCCGGTTCGGGCCGCGGACCAACTCTCTAATGTTCATCGGCCGCAGGTGATGGCGATTGGTAAACCAGCTCGAGTCTGGAACCTCGTCTACGCTATTGACGTTGCCCGCCTGCTTCGGTCGGCCTGCTAGGCCGCGCGCCAGTCGAGCCACATCCAGCGAGCGCTTCCACTGCTCTACGGTCTGCCGCTCAAAGAACTGTTCATAAAAGCCCGAACGGGTTTCGGCCGGTTCGGGAATGTCCTTCATATCGAAATCACGCCAGATCACGCGTGAGACGCGAGGAGGCCCCCCAATACATACAAATCCGGCAAGCAGCGTCACCGCAAGAAGGCAAGCAACGTTGGTTCGAATGGGCATTCGCATAAAGTCAAAAGGTTGGGTTGAAGTTAAAATAAAAACGAAGGCTCTCGTTGCTGCGCGCGATATCGAACGTGATCGCCCGATTGCCGGTCGGACCCGCTAGAGTGCGGTCCGATTGCGGCAGCAATATGATTCGAACTCCATAGCCGGTATGGAAACGGTCGAGTCCTTTGTCTCCCGGCTCCGGCGCCACCTGCGATTCAT
>CAZIPZ010000012.1:8271-36610 GCA_964541075.1 uncultured Solibacteraceae bacterium | reverse complement strand
CGCAATCTGGAGCAGTGATTACCCCAGCGACGACCTGCCTTATGTGGTGCCGGTCGCTGGCAAGCAAATGGTCATCATTCGGTATCAGCGGGAAGCGAACGACACACAGACCTACGGGACCAATCGCAACCACCCAAGCGCTCTCTTCCAACGTTTCAAGGATCAGTTCGACGTGCTCTATGAAGAGGGCGGCGCCTATCCACAGATGCTCTTTCTTCCGATGCACGCGTGGTTGACAGGCCATCCCGTCGGCAAGAAGGCCCTCGAGGAAACCATCCGCTACGCGAAAGGATTTCCTGATGTGTGGCTGACCACTGAAAACGATATTGCCAAATGGTGGCTGAAGCAGAACTACGATTGATCACGTCAACAGAGTTCAATCCAATTCCTTGTTCACCGTCTTATTAAGATTCTATTCAATAGGAGGAGGTTTCAGTGCAACAACCGCAATCGCTCAGCGCCATGTTTCAGACCGGAACGCGATCTATCAGCTCGCTGGATCATGCACAGATACGCCGCGATCCAATTCAGTGGCCTGCGGGAGCCCACGTCGCCATAACATGGACCGTGATATTCGAATTCTTCACAGGGCTCGGCGAAGCCGACCGAGCTCTTTACGGCGGCCGCCGCGGAGTGTGGCGCCTCCTGGACCTGTTTGATCTCCACGAGATCAAAGGATCGTTTCTCGTGAGCGGCTCGGCAGCTGAACGGTTCCCTGCGGTAGTGAAAGAAATACATCGCCGGCGTCATGAAATTGCAGGCTACGGATACTCCAGCGACCGGATCTTGAGTAACTTGACGCCTGAGGAAGAGAAACAGGACATTCTGACGACATTGAAAGCGCTGGCGGACCTCACCGGCGAACAGCCGGCTGGCTGGGTGAGCCCGGAACTCCGTCCCGGAGACAGAACTTTGAGTGTGCTCGCAGAACAAGGTCTGACATGGAACGGCGACTTTCCTAATGATGACCTTCCCTACATGATCAAAGTAAACGGGACACCGCTGGTCATCATTCCTTACACAAAGGAGTCCGATGACCGCGAGATTTATCAGATCGGAGGACAGCTCCCCAGTGTTTGGACGCTCTGCTTTACAGATGGCCTGGACGTGTTGTGTGAGGAAGGAGTGACGCATCCGAAAATGCTGAACGCCTCGATCCATGCGCACATTATGGGTCGTTCGGTCGGAACCAAAGCGATCATCGATGCGATCCGCTATGCCAAGGCTCAGCCGAAAATCTGGATGACCACCCGAACCCAGATTGCCAAGTGGTGGCTCGAGAAAAAGTACACCTAGGCATTGATTGTCTGGTACAGCTTGAACATTGATTGATGGATAGAATCCCCACGTTAACAAAATCCATCAATTAATGTTCATCTCGAATTGAAGAACCCCTCATTGTTCGCTGCTGAATTTTGCCCTGCCGACTGAAATCACGCTATCCTACCTGGCGAATCGATCCGTAAGGAGAATGGAGAATGAGCAACGTCACGCTGAAGGTGAACGGTGCAACGCATACATTGGATGTCGAGGTTTCGACGCCACTTCTCTACATCCTGCGCAATGATCTCGGACTCCAAGGGCCGAGATTCGGTTGCGGACTCGGCCAATGCGGCGCATGCACAGTGATCGTTAATGGCACGGCCGTTCGCTCGTGCATCACCCCGATTTCCAGAGTCAAAGATGAGATCATCACCCTGGAAGGTCTCGCAAAAGACGGAGTGCTGCATCCTTTGCAGCAAGCTTGGATAGAGGAACAGGTTCCGCAGTGCGGATTCTGCCAAAACGGACAGATCATGACCGCGAAAGCGCTACTAGATAAGAATGCACGTCCCACGGATGACCAAATTCGCGAAGGGATGGCGGGAACATTGTGCCGCTGCATGACCTACTACCGCATTCAAGCTGCAGTTAAGCGCGCAGCCCAGGTAATGGTGGAGAATCATCCAGAAAACAGACCTGTCGAAGGTGGAGCGAAGGAGGTCGTAGCATGACATTCTTCACTCAGATTCCAAAAGAGATTGAAGAGATTCTCGAAAAAAGCGGAGGAACGTCCCGTAGGGATTTTCTAAAGCAGTCGGGACTGCTGGTGGTGAGCGTCACCGCTGCCACAATCGGTTCGTTCCGATCCGACGGCCGAGCCCAAACAACTGGCGGGCCGTATCCGGATCTCGATTTCAGACAACTCGACTCATGGATTGTCATACACGAGGACAATACGGCGACGTTTTATGTTGGAAAGACTGATTGCGGGCAAGGAACAGGCACCGCGTTCCGACAGCTAATGTCCGATGAACTAGACATCGCATATGACAAGACATCGCTGATCATGGGCAGCACCGATGTCACCGTCGACCAAGGCGGATCGGGGGGATCTGACGCCATTCAGACCGACGGCTGGCCGATGCGCCGTGTTGCTGCTGAAGCACGGCGAGTTCTTCTGGAAATGGCCTCGGCCCGGCTGGAAACGCCTGCGGATCAACTGGTCGTGAGTGAAGGCGTGATCTCCATAAAAGCCGATCCATCCAGGAAAGTCACATACGGAGAACTGATCGGCGGTAAGAGATTCAATGTCGCGTTGCAGGGAAGAAACATCGACGCTACGTCGGGCGCGGCAAAGGTAAAAGCAGTTCAGGAATTCAAGATTGTCGGTAAATCACCGCAGCGGTACGACATTCCAGGAAAGGTTGATGGGTCGCTGAAGTGGGCGGTGGATGTGAAAGCTGCGGGCATGCTTCATGCTCGAAACGTGAGACCGCCCGTGGCCGGAGCCAAACTGATCAATGTCGACGATTCGTCCGTCGCCAACATACCTGGGCTGATCAAAATCATCAGCCGTGGCAACTACGTTGCGGTTGTGTGTGAGCGGGAGGAGCAGGCGATCCGAGCCGCACGACAACTCAAAGTCAATTGGGAGAAACCGGTCACGGCGCCCTTTCCCAGTTCCGAAAATCTGTACTCGTACATGAGGGAAGCCGCGCCGACGTCCAGTTCCAAGCCTGTGATCGTCGGCGACCCAGACGCGGCGTTCGCTAGCGCAAGGGTGATCTCCGCGGAATACGATTTTCCTTTCCAAGGCCATACTGCTATCGGTCCGGCGCATGCAATGGCCGATCCCTCGAACGGTCAGATGACGATCTATTCAAACGATATGAAATCTTACGGAATGCGTTCAGGAGTCGCTGATTTCCTCCAGATGCCTAGGGATAAGGTACGAGTCGTCTGGATGGAGGGCCCGCAGGGGTACGGACGTACGGCGGCGGACGATGCAGGTTTTGAAGCGGCGTTTCTCGCTAACGAACTTGGTCGGCCCGTTCGTGTTCAATGGATGAGAAATGAAGAAACGGCTTGGGACACCAAGGGACCGGCATTCACGTTCAATATGAAAGCAGGCCTGGATGCGCAAGGCAATCTTGTCGCGCTGGAGTACAACGCACGGGCCGCAGATTACAATCACCTGGGTTACAACGAGGCGGACACTGTTCTGATTGCTCAACTCATGGGCCGGCGTCGCGAGAAGCCCGCAAACGGTAGCGCTGCACAGCCCTCGGAGATGTACAACATTCCGAACCGTCGAGCACTTACACACGTCGTAGGGATGCCGATGATCTGGGAAACGCCGCTTCGAACCGGCAACCTTCGCGATCCCAACGGTCCCCAAGTAACGTTCGCCTCTGAATCATTTATCGATGAACTGGCGGCAGCCGCCAAAGCCGACCCGGTCGAATTCCGTCTCAAGCTGCTCATGAATGGACCAGAAGACGGCGGATTCAAGCGGGCGCGCTCCATTGCGGTCCTCAGAGAAGCTGCAAAGGCTTTTGGATGGGACCCTCGTCCTTCGCCAAGACCACCTGCACGAGGAAGCATTCTTACGGGACGCGGCGTCGCCTATACGTTCCGCAGCCAGACGGTGATCGCGGAAATCGCCGAAGTCGAAGTAAATCGCGAAACAGGACGGGTGTGGGTCAAACGGATTGTTTGCGCCCATGACTGCGGGTTGGTTGTGAACCCTGAGGCGTTGCGCCGCACGGTCGAAGGAGCAATGCTTCATTCCGTGAGTCGCGCAATCTATGAAGAGGTTCGCTTTGACTCCGAAAAAGTCACCAGTACGGATTGGAATTCCCATCCGTCGCTGACTCACGCGGACACGCCGGCACGAATCGACGTGGTTATCGTGAACGGTGATCCCAATCCCAACCGCCCGGATCTTCCGCACTACGGCGCCGGTGAAGCGGCATGCAAACCTACAATCGCAGCGGTGGCTAACGCGATATTCGATGCCACGGGCGTTCGAATCCGGCGCGTGCCATTCAGAAAAGATCGTGTGCTGGCAGCGCTGAAGGCTGCCGGTGTGTAATAGACGTATTAGTTCAGCATCTTAATGGCCGCTGCGTCTGAAGGCGCAGCGGCTTTTTGATTCATTCACCATACTCACGCCCGTCAGAGGACTTCTCAAGTTCTCGACGTGGGATGCAGGACTGGAGTCGCTGCAATTACCGCCACGAGGATTGGGGCGCAACCACTAGACTCAATTTGACTCCGGCTCTGCTCGAGAGGGCTAGGGACAACGCTCAATTGGCGGGCGTCTCAATAGTTTCGCGAGGGCGATGTCGAAGCGCTCTGCTTTCGCGGATTCAAGCTTCAACATTGTGCTCAGTCAATTCGGACACACGTTCGCTCCGCAGCCCGATCTAGCAGTGAAGGAAATGTTGCGAGTGCTTCGCCCAGGAGGACAGATTGCTTTTTCCACATGTCCGCCCGGAACTTTCACAGGAAGGATGTTTGGCCTGCTGGGCAAGCATCCGCCTCCACCGCCCGAAGGCGCAGCGCCTCCAGCACAATGGGAGATCCCAGTATTGTCAGAGGGCGTCTAGGCGATCGAGTGATGGACCTCCTTTTTGACCGAGACACTATTTACACGCCTGTCCTGAGCATCGACCATCTGATCCGAATGTTTGAAAACACGCTAGGGCCAGTGGTGAAACTCGTTGAGTCCTTGACCAACGATCCTGCTCGACTCAGCGAAGTCCGAGAGGGGTCTCGCGAGATTGTTCGTCCATACTTCCGCACGTGCCGAAGGGGGCGCCCCAAAGGGTGTCCACTCATCAAGACTCACAATGTCGAAACCGGACGCAGCGGAGAAGCCGGAGAAGCATCCACGCATCGTCCTGATGAATGAAGTGCTGTGCCAGTTGTGCGGGCTTCAAGTAACACGACTGCCGCTCAGATTCCCAGATGAGTGACGCCCGTGATCTGATCTTTCTGAGCTTTTAGAATGCAAAGATTCCGAGAGACGTCTCGAGATTATTTACTGTGCTGCCGTCGAATGTGTTGATGTGATCTCGAAAGTCCAGCCGTATTCCAAATCGGGACGTAATTCTTTTCTTGAAACCGGCGCCCAGCACCAGAGTCATGGCTGTTCGATTCGGCGACGCCACGATGACCGAGGGCAAAAAGATTGAGACCTGGGAACTCGGGCTCCCGATTGCGAGCGGATTTGGAACGAAACGGACGTCTCCGGTACGTGTAATCGCTCCTGCCCCGGCGAGGAGAAACGGAGTCCAGGTTCTATTGGTGGTAACTGCAGCAAGGAGAACACCGTTGACGAGAAAGACGTCTCCGCCAGCAACATACGGAGAAAAAGAAGGAAATGTAATTCGTGAAGACGAATCTGTAGTCAGTATCGGTCCAGGGATGCCAAATACAATCGAGTTCTGGCTGCGTCCCGCCGGACTGAAGCCGAACGTTCCTTCAGCTGTAATCCTCGGGGACATCCAATAGCTGCCACGAATCCCAAATATGACGCTGTTCGGCTCCGAAACAGGTTTGAATGTCTGCATTGTCTGGCCAGTCGCAGGATTCGATATACGGTAGGACTGAAAGCCCGTGTTGAAAAAACCGCCGGCATACACGGCCAGCTCCATTTTGCCGTCCTGCGCACCAACCATCGATGCGATTGCGACGATAAGGAGAAAAGCGCTCAAAACATATGCCACCATGTTGCCCATTCTATTTACTCTTGGCGGCCAGGTCTTCCGAAAATTGTCTCGCCCGCAGTTCACAAATGGGTTGCAATCCGCAAAGAAAATTTGGGCATTGGCCCTTGATAGGCGCTGATCAAAACGGCATATGAGGCATCCAGCAACGGCCACCATCGGATGCACGCGTAATAAATGAAGGGTGGCCGCAGGTGATGAGCTCTCAAGATAAACATTAGGCCGTAGTGTAGGAGGAATGCCTATTTTCTTTAGCCTGACACGGCTTTAGTATTCCAGACACGAAATCGGCTTCGACGCACAAGCGCATCCCGGAATTGTTCTTTCACGAGCACGATCTCTCCGATTTTATTAAACGAACAGGAGAGCATGTGATGGACACACTGTTCATGTTAAACGTTCCTCATGACTGTGATGAGGCGGACCTGTGCAGATGGGTGGAATCCGCGGGATCTCGCGTGCGATCAGTCCGGCTAATTCGAGATCAGGTTACGGGTTCATCCCCTTCCTTCGCGTATGTGCAAGTGGACGAGGAGGATGAAGTGCGTACCGTTCAAAAACTGAATGGCAAGGTCCTTCGTGGACGCAGCATCACCGTTCGGCGAGTGCGCGCCATGGGATCCGCATGACGCTTCGCCGATTTGCATAATCAGGCATCATGGGGATGCCAAGCGGGCGGGGCCGTCCTGAGGTGTCGTTCCACACGTTGACGAATAACGTCGCAGGGAATCGATGTTTCGCGTTTTCCTTCCAGAAAAAGCCGTGGAGTTATGGAAGCCACATCATCAAACATCCAACGACCGCCAGTCCGTTCCTCGCGATTGAGTTCATCCGCTAGATCCGACAGGTCAACGCGTGGGACGACATTTCTCGAAACAAACTGCACCCAACCTTCATACCTGTACTGAACCTCTGCATGTTGTCCCTGTAATAAAAGGAGGCGCGTGCACGGCGTGGAATTGTAGATCGCCAGTGGATGGCAGGTCTTGACGTCGGGCGGTGTCCGGACAACGGCGAAATCCATGTCCCGCTGCTCTTCAATGGCGACAACGCCTTCTCTCAGTAAACGCTCGCTTTCGAGTAACCGCGCCTCTTCGTCTTCCCATAAGGATCTGTAGTCGTTTGGTTGAGTCAGCAAGCGGGGCAATAGGTCAAGGCCCCCCATATAAAGTTCGGCTGCCATCTTGGGATATGGCAGTTCGAAGATGCGTTTTGCCAATGGGGACAACTTCGGGTTCGATAATGACGATACAGCAAAGCAAATTCGAACAGCATCTCTGTCCTTGAAGACGCCGAAATCGCCGGCCGAAGCAACGTCGACCAGCAGGTCGCGATAGCGATTTGCGGCGCCAGGATTCGTGAGCGCAAACACGCCGATCAGTCCATCCTCATCGAAATGATTGTTCGTTACAACTTCGCTTGTGACCTGAAGTTCGGGTGAGTCGAGATAGTTGAATGCGATCTCGGCGGACGTGTCCGCTTTCAACTCCTTTGGCGTACCGCTTTTCGGCCAGTGAGAAAGGGTCACAATCGTATGTTGATTCGGGCTTCCGTCTACAACGATGTTCGGTATCGTGCCTTCGTTGTAAGGTACAAAACGCATCGCGATTGATTACCCTAGATAGGGCGCGCCCGAGTTTGAAAAGATCTTCAACATATTTGGAAATAAGAAGTCTCGGAACGTGAGCGTAGTCATTGTGCGAATCAGCGAGAAACTTTTGGATGAAATCAACCAGGTCACTCCCATTGCTTTGATGACAGCCAGTTACTTCACCGAAGGGCGCCAATTGACGCTTGAGTCTCCTCCACAAGCCGCAGTGAGTCGTCTCAACCGGACAGGTATTGATCCAATGCGTCGCAAAGCATAACGAAGCAAGCTCCCTGCGAGCCAACCACCTGAGGGTTTTGTTCCCGAAAAACGGATTCACCACCTGAAAGGAGCTATACGCCGTCAGTAGCGCACCTCCCCGATCATTTGTTTGCGTCGAAAGCTCCCTTCATATTGTTTTTTGCTGACCCCCGCGTTCCTTGCATCTTTGGCATCCACGTTGCTGGGTGCTCACTGAACATTCACTGCCGCCGAAACACGGTGGGTTCCCGGACACTTGTGCGTCCGGTAAATCAACTTGGTGGATAAACGAAACAGAAAGTTCGTTACGGGATGCCTCCGATGAAAAATGCAAAGGTAACATTATTACGACCAATTGGGCTTTTCACTATCATCGCGTTGATACAAATATCATTTGCGACCTCCACTCATGCGCAAGGTGGCATTGGAATCCGAGGTGGCATCAGCGCCAGGCCCACGCAGTTTTACTTCGGGGGACATGCCGCTCTTGGACCCGTCGTGGATAGGTTGTGGTTCCGTCCGAATGTAGAAGTCGGAGTTGGAGACAACGTCACTTTGGTGGCATTAAACGCCGAATTCGCATACTGGGCTCCGCTCCGAAGGGAAAGGTGGAACGTTTATTTTGGCGGAGGGCCGGCTGCGAACATCCTTAGTTATGGCGGCGTCAGAAATCGCGACACGAACGCTGGCCCGGGCTTCAATTTCCTACTGGGCGTCGCGCAAAGCCGCGGGTTGTTCACGGAGGTTAAAATCGGCGCGATAGACAGTCCTTCATTCAAGTTTGGAATCGGCTACACGTTTGACTGATGCAAGGGTTTGCTTCGTCGCCAGCTAGCCAAATCCATAACAATGGGACCAACAGGGCTCGAACCTGTGACCTCATGCGTGTGAAGCATGCGCTCTTCCAGCTGAGCTATGATCCCGCAGCCGCCTCCAGCTTCTAACAGTCCGAAGCATGTGTCAAGACGGCGGAGAGAATCATCCTTCAACATAGCAGAATGTACAGCGACAAAACCTCGTATTGGTCTTGAGCGGCGACGCCAATCCCACAGATGGCCTTGTGCTAGAATCGGGCCAGATTATGAAGACTATTGAAACGTCTGCACGTGATAAGGTTTCCGCACTGAAGGCGGCAATAGGTCGGACGATCAAGGGAAAGCAAGAAACGATCGAACTGGCTATTGTAGCTTTACTTGCCGAGGGACATTTGCTTATCGAAGACGTACCCGGCGTGGGCAAAACGACGCTAGGCCACGCGCTGGCGCAGTCGCTAGACTGCGACTTCCACCGCATCCAATTTACAAGCGACCTGCTGCCGTCTGACGTTCTTGGGGTTTCGGTTTATAACCCAAAACTCAATGAGTTCGAGTTCAAGCACGGACCAATCTTCGCGAACATCGTTCTAGCCGACGAAATCAACCGGACTACCCCGAAAACGCAAAGTGCGCTGCTCGAGGCGATGAATGAGAGTCAGGTGACGATCGAGAATTTCACTTATCCTCTTCCTCGTCCCTTCATGGTTCTAGCGACTCAGAATCCGGCTGAACACCACGGCACCTACCCTTTGCCTGAATCGCAACTCGACCGTTTCCTTATGCGGATCGAAGTCGGCTACCCGGATGCAACCGCTGAAAAAGAAATCCTAAAGCGGTTTTCGAACGGCCATAACAGGGTCAGCGCCCATCCCGTACTTTCGCCTTCTGAGGTCTTATATCTGCAGGATGAGACGCGTAAAGTCCACATCGACGAGTCGATCGTGGACTACATGATCGAGATCGTCAACCGCACCAGACATCATCCAGAGATAGAATTAGGCGTTAGTCCCCGAGGGACAGTCGCGTTATTTCGAGCAACACAGGCGCTATCGATGATCGAAGGCCGGAGCTTCGTCATTCCGGATGACATTAAACGACTGCTGCATCCCGTTTTTGAGCATCGCCTCGCCATGACCCGCTCAGGGGGCCGCGGACGTTCCGATGCGAGCAGAATTCTCAACGAAATCCTGGAACAAATACCCGTTCCAGCGTAAACCGCCGTCAGCAAAACGATGAAGCGCCTGGATTCTCGAGTTCGAGCAATGTGGAAAACGTTCCTAAGCTCGATCGGCTTGCTGACATTCGCGCTGCTTGCCGCGATGTATTCCTCTAGCGCCGCGCGCGACGGCCGGTTTGCATCTGGGGTGATCTCCGCCGTAATAGCACTGGGCATCGCAGTTTGGGCCAGCATACGGTTGGTTCCGAGGTTGGCTGCGAACGTTGACTGGGACTGGTTGCCTTTTTTTTCGCATTATCAAGTAACACGCGAAGGCTGGATCTACTTTGGCGCCGTCACAGTCGTCATTCTCTCCTGCGTCAACACCAGCAACAACCTCTTATACATGGTGCTTTCAGCTCTGCTGGCGGTGCTTCTGCTCTCCGGTTTTCTATCCGGCTTGAATTTTCGACTCCTCAAGATTGAGGCGCGTGTTCCTGACACCTGCTTCGCTGGGGAACCATTTCCAATGACTCTTCAGGTTCGTAATCAAAAAAATGTTTTTCCTAGTTTTTCTCTGCAATTGCAGACCCCGAAAAACGATGTCTTCGGCTTGCCCGGATTCTACGTGCCGGTCGTGCGTGGAAAAAGCCAGGAACTCCAGTCGGGTCACGCAACCATTCCGCGCCGCGGTCGTCATGTATTGAACAAGATCCAGGCGACGTCGCGATACCCGTTCGGATTTTTCGTAAAAGACAAAATGTACAACACCAATGCGGAGTGCGTTTGCTATCCACAAATCATTCCTCAAGATTCCATCGACTTCTCGGTTCTCGATATCCTTGGTGTCAACCAGCGCTTCGAGCGTGGCCTTGGCTATGACTTGTATACCATTCGCGATTATGTCCCGTCAGACAGCGCGAGGAGTGTGCACTGGAAAGCGTCGGCCAAAACGGCGGCCCTGAAGACGAGAGAGTATGCGGCGGAGGAGAGCCGCCGTGTCGTTCTGGCATTCGATCGGTTTGGGCGCTCCGAACAAGCCGAGAAATTCGAGGACCTGGTTACCTATGCCGCTTCACTAGCTTATCACTTGATCAATCAGGGTATTGAAGTGGAGCTGATCTCCGATGACTGGCAAACGGGGTATGGCGCTTCCCAATCGGTATTGGAATCGATTCTGCGTTACCTGGCGTTGGTTCAAATGTCCGATGTCGCTGCGGCGCCGGTTACGGATCGAATCGACGGAACAGTTCGCTTGTCTTTAAGGTGACATGCACAAGTACTTTCAGATTTCCTGTCATGCATTGATCATCACCGCATTTATCGCGCTTGCTCTAACAGGCCGGCTCGACGCACCGTCGATCGTAATTTTCAGCGTCGGCGTTCTGGTCAGCGTGTATAGAACGACGAACGGTTTGCCGCCGCTACTGAATACGCGGGGCGCTTTCCTGCTTTCCTGCGGGTATATAGTGTTTTTTCTCTTCGACACCGTTGTCCTTTCTCGTTCGTTCATACCCGCGTCGATCCATTTAGTGCTATTCCTGGAACTCGCAAAACTTCTCCAGCACAAGGAAGACAAGGACTACCTCTACCTGATTATACTTTCGTTCCTGATGGTGCTCGCCGCCTCTTCGCTCACCATCGACATGTCATTTGTGGCGACGCTCTTTCTCTTCCTAGTCGCCCTCGTTTCCACCCTCATGAGTTTCGATATGCACCGGTCGGAGCGAAAGGCTAGGGTTACTGCTCAGCAGGTGGCCGCGCCACTGAGCGGCATGAGTCTCTGGGCGACGGTTTGGATCATCATCACTGGCGTCGGGCTTTTCTTCATTATTCCCAGGATCGGCGCCGGGTACTTCAGCCGGGCCGCGACTCAGTCCCTCTTGTTGTCGGGATTTACTGAGAGTGTGCAGCTTGGCGAAATAGGTCAGGTTAAACTCAGCAATGCCGTGGTGATGCGGGCAAAGCAGTTGAGCGGCGCTCGATTCAGCGTTTTGAAGTGGAGAGGTATTGCGCTCGATATGTTTGACGGCCGCAACTGGCGGCGCACCGATCGCAAACGGTTTCCAGTGCGCCCTTCTCCCGACGAACAATACTGGCTCCGTCCGATCGAAAACACCGGCGATCAGGTTCGTTACGAGTTGCTGCTGGAGCCCATTGCAACGACAACACTCTTCGGCCCCCATCAGATTCGTGCGGTCTCGGGCCGACTGCAGGGACTGGAAATGGACACCGACGACTCGATCTACATGCGTTTTCAGTCTCAGCGGCGCGTGCAGTATCAAGTGCTTTCCGAACTTCCCAATCGCAAGTCTGTTTTTGGCGCCGCGGTTAGTGACGAACCCGCCGCGTCGGACGTTGGATTGAAATACCTTCAGGTTCCACGTGATCTCGATCCGCGGATCAGGAAGCTCGCACTGGAAATCACAGTCAAGGCGAACTCAGCCATCGAGAAAGCATCGCTGGTCGAGGCGTACCTGAAACGCAACTATGATTACACGCTAAACCTCTCGTGGCAGCCCGGAACCCAACCATTGAGCACATTTCTGTTTGAGGCGAAGACGGGACATTGTGAATACTTCGCGTCATCGATGGCAATCCTCTTGAGGGCTGCTGGAATCCATACGCGTCTGGTGAATGGTTTTTTGATGGGCGAATACAATCCCGTCGGCAATGACTACATCGTCCGCCAATCGGATGCACACAGCTGGGTGGAGGTGTATGCACCTGGGCGGGGTTGGATGGAATTCGATCCAACCCCGCCCGATCCAAACCACCGAGAGATGACCCTCGCACTTCAACTGTCGCATTACGTCGACGCGATGGAGCTGTTCTGGAATTCCTACATTCTTATCTACGACTCCGGCGCACAGTTGCAGCTCTTCAGGAGTGCTCAGGAAAATGTCCAATCCGCACAAACAACGGTTCGAAGAAAAACCGAACGTTGGGCTGCGAATATCCAAATTATTTCGGACCGCTATGCCGCAAGGGTACGGTCGACGATTGAAACAGTCTGGTTCTGGTTACTCGCTGTTGCATTACTCGCTTCAGGAGTGGCTTTCAGACATCGGCGTTGGCTCCGGACACGTTATGAGATTTGGCAGCTGCGAAAGGGGTGCGGAACCGTGAGCGAAGATGTCGTGGAAGAGATGTTTTATCTTGCCGCCCGCCTCGCTGAGCGCAGGGGTGAAAAACGCCAGCCGACCCAAACCTGGCGTGAATGGGTGTTCAGGTTGCCGGATACAGGGCGCCGGTCTATTCTGACTAGGGCTCTAGTAATCTTTGAAAAATCGAAGTACGGCAGCAGACAGGTTACGGCGGCTGAGTTTAATCTGTTGGAGGAGACGATACGAGAGCTGAAGATGTAAGTCATGCTGCTTCGAATTGTCGTCGTATGGTATCGGCTCGCTCCCTTTCTGATTGCTTTCCTTCGCGATCGCCGGCGATGGATACTGTTCGGTCCCCCGCGATTTTTATCCGAAGAAACAGAACGTGATCGAGCTCGTAAACTAACTGCTCGCATCGCCTCTCTTGGGCCGAGCTTCATTAAGCTTGCACAGGTCTTCGCAATTCGTGCAGATATAGTGCCGCCAATCTACCTCCAGGAACTATCGCGGCTTCATGACCGCGTTCCGCCATTCCCTACGCGGGAACTCCGAAAACGCATTCAGGAAGAGTTGAAGCAACCCATCGAATCTGTTTTCGAACATTTTCAGGAAGAGCCACTCGCGGCTGCTTCGCTAGGGCAAGTCCATCGGGCGCGATTTCGCAACGAAGAGGTCATCGTGAAGGTTCTCCGTCCGGCGGTTGAAGATCTCGTTTCAACAGATGTCCGGATCGTGCTCAATCTTCTCTTTGTCATAGAACAGTTTATCGACCATCACACAATCCGCGCGGCAAGGGCCATTGTCGAGGAATTCTCGCGAGTCATTGCCGAGGAAATGGACTTCGAACACGAGGCCGACAACATCGAACGCTTTCGGGAGCTTTTTCAAAACAGTGACTTCGTGATCATTCCGAAGGTCTACCGCGAGGTCACAACCACGCGCGTACTCGTCATGCAGTTCTTCGAAGGCTTTCGCGTAACGGAGGTTGAGGAAATCGTCGGCTGCAACATTGATGTACAGAAGATGATTCACAACATCATTGAATTTTACGGTGATCAGCTTCTGATCCACGGCTTTTTCCATGCTGACCCACACCCGGGCAATATCCTTATCCGTCGGGATGCGCGGATTGTTCTACTCGACTACGGAATGGTGCTGGAGATCACGTCGGACTTTCGGGAGGATTTATTGCGCATCGCGATCGCTGGCGTTCGGCAGGATGTCGATGAGTTGATCAATCTGTTTTATAAACTCGAGCTTCTCGAACCAGACGTTAGTCCATCCGTCGTCAAACAGGCAGCTCAGGCCATTATGTCGATTCACTACGACAAAGCGTTGACCCAACGTCAGATTCAGGAAATCACGAATCAGATTCTGGGTGCTTTCTATCGATTTCCGCTGCGACTTCCTTCGAGTTTGGTCTACATACTCCGGACGGGCGTCCTGATTGAAGGGATCGGCCTAGCCTACGATTCGAAATTCGATGGAATTCGGGCGGCCACACCGATCGCCAAGAAAATAGTCGATCGGACGCTTGGTCCATCAGGGTGGCCGACAATTAAGGATCGCGTTGTCAAGGAAGGACTTGCTGTTTACGCCCTGCTCAAGGATGTGGAATCCGTCTTTGCGCGGGCGGATCGAGATCAGATTCGCATTCGAATCCACCCGGCCGACATGGACGGCCTTGAGAAGTTCGTATCCCACCTGTTTCGGCGCGTCGTCATGACGATCTCCGGAGTGGGCTTGGCCGTAGTAACTAGCCTGATCTATGTGAGAATTGGGAGCCTCCTAATGCTGCTGGCTGGCCTGCTGCTAAGCTTCGGGCTGATTTCTCTCGTGTTCTTTCTTCCGAACCCTCAACGTTATCCTTTCCGTATGAGGCGCGCTCGCAGGGCCGGGAAGATCATATAGGCAGTCATTCACGCGTGGATTCGGCCCAACAATCGGCGATTTGCTACAATCGTAACGTAAGGGGTGCACATGGTTGATGAAGCGAGAGAAGAAGAGACTAGGTTCTGCGATCAAATTTGGGACTGGCGAAACACTGTAATGGACAAGTTCCTCGGGATTTTTCCACGTCGTACTGCGGAGCATCTTGTCAACGCGCAGAAGGAGAGCATGCTTGCCGTGCGTTCGCTACTCGACCGAGGAATTGAGGCGCTGGATCAGGATCTAAGGCGCGTTCACGAGAAGCCTTCTCGTCATTGATTAATACCTAATGCCGAATAACAAAGCGCCAAAAGTGGGATTCGTCAGCCTCGGCTGTCCGAAGAACCTCGTGGACAGCGAGGTCATGATCGGAACCCTGTTTCAGCACGGCTATTCCATCACGCCCGACAAAGAAGAAGCAGACATTATTGTCATCAATACTTGTGGATTCATCGATAGTGCAAAAAAGGAATCTATAGACACAATTCTTGAAATGGCTGATCTAAAGGAAACGGGCAGGTGCCAGAAGCTCGTCGTCGCCGGCTGCCTGGCGGAGCGTTATCGCAGCGAACTTCAAAGAGACATACCGGAGGTCGACTTCATATTCGGTCCCGACGAACTGGGCCGGGTGCTCGAGGCCGTACGCCTGAAATCATCACCAGCCGCCCCGGATATCTCGATCGACGCCCTCTATACGTCAAGAGAAGTTCCGACCATTCCTCGTATTCTGGCCACTCCTTCCTACATGGCTTACCTGAAAATTTCAGAAGGTTGTGATCACATCTGTTCTTTCTGCGCAATTCCGGGATTCCGAGGGCGTTTCCGAAGTCGCTCGGTCTCGGATCTGGTTTCTGAAGCGAGGCGACTTGCCGAAGGGGGAGTGCGCGAACTGGTTATCGTGTCTCAAGATACGATGGCCTATGGCAGGGACATCGGCATGGCTGATGGGATCACAATCCTGCTGCGTGAACTGGTGAAAGTTGACGGCCTCAAGTGGGTTCGCTTTCTGTACTGTTATCCGCACATGGTTTCGGATGCACTGGTAAGGCTCGTAGCAGAGCAGGACCGCCTCTGCAAGTATTTCGATATTCCATACCAGCACGCAAGCCGCACGGTTCTCGATCGCATGTTGCGAGGCGGGAATCGGGAATCCTACGAACGCCAGGTCGAAAACATTCGCAAGCAGATTCCGACCGCCGGAATGCGAACATCTTTCATCGTAGGTTTCCCCGGAGAAACCGAGAGTGATTTTGAAGAATTGCTTAGTTTCCTCCGCAATGTGCAGTTCGACAATGTTGGGGTGTTTTTGTATTCCGACGAAGAAGGTACAGCGGCCTTCGATCTGGATGGCAAAGTTGCAAGGCGCACGGCGGAGAGACGCAGAAATCGATTGATGAAAGAGCAAGAGCGCATATCCAAATCCAAGCTTGCCTCTAGGATCGGCGACACGGTGACGATGTTGTTGGAAGGCCGGGCTGAGGAATCGGACCTGTTGCTTCAGGGCCGAACGGAGACTCAGGCGCCTGAAATCGACGGGCGGGTGTTAATCAACGACGTCGGAGATTGTCATACCGAGGTTGGCAGGTTTTACAAAGTCGAGATAACGGAGAGTCTGGAATACGATCTGGTCGGAAAAATCGTTCATGAAATGTCCAACTTGTAAGAAGGACATCGAGTGCGAAAAGACTTCTTACCGTCCGTTTTGTAGCGAACGTTGCAAACTGATCGATCTTGGAGAATGGGCGGGCGAACACTACCGTGTCCCTACCTCTGAGCGTCCCCTGAACGAAGTTCACAGATCCAATGGAAATCGTGAAGACGAGGACTGAGCCTCTCACTGCGGCGGATCGCATTGCGATTTTCATAGCGACGGCGGGCGGCGCAGGATTCGCTCCGAAAGCTCCGGGCACCGCAGGCGCGATTGTCGGCGTTCTGCTCTATTTGGGGATCGATCGAGGACACATCGGCGCATATTACGTGCATGCTATAATTTTTTTTCTCATCGCCGGAACGTGGGCCGCGTTTCGCGTCGAACAGCTTTTCGGACATGATTCTCAGCGCATCGTCATCGATGAAGTTATCGGCCAGATGATCACGTTCGCATTCGCTGCGGGGCGCTTTCAGCTTTCGGCGCTCGATATCATCATTGGATTCGGACTTTTTCGATTTTTCGATATCGCCAAGCCGTTCCCGATTCGCCGTCTTGAGCGCCTGAACAGTGGGCTTGGCGTCATTGCGGATGACGTGGGTGCGGGCATTTATGCCTTGGCGGCTTTAACGCTGATCCGGTACGGTCTGGCTCGCTAGTTATTGCGAGCACGATGGTCGTATGACCCTGGTAAAAACGGCAAGTGAGCGATATCACGATCAAAAATGTCATGCCCAAGTCCGCTCTTCCCGGCGGCGAAGTCACTATAGAATGCTCCGGTTTCAAACTGGTCGGACATTCCCAGCCGCAGGTTCGCTTCGGTAGCCATTCCGCGCAGGTGATGCTTGCAACAAACGATCACATTGTCGCCAAGGTGCCGGAGTCTTCCTCCGACGCCGGGACTTCGGAGCTGATCGTCACGACAAACGGCGATACCAGTAGACCCTTTCCTTACGAAGTCGGTAAGAAACTGGCTTCCAACCTGCACCCTGTAGCCAATCCCGCAATCGATGCCCAAGGAAATGTGTATGTGACCTACAGCGGGCGTCGGGGACAGAAGATGCCGGTCTCCATATATAAGGTCACGGCCAAGGGCGCCGTGACCCCCTTTGTAACCGACATCATGAATGCGACAGGCCTCGCTTTCAGTCTGACCGGCGATCTGTTTGTCTCCAGCAGGTTTGAAGGAAGCATCTACCGGGTGGATCCATCTGGCCGCGTCGAGGTCTTCACCGAAGGAATGGGGATTGCGACTGGGATCGCTTTTGATCGCGATGGGAATCTGTACGTGGGCGATCGCAGCGGAAGCATCTTCAAGATCAGCCCGCAAAAAGAAATCTTCGTCTTCGCCACGCTTGAACCGAGCATCGCAGCCTACCACCTTGCGTTCGGGTTTGATGACTATCTTTACGTATCGGGCCCGACGACTTCCAGTTTCGACTCCATCTACCGCATTGCTCCGAGCGGCGGCGTGGATCGGCTGTTTACGGGTCTCGGACGTCCTCAAGGACTGGCCTTCGACATCGACGGCAATCTCTATGCGGTTGCTTCGCATCGCGGCCGGCGCGGAATCTTCCGCTTTCGCGATCCCCAGAGACCCGAACTGGCTGTGGCTGGCTTGAGCCTCGTAGGGCTCGCGTTTGACTTGCAAGGCAATTTGATGGTGGCGGATGCGGGGGCGCTCTATCGTGTGAGAATCGGCGTCCTTGGCAAGCCCCTGCCATAGTTATGCTGTCGGCAGAAGTCATCGCAATAGGATCGGAGCTCCTAACACCGCGATTCGTAGACACCAATTCTATCTATCTTACAGAGCAACTTAACGCGATCGGAATTCCCGTCGTCATGAAGGCGATTGTGGGGGACGATGAAAACTATCTGGAGAACGCTATCCGCGGTTCGCTCGAAAGAACGCCCATTCTTATCACGATTGGTGGGCTCGGTCCGACCGAGGATGATGTCACACGGAAGGTCGTCGCTAGAGTCCTTCAGCGGCAGTTGATCTTGAATGACGATGTCCTGGCTGCCCTCGAACAGCGCTTCAAGTCCAGGGGCATCGACATGCCGGCCAACAACGCCCGACAGGCTCTCGTCTTGACGGGATCCGACATCATGCCGAACAAAAATGGCACGGCTCCTGGTCTCTGGGTGACGACGGAACGAAATCACATCATGCTTTTGCCCGGGCCGCCATCGGAACTGAAGCCGATGTTTGAGGAATTCTGCTTTCCTAAGCTCCATAGATTGGCAGGGGGCGTCGCCCTCGCTCGAAGCGTGTACCGAACAACAGGTTTGCCCGAATCAACACTGGATGCGCGGATAGCGTCCATCTACACTGCTTACAAAAATCCCGAGACTACGGTGCTTGCAAAACCAGGACAAGTTGAAGTGCGTTTGACCGCTAGAGGAAAAGATCAGGAAGAAGCGGACCGCCTGCTACAGGAGTTGGGGGAACGCATTGACCATGAACTGGAGCAGTTTATATTCGCCCGTTCCGAACAATCATTGGAAGAAGTAGTCGGCATGTATCTTGTCATGAAAAATGCGACGATTTCTGTGGCCGAATCGTGTACTGGAGGCATGCTTGCCGAAAGGTTGACGAGCGTTCCGGGCAGTTCAAAATACTTCATCTCTGGCGTGATTTGTTATAGCAACGAATCCAAGATGGAGCTCGCGGGGATTCCACCGCTTTTGCTGGGCATGCAGGGAGCGGTTAGCGCAGAGGTTGCCAGTGGACTTGCCGAAGGAATTCGAACACGCGCAAATACCACGATCGGAGTTGGAATAACGGGAGTGGCGGGGCCTGCAGGAGGATCCTCGGAGAAGCCTGTCGGCACTGTGCACATCGCGGTTGCCTCTCCCATAGAAGCTCAACAGCGGCGTTTCCTTTTCCCGGGTGATCGTGAAAGGATACGTTGGCAGGCTACTCAGGCTGCGCTGGATATGGTCCGCCGCGAACTCATGAAAATGTGATGCGAGTCTTTGTCGCCGTCGAACTCTCCGCTGACGTCAAGAAAGCTCTTGGCCAGCTTCAGCGCGAATTGAAATCGATAACGGACAGCGCTCGCTGGGTCGCGACTGAGTCGATTCACATCACTCTCAAGTTCATTGGCGAGATTCCTGAACAGCGTTTGGAAAAAATCGATGAAGCTCTCGTCGGCCTAAACTGGAAGCCGTTTACGGTGAGCGTTTGCGGAGTCGGGTTCTTTCCTGGCAAACGATCTCCCCGCGTCTTTTGGGCAGGCATGAGCGCGCCAACGATGCCCGAGCTTGCGGAGGAATTGGATGTGCGCATGGAACGATTAGGTTTCGAAAAGGAAGAGCGTGCATTCCGGCCGCACGTCACGCTGGCGCGAGCTCGAGATGCCCGAATGGAGACAGGTCTCGTCACGGCGGCTTCCAAATATGAGAATTTCGATTTCGGATCCTTTACGGTCGATAGAATCTTCCTGATTCAAAGCACATTGAAACCATCGGGCCCGGTTTACAACAAGCTCAAACAATATTTACTCGAACCCAGGCCACCATCCTCCTCGAGGCAATGAATTCAGCAATCGCAGTCATCGGCGCCGGTGGCTGGGGCACAGCACTCGCCATTGTGATGGCGCGGGCCGGGCATCCGGTAAGCCTTTGGGCATTGGAGCCCTACCTCGTGGAAACGATGGTCGCCACACGAGAGAATCCAATCTACTTGCCGTCTGCACGGATTCCCGATTCGGTTTGCATCACTAGCTCCCTGGATGATGCTCTCAGCGGCGCGCAGATTGTTCTCATGGCTTTACCATCGCACGTCTGTAGATCTATGCTTTCAAAAATGCGGCCATTCCTGCGACAGAGCATGATTTTCGTTAGCGCCGCCAAGGGAATTGAAAATGACACGTTGATGCGAATGTCCGAAGTAATTGTGGACGTCATCAAACCCGCATTTATCCCTCAAGTGGCCACGATCTCAGGGCCCACGTTTGCGGCAGAAGTGGCGCGCGGTGAACCTACCGCACTCGTAGTCGCAGCGCAGGATGCGCAACTAAGATTGTCTCTGCAGCAAGAATTGTCCGCACCTCACTTTCGTCTCTACACCAATCCGGACATCATCGGAGTCGAGATCGCGGCATCCGCAAAGAACATCATCGCCATTGCAGCCGGCGTGGTGGATGGTTTGGGCCTGGGATCAAACACAACTGCGGCTCTCATGACCCGCGGTCTCGCTGAACTGACTCGGCTGGTCGTCGCCTGCGGCGGACGCCGCGAAACGCTCTCCGGATTGGCAGGGATCGGGGATCTCGTTCTGACTTCTTACGGACTTCTCAGCCGAAATCGGAGAGTGGGCATTGAACTCGGTCAAGGACGGAATATCGACGAAATTATTTCGAGTATGCGTATGGTCGCCGAGGGAGTAAAAACCACAAAACCGACTGTGGAACTTGCACGCAGGCTGAACGTGGAAATGCCGATTGCTGAGAAGATGTATTCAGTTCTGTACGATGGACTTAAACCGCAAGATGCAATCATCGATCTCATGGAAAGAAAGCTGAAAGAGGAGTAGGCAGAAAATCCGATATGGAATTCATCACGCTATTTGGAACAACCAAACGAGAGCCGACCGTCCTGGAAAAAATCAAAACGGCCGTCACACAAACAAAAGAAAATTTCACGGAGCGCATCCAGGAACTGGTCGAAGGCAAGAAAGAAATTGATGCGGACATGCTCGACGAACTCGAGGCCATCATGATCGGCGCCGACATCGGCATCGCGACGACGACGGAGATACTGAACTCAATCCGTGATCGCGTGTCACACAAAATCCTTCAGGATCCAACGCAACTCAAGAGCGCGATCAAAGAAGAGCTTCGAAAAATACTAGCGATCAATTACTCGCCTCCTAAGCAAGTTGAGGAAGGAAATCCCTTCGTGATTCTCATCGTGGGCGTAAACGGCGTTGGTAAGACGACCACTATCGGGAAGTTAGCTCATCGATTCAAAACGGGCGGAAGCAAGGTCCTCTTATGTGCTTCAGACACGTTTCGTGCTGCGGCGACTGAACAACTGGAAATATGGGGAGGACGAGCAAATGCCCAAATCGTGAAACAGAAAGCCGGAGCTGATCCTTCAGCTGTGTTGTATGACGCCCTTCAGTCCGCTAAGGCGCGAAAGATCGATTATGTGATTGTCGACACTGCCGGCCGTTTACACACCAAAAGCAACCTAATGTCGGAATTGGAAAAAATGACACGCATTGCGCGAAGAGAGGTGCCCGGTGCGCCCCATGAGGTTCTGCTTGTGCTCGACGCAACGACAGGACAAAACGGGTTGATGCAGGCGCGTGAATTTACAAGGAGCGCTGGCGTCACCG
The DNA here is from genome assembly GCA_964541075.1 of uncultured Solibacteraceae bacterium. Classification (GTDB taxonomy): domain Bacteria; phylum Acidobacteriota; class Terriglobia; order 20CM-2-55-15; family 20CM-2-55-15; genus CAZIPZ01. The sequence continues at coordinate 14,763 of CAZIPZ010000012.1, read as the reverse complement.
GTCTCGTTCTAACAAAGCTTGATGGAACGGCTAAGGGTGGTGTCGTAACCGCGATCGCCAAAGATCTCAAGATTCCGATTCGCTTTGTCGGAGTCGGCGAAAAGATGGACGACCTCATAGAATTCTCGGCTGACGATTTTGTTGATTCCCTGTTCGCAGCCTGACGCATACGGATGGACGACGCATCACATATCCGACGGTCCCTTGAACTTGCCGAAAAAGGCGCAGGGCTTACAAGTCCTGGCGCAATGGTTGGTGCAGTTATCGTAAAGCACGGGAAAGTTGTCGGCGAAGGCTTCTACACCTATGACGGCGTCAGGCACGCCGAAGTTATCGCTCTGGAGCAGGCCGGTGAAGCCGCCAGAGGAGCCACAATCTATACGTCCCTGGAACCGTGTTCTCACGATGGACGAACACCGCCGTGCGCGAGGGCCATCGTCGAAGCCGGCATCGCACGAGTGGTGACGTCGATGCAAGATCCTAACCCGCTCGTCAAAGGGGGCGGTCTAGATTTGTTGCGCAACTCTGGGATTTCCGTGGAGACCGGGGTCCTCGAAAGCGAGGCCCGGCGCCTAAATGAAGCCTTTGTCACTTACAAAACTCAGCAGCGTCCTTTCGGAATCTTGAAGATCGCGATGACGCTGGACGGAAAGAGCGCTGCGCACGGCGGCGAATCCAAGTGGATCACGTCTGAAGAATCGAGAGCGATGGTGCATCGCATTCGACACCGGTGCGATGCGCTTGTTACAGGCAGCGGCACAATCATCGCGGATAAACCACAACTAACAGACCGGAGCGGCCTTCCCCGAAGGAGGCCGTTGTTGCGGGTGATCCTAGACAGACGCCGAAGACTCAGCGAGTTTCAAGACGCCTTGCTCTTTAGAGACAGTCTCGCAGCGCTTTCGTCGGAACTTTATAAACGCGAGATCCAGAGCTTTTTGCTGGAATGCGGGCCAGATCTGGCTTTTAATGCCGTTCATGCCGGCTTAATTGATAAGATAATCCTCTTTGTCGCCCCCAAAATCCTTGGTGGACGCGAGTTTCCGGCCGTCGGCGGCGAGGGAGTCTCGGAGTTGGCTCATGCAATCGCCTTAAGCGACTGGTTCGTAGCGAAGGTCGGACCAGACCTCATGTTAAGTGCGTATGTTCACAGGCATAATTGAAGAAGTGGGTGAGGTCGTTGAAATCAGCGACTCTGATCCTTTTCGAATTATTCGAGTCCGGGCCCAAACCGTACTGCGGGACCTTCAATCCGGCTCGAGCCTTGCGATAAATGGTGTTTGTCTAACTGCAAAAAAGTTGCTCGGAGACATTTTTCTCGCAGAAATGTCGCGTGAGACTTTGGAGCGAACAACACTCGGACGTCTCAAAGCAGGATCGCCCGTGAACCTGGAACGCCCGGTGCGTCTGGAGTCGAGACTAGGCGGCCACATTGTTCAAGGACATGTGGATGGCGTGGGCCGCATTCGGAAGTTCGACCGCCGGGGCGATGTCTGGGATCTGGAGATCGAGACTCCCCCAGGGAACGCACGCTATTTGGTGGAAAAGGGTTCGATCGCTGTGGACGGAATCAGTTTGACTGTGGCGGCACTGCGCGGCGACGGTGCTTTCTCAACGGCCATCATTCCGCACACGTTCGAAAACACCAATCTAAGAACAACCCAACGGGGCGAGCCGGTCAATCTGGAGTTTGACATCCTCGCGAAATACATTGAAAACCTATTGAAACCGTATGGAATTCGGAACAGTTGAAGAAGTCGTAAGCCAAATTCAAGAGGGCTGTGTGGTGATCATCGTTGACGACGAGGATCGCGAAAACGAAGGCGACCTGATGATCGCTGCCGAAAAGGTCACGCCAGATGCGATCAATTTCATGGCGCGTTTCGGCCGCGGCCTGATTTGCCTTTCGATGACCGGCCAAAGGCTGGATGAGTTGGGCATTCCTTTGATGGTTTCCGAGCACAACAACACTTCGCAATACGGTACTGCCTTTTGCGTATCGATTGAAGCGCGTCGAAACGTTTCCACGGGCATTTCCGCTTTCGATCGGGCGCAAACCATCCTTACAGCCATTGATCCCAAAACCAAACCCGGTGACCTCGCACGGCCCGGCCACATTTTTCCGCTACGCGCTCGCGATGGCGGCGTTCTTGTGCGAGCCGGTCAGACCGAAGCCTCCGTCGATCTAGCTTCTATCGCGGGACTAACACCGGCGGCAGTGATCTGCGAAATCATGAAGGAGGACGGCACGATGGCTCGCGTGCCGGATCTATTCGAGTTTGCGGAAGAACATGATCTCAAGATCATTACAGTGGCGGATCTGATACGCCATCGATTACGGACCGAGCGGATCGTGCGTAAGGTAGGCGAAACCGTTCTCCCGACACGTCACGGCGATTTTCGGATGATCGCTTTTGAAAGCATCCTTGATAAGGAAAGCCACTTTGCAATGGTTTGCGGAGATATCGAGAACGGTGAGAACATATTGGTGCGTGTCCAGACGCATTGCCTGACCGGTCATGTCTTTGGATCCATCGCTTGCCATTGCCACGAGCAAATGGACCGCGCGATGGAAATGATCTCTAAAGAAAGAAGAGGCGTTCTGCTCTATTTGCATGAAATGGGCAGGTCCCGGCAAACGTTCAATGAACTCGAATATCACGGAAAACACAGCCTGGTTTCTAATGAGACAATCGGATTGCAGGGCGAACAAAGGGAGTACGGCATCGGGGCGCAAATTCTCTCGGCCCTAAGCGTTCGATCCTTGAGAATCCTGACCAACCATCCTCGAAAGATGGTGGCGCTGGAGGCTTATGGCCTGAAAATCGCCGCACAAGTTCCCTTCGCTTCGGTCAAGATTTCGACCTAGCTGGTCCCAGAATTGCTCTCCTTAAAAATGAACATTGATTCTCCTTGTAGATTCTCCGTCTTTGGGTGATGGAGGGGGCGCCGGCATTGCCACCGTCGCCCCTTTTTTTGTGACGAACACACCGGGAACCACAGTCGGTTGAATGACTTGTTCCGCAGAACCCAAATTCCTTCTTGATGGCAATTGGATGGACTGAATCGATTGAAGGCGGACTGCTCGCCGCAAGTGCAAGAAACCGGTTGATATATCGCCAGGTGCTGCATCACTAATCGATTCTCAGGCTTCAATGGTCTATGGTAGGCTTAGCTCGATTCCTAGCACTGGGAAAGAGCCTTTCCAATCAATGTCGGACAGGGAAATCATCATCAACTGGCTGGCCAGCGTCGACCGACGACTCCGTGCGAACCGGCTCTCCTGCAATCTCACTTTTGGTCTGACGTTGTTTCTGATTTTCCCGATTGTCTTCAAGATCTGGGACCTCTTCCATCCCGTTCAAGGCAGGACTCTTATGGTGCTTGCCGGATTGTGGCTTTTCGGCCTGCTTGCGTGGTCGTTCCGTCACTTCAAGAAGCGAGGCAGTCTGGAGCAGGCTGCGGCGGCCATTGATCAAAAGGCGAAGCTGCACGACCAAATCAAGACTGCTTATTGGTTTATCAATAATCCCCGGCAATCGGAATGGGTGGACGTCCAAATCAAGCGCGCGGCGGGTGAAATGCAGCGCCTGGATGTCGACCGCTTATATCCTTTCACGATTCCTCGGACTTCCTACATCGCTGCGAGCATGCTACTCGTGTTTGTGGCGCTCAACTTCGCTCCGCTCCCGTTGAATCACAATTGGCTCCGGCTCCAAGCCGCGCCTGCTTTCAGCCTCACAAATGATGAATCAAAACTGCTGGACCAGGCCAAGGACCTGCTGTCGCAGGCCGAACAGATGAAGAACTCGGAATTGGCCAAACGTCTTGAAGAGATCATGCAACAACTGCGGGATGGAGAGATGGCAGTACCGGAAGCCCTGCAGGAACTCGAAAAGATGCAGGCGGAATTGGGCGAAGCCAACCTCGATTTCGCCGCCATTAGCGAAGGCCTTCAACAAATGGGTGAGGACCTGCAACAGGCTGACAAGCTGATGAATGCTGGAATGGCGGTGATGAACAGGCAGCTGAAGGAAGCCGCAGCCAACCTGCGAGAACTCAACAAAAACCTTCAGGAAGCGCAGCCGCAGGATATTCAAGATATGCAGCAGGCGCTGGAACAAGCCGCGCAGAACAACCGTCCTGGCCTGGAACAGCTTGCAACGGACTTGAATGACGCAGCCCAGAAACTCAGGACGCAGGACCGGCGTGGGGCCAGCCAGTCTCTGGAGAATGTGGCTCGAGACCTCGAAGCGCTGTCCGAAAAGATCGCCAGTCAACAAATGAAGAATCAGGCAAGCCGGCAGTTGCAGAGCCTGGAGGAATCTCTGCGACAGCGCCAGAAGGAAGGCGCTGATGCGCAGGGTAGAAACCAGGACGCTCAAGCTCAACCAGGAGACGAAAAAGCCGGGGCGCCAACTATGGACGGGACAGGCGACATGCAGGCGGGCGAAGGAACAGTGAAAGACGGCCGCCCGATCGGGCAGGGCCAGGGTGCGGCTCCCGCGCCAACTGAAGGCGGGAATCAGATGCCCTCGGGCGCCGGCGGCGACAGTGGACCACGCGAAGGCGCGCCAACGAAGCTGGACGTTCAACTGGCTCTGGAAGAACTGGCCGGAATGCAGGATTCGCGCGACCAGACGGATGATCTCGAAGAAGCGAGCAAGCAGGAACGTTCGAAGCTGGATTACCGCAACGTTAAGTCGGAGCTAAGCCCCGGCCAACAGGATCTTCTCAATCAGGACCGCATTCCATGGGAGTATCGGCCTTTGATTAGGAATTATTTTGAGGCGATACGCAAGCCAAGTCAGAAGTAGGACTTTTCAACAATGAGCACGGCGATCGATCAACAGGTAGAGACGTTTCAGGGTCAGTTTAGGCGTGTAAAGGATGAGGTGTCGAAGGTCATCGTCGGAGCGCAAGAAATCATCGACGGCGTGATCATGAGCTTGCTTGCAAATGGCCACGTCCTGCTCGAAGGCGTGCCAGGGCTGGGCAAGACAAAGCTGGTGTCAACTCTGGCTGACGTCATGCATCTTAAGTTTTCGCGTATTCAATTCACGCCCGACCTCATGCCCGCGGACATCACAGGAACGAATGTCGTTCAGGAAAATGCTGTGGGTGAGAAGTTTTTGGAATTCCAACCTGGGCCCATTTTTTCCAATATCGTGCTCGCGGACGAAGTGAATCGTGCAACACCGAAAACGCAATCCGCGCTACTTGAAGGAATGGAGGAAAAGAGCGTCACGGTCGGCAAGAAGACCTATCAATTGGAGTCGCCGTTCTTCGTCCTTGCAACACAGAATCCGTTGGAAATGGAAGGCACTTATCCTCTTCCTGAAGCCCAGTTGGATCGATTTTTCATGAAGCTGAAGGTGGACTACCCCTCGCTTGAAAGCATGCATACGATTCTTAATCGAACAACCAAAACTGCGGAACCCCGGGTCGATCGAGTTCTAGGCCAAGGCGAGGTCCTTGAAATGCGAAAGACCGTGCGCGCGGTTCCAATAGCGCGGCCGGTGCAGGACTATGCGGTCCGTCTGACATTGGCGACTCACCCGAAACCACCCTACGCTCCCGCCATGGTGATGCGCTACGTTCGGTATGGGTCCAGCCCTAGAGGTGCGCAATCTCTCGTGATCGGAGGAAAAATCCGAGCGCTCCTCAATAACCGAGTGCACGTGTCTTGTGAGGACATCCGATCGGTCGCCCTGGGAGCTTTACGCCATCGAGTGCTTTTGAATTTTGAAGGAGAGGCCGAACGCATCGATACGGATGCCATCGTCAATTCCATTTTGGAAAACACGCCGGAACCCAGCTGACAGAGTGGGGAATTGACGGACCTCAATCCGAAATCCGAAATAATTAGTCCAAGAAATCAGCCATGTCGACCACTTCCAAGGAAGCGAATCTTGCGCTTTTTGACGACGAGTTCCTGAAGAAACTCGAATATCTCAACATCATTTCGAAGCGCATTTTTGCCGGGCAGATGAAGGCAGAGCGCCGCACGAGGCGACGAGGTACTGGGTTGGAGTTCGCCGACTATCGCCAGTATGTCGCCGGTGATGATTTTCGTCACCTGGATTGGAAAGCCTACCTTCGTCTGAATCGCCTCATTCTGAAATTGTTCGAAGAGGAGGAAGATCTACCGATTTATGTTTTCGTGGACAGCAGCCAGTCCATGGATTTCGGAAATCCTTCAAAGCTGGACTATGCGAAAAAGGTCGCTGCGGCGCTTTGCTATATAGGATTGGCGAACCTCGACCGGATCAACCTGATCTCCTACGCCGACCGCATCAAGAACGAAATGCCTCCGCAGCGCGGAAAGGGTCGCATATTCAAGATCTTCCGGTTCCTCAACGAAGTCACTTCGAGTGGTGAAACCAATACGAGGGAATCGCTAAGGACCTATTGCACTGAAGGACGAAGGCGCGGCCTCGCCGTGGTGATTTCCGATTTCCTGGACCCCAACGGCTTTGAAACTGCACTGGA
>CAZIPZ010000012.1:0-8261 GCA_964541075.1 uncultured Solibacteraceae bacterium | reverse complement strand
CGCCATTTTCGTCATGACGTCTTCGCCATCCACGTGACGAGCCACGAGGAAGTAGATCCCTCTTTAAAAGGCGAACTGCTCATCGTGGACGCCGAGAGTCAGAGTACGCGGGAAATCACGATAACGCCTTCGCTGGTCAGCGCTTATCACCGGGAATTTGCCAAACATTGTGAAGCTATCGAAAGCTACTGCTGGAAGCACCAGTTTGGATACGTTAGAACTGTCACGGATTTTCCGTTTGATGAGCTTGTGCTAAGGGTGTTTCGCCAAGGTAGGTTCTTGAAATGAGATTCTTGTCTCTGACCACGGCGCAGACGATGGCGCTGGTGCTCGCATCCGTCGGGCTTGTAGTGGCGTCCTATCTTCTCAAGCTGCGCCATCGACGAGTGTTTCTATCCTCTTCGCTGGTGTGGCGACGGGTTCTTGATGACCGGCAGCAGCATTCGCTTTGGGACAGTCTTCGTAAGGTTGTCTCAATCGTCATCGCGGCTACCATCGCGCTGCTCATTGCGTTGTCCGTCGCACGGCCTGAAATCGAGTCCTTAACCGGAAAGAACGAACGCATCATTATTGTCCTTGACACCTCTCCGACAATGAACACGCGCGCAAGTGACGGCCGGACTCGCTGGCAACACGCCATGATCGAGGCGAGCTCCCTGATCGACAGCGGCGGTCCGACAACGGAGTTTCAAATCGTGGCCACGTCTGGCGCGACCTCTGCCGCGCTTACAACAGACCGTGCAGAAGCGAAGAACTTCCTGGCGCAAATATCCCCCACGAATGGCGAACCGCATTTTCCGACCATCGAAGAAGTTAATTCGCGCGTGTTTTTCATATCGGATGGAGTCGCGGTTCGAAACGTCCCGGCGTCCGTACGGCGGATTTCCGTCTTTGAAGCAGCCGAAAACGCAGGAATTACAGCATTCGAAATCCGTTCAATCCCATCGTCGCCGCTTGCCTACGAAGCTTATGTTGAAGTGCAGAATTTTGGCCGCCAGGTCAACGAAGTCGGGCTGACGATAAGCGGCGCCGGCGGCCAACGCGTTCAGAAGGCTGTGCGTCTGGCGCCGGGGGAATCCCTGAAAGATATCGTCGATTTGTCGAAATTCGCAGGGGGTGGAGTACGAGCCATCATCCAGTCCAGGAATGATTCTCTCGAGATGGATGATGTCGCGTACGCCTACCTTCCCATCAAGCGCAAGACAAGAACGCTGCTGGTCACACGCAAACCTGGATATCTAGCCACATTGCTTGGTCTGGATAATTACGTCGATCTTGTTGTGACCGATCCCACACGCTACCGCGAAGCGCCGGACATCGACGTTTATGTATTTGATCAGTTTGCTCCGCCCCAACCGCCGCCTCGGCCGGCGTTGGTGATCGGAACGCCCGCGGCCCCATGGCTAAGAACTGCGAATGGAGTTGTCCAAAAACCTCAGATCACCAACTGGGCCGAAGAGCATCCGGTGATGCAATACGTTCCGGTTCATGATCTGTCCATCGAACGCGCCGCACGCATCGATCCTGGAAACCTCACGGTTGTTGCGGAATCCAACCAAATACCGCTAATCGTGGTGTCGGAAAAACCGCAATGGGTGTTGCTCACTTTCGATTTGGATTCATCGGATTTTCCTTTTCACGTTGGGTTCCCAGTGTTCATTGAAAATGTTTTATCGTGGTTCAATCGGGACGGTCTTGCCATGCGGCGTAGTCCAGGGACGGTCAGACTTTCTTTGGCGAACGCCCAAATCCAGTCGATCGATGGACAACCTGTTCCTTCGGCTCAACAGCTGGGCGGCACGGTGTTCGAGGCGCGCCAACCGGGGCTTTACACGGCCAATCAAGGAAGTGCACGCGTCCACATCGCAGTGAATCTCACGAATCGCGTTTTTTCGGATGTAAACAGCTCCATTTTTAGGGGTGAAAATGCGGGCGCTTCTGAGACCTTTCTTTTGAGGCGCGAACTCTGGTTCTATTTGCTGCTGGGTGCGCTAGTTCTAATCAGCGTCGAGTGGTTCACTTATCACAGACGGATTACGTTATGAATTGCCTATGCGATTAACGATCGGCGCTTACTGGCCATTCCTGCTGCTCTTCCTGGTCCCAGGAATCTGGTGGATCCAACGCAAGTCCCAGGCGGACCTCAGTCCGAAACATCTGGCGCTGTTGAGCACTGTTCGATCATTGGTCATCGTGCTGCTAGCGCTAGCGCTGGCGCAGCCGGTTGTCTACCGAACGGGCGTGTGGCTGTCCGTCGTTTACCTGCTCGATGTTTCCCAAAGCGTTGCACCAAGCGCAATTCAATCCTCCATTCAATGGATCGAAGAGGCGAATGCCGGAGGACAGCCCGATCATTCCATGTTTATTCCCTTTGGAGAAAACTCAGCAATTTTCGATCAGTTGGATCAGCTCAAGACCGTACAGGTTGCATCCAGGGCCAATGAGGGAGGAATCGACCAAAGTGGTACAGACATAGAAAGCGCGATCGACCGTGGCCTGCGGAGCCTTGCGCCTCATCATCTCAAACGCATGGTTTTGATGACCGACGGCAATGAAAACTCCGGGCATATGATGAACACGATCTCTCGCTTGAAACAGGAGGGTGTTCACGTATACACGGTTCCCATACCCACACGTACGAATCGCGACGTATGGGTGGAATCGATCATGGCTCCCGCCCAGGTGAACGACGACGAACTGTTCCCGCTGGAAGCTCACGTTTACAGTCAAGTGGAAACTCCGGCCGACGTCGAGGTGAAGTATCGCGAAAAATCGCTCGGCAAACGAAAAGTTCAACTAAAGAAGGGTTTGAACCGCATCGGGTTTGAGGGACGAATCAAGGATGAGACCGGTCCTGTCACCCTGGTTGCCGAAGTCACATCATCCGGCGACCCATTTCCGGACAACAATCGGTTTCGGGATTCGCTCGTCGTTCAAGGACGCCCAAGAATTCTCTACGTCGAGGGTCGCGCCGAAAGCGCTCGCTACCTTCAACAAGCATTGAATATGGAGGGGCTGACCGCTGTCTCGGTTCCACCTGAGCGAATACCAAATCGTATCGAGGACCTCGATTCCTTCGATGCGATAGTGCTCTCCGACGTATCGCGCAAAAACCTGACCGAAGAACAAATGAGCACGATTGCCACGTATGTTCGGGATCTCGGCGGGGGCTTCATCGTTTCTGGAGGAGAAAACCACTACGGCGAAGGCGGCTATGCGAAGACCGTGCTGGAAGAAGTTCTTCCGGTGACGTTTGAAACCAAAAAGCCAAAGCCGGATTCGATCGCCATGATCATCGTTCTCGACAAGTCCGGAAGTATGGCGGGTCCAAAGATGGAATTGGCGAAAGAGGCGACTAAGGCCCCGCTCGCAAAATTGAAGGACGAGGATCGGTTTGGAGTGGTTGCGTTTGACTACAATTTTTATTGGCCGGTCCGATTTCAGCCGGTCGCCAACCGCGGAGCGATCGAGCAGGCTATAAGCACAATTATTGCGGGCGGCGAGACCAACATCTTCCCCGCTCTTAAGGAAGCGTACAAACAGCTAATAGATGCGGCTACTGAAATCAAACACGTAATTCTATTGTCTGACGGAAGATCGCTGCCTGAGGACTTTGAGGGCCTCACCAGACTGATGTCTGAACAAAAAATCACTGTTTCTACGGTCGCCGTTGGCGAAGGAGCAGACCGTGACCTCCTCGCCAAGATCGCCGTTTGGGGAAAGGGCAGGTCCTATTACATTCGCGATGCCGACAGAGTCCCTCAAATCTTTGCGCAGGAAACGGACCTTGCAACCGGCAAGACCCTTCGTGAGGAAGAGGAATTTAAGCCCGCAGTAAAGAAGAATGTGGAAGCGTTCAAGGGCATTAACTTCGCCGACGCTCCGCCTCTCCTAGGCTACGTTGCTGTAACTCCCAAAGACACGTCGGAAGTGCTCCTGCAAAAGGATGACGATCCAATCCTCGCGCGCTGGCAATACGGACTGGGTAAGACCGCCGCCTTCACCTCAGACTTGAAAGACCGCTGGGCGGCTCAATGGCTGACTTGGTCCGGATACCCTAAATTTTGGTCGCAGCTCGTTCGGGAGATCATGCGACGGCGAGATGACAACGATTTTGACTTTCGCGTTGCGCGCGAGGGTCGGGAGGCCAAAATTACCATCAATGCCATTCAAAGGGATGGTCAGTTCAAGAACAAGCTGCAATCTCAGGTGAGAATCATTTCGCCCAACCAATCCGTCTCTACCGTGAACGTGTTTCAGGTGGGTCCTGGCTCTTACGAGGCGACGTTTCCTTTGACCGAACGGGGGTCTTATTTGTTTCGGGCGATCGACCAACGGAATGGCGGTCCGTCTCGAATTCTCGAGTATTCTTACCCGGAGGAATATCACTTCTATCCACCCAATACGGATATCTTGCATGAAATCAGCCAGGAAACAGGAGGCATCTTCCAACCGGACAGCAAAGCGATCTTTGATGCCAATGGCGAAACCACAGCGCTGCCAACGCCCCTGTGGCCGTATGTCGCAATCCTGGCGTTGGCGCTCTACATCTCCGACGTCTATCTCAGACGCCTTCGCCTCTTTGAATAGACTTCTCTTAGTGTCCTGAGCCAGAAAAAATTCACCTATCGTTGCTAGCGCAAACGGCGCTGTATTCAAAGAGTGACAAGGGAGCGACGCTCAACGCTCATTCACTGAGCGCGCTACGTTTCCGATGAAGATGCGGACTCTTTCGAAACGCCAAGCACCCGTACGTAGAACCCCAAAATGTCCGCCGTTTCGGCTATCCATTTCTTGATGGGTTTTCCTAGACCATGTCCGGCGCGAACGTCGATGCGGATCAGAATAGGTGAAGGCCCTCTATGCGCGGCCTGCAGCGCCGCCGCAAACTTGTAACTGTGGCCCGGCACAACGCGATCATCATGGTCGCCTGTGACTATCAGCGTCGCGGGATATTGCACACCTTCTTTGATGTTGTGATAGGGAGAGTAGGCTCGCAGCACTTTGAAATCTTCACTGTTGTCGGGGGAGCCATACTCCGCAACCCATGCCCAGCCGATTGTAAATTTGTGAAATCTCAGCATATCCATAACACCGACCGCAGGAATGGCCGCGCCGAATAGGTCAGGCCGTTGATTCATGCAGGCGCCGACCAGCAACCCTCCGTTGCTGCGGCCGTGAATAGCAAGCTTGGGCGACGATGTGTACTTGTTGTCGATCAGCCACTCCGCAGCAGCGATAAAGTCGTCGAAGCAGTTTTGTTTTTTTGCGCGGCTTCCCGCCTTATGCCACTCTTCCCCATATTCACCGCCGCCTCGGATGCAGGCAACAGCGGATACACCGCCCATTTCCATCCACGCGATTCTGCTGACGCTGAAACCCGGAGTCATAGAAACGTTAAAACCACCGTATCCATAAAGCTCTGTTGGGTTCGAACCGTCCAGAACGAGCCCGCGACGATGCGAAATAAACATCGGAATACGAACCCCGTCCTTACTTATGTAGAAGACCTGGCGCGTTTCAAAGTCCAAGGGATTGAATAAGAGACGAGGCCTGTGAAACACACGGGATTCACCTGTTGCCGAGTTGTAGTAGTGAACCGTGGTTGGGCTGGTAAAGTCGCTGAAGTCGAAAAAGGTTTCGGGATCGCCCCGGCGCCCGGAAAAGCCCGTAACTGTTCCGTAACCCTGCAGGGGAAGATCCCCCAGGAAGCACCCATTCAAATCGAAGATTCTGACTTGTGCGCACCCATCCTTCAAGTAGCGCGCAATAAAGCGATCACCGACAATGCTTACCTGTTCGAGTGTGCTGGAACGTTCCGGAATGATTTCACGCCACGATGTGGAGATTGGATCTTGAATGTCCACAGCAATGACGCGCCCCAGAGGAGCGTCCTTGTCCGTCGCTAGCCAGAAAATCGGACCATCATTTCCGAGGAAATGATAGCGAGCTTCAAACTTCGCAATGAGTTCCACGATCGGACCATCCACCGAGAGGTCCTTGTAGAAGAGCATGTCGTTATGACTGTCGCCCGTCCAGACATGGATGATCAGATAGCGGCCATCGTCTGTAACGTGGACGTCGAAGCTCCACTCCTTCTGGTCCGGTCTTTCGTATATCAGCAGATCATCTGACTGCGGTTGGCCGAGGCGGTGGTAAAAAACTTTCTGGTTAAAATTCGGCGCTTCGTACTGGCGGTTTAAGGGTTCATCAAAATGGCAATAGAAGAATCCTTTGTTGTCGGCCGACCAAGACGCTCCTGTAAACTTGATCCATTTCAAATGGTCAGCGGCGTCCTTGCAAGTCTCAACATCGAGCACTCGCCACTCCTGCCAATCGGAACCTGCGCCGGCAAGTCCATAGGCCAGAAGGCGTCCGTCATGACTCGCATTCATTCCAGTGAGGGCCACCGTTCCATCAGCCGATAGCGTGTTGGGATCGAGGATTAACCGAGGTATTGCGTCTAAGCCGTCCTGTGCGTACACGGCGGCCTGATTTTGCAAGCCGCTGTTCTTTAAGAAGAAATAGCGGTTTCCTTCCTTGAGTGGAACCGCGCATCGCTCATAATCGGCAAGTTCAGTAAGTCGAGACTTTAGGACCTGTCGCTCCGCAATCCCATCCAAAAATTCAAAAGTCTTCCGGTTTTGTGAATCGATCCAGGAACGGGTTTCGAAGGAATCGAGATCTTCCAACCACAGATAAGGATCGGGGGTGCTAGGCATGATCCCTTCGAGCCGGCCACGATAACTTCCCTTGAGAATGTCGGAATTGGGAAGCCTTCGTAATTAGGGAAGCGTCCTCAAAATTCGATACAATACCAGCCATAATTCTATGATCTTCCGACAGTCGCTACGCAGAAAGCTAGTCTACAGTTTTTTGGCAGGTTCCCTGCTGACGGTGCTGTTGTCCAGCATCCTTATGAAGGGCATTATCAGCAACTACTTCGAACGGCTTAGCGAGTTGCGGCTCCGGTTCGTCCAAGAACAGGGTCAGCGAGAAGTTCGAACCAACGTCGTTATCTTCAAGGACAATTTCAAAAAGATTTTTGAGCATACAGCCACCGCCTTGGGAGCACTCGCGGAGTCTGGAGCAATCGGAGAAAACCTTCCCGTAACGGACCTTGAACGCAAGCAGATGGCGGCAATGCTGTTAGCTGTCCAGCGCGAAACTGATTTCTCGATGACGACAGTTGTGGATGCTCATGGCCGGACAGTGTTGCGAGCCACGAACCCTGAGGCTTTTGGCGATGACACTCTCAACCGAGAATACCAGAACTCGAGAGGGCCGGTCTCTTCAGTGCCCCGCCTCATTCGGCAGGCGCTGGCTGGAGATACTATTCAATCCTTCGAAGCGTTCGCCCCCGAAATTCTCCAGCAGGAAAACTACATCATTGATCGCAGGATCATTTCGACACTACGGGATCGAGCCCGAATCCGCCTAAGAAGCTCTTCCCAAGTGGAGGCGCCGCCAAACACTGATGAGGAGCGAGGCCTCGTGATGACAGTCACAGCTCCGGTCCGCAACCGGGCAGGTAAGATTGTCGGGGCCGTCATTGCCGGACGCTTGTTAAACAAAGACCTTTCCATCGTTGAAGACGTTAAACAACTGCTTGAAGATCATGCATCCGTTTTTCTCGGAAACGTTCGAATAGCGACAACTATCTACAACAAGATGCCGGAAGGCCGGGTCAATGCAACGGGCACGCTGTTAGGTCAGCGCGGATCGAGCACACTTAGTCGCGGAGAGTATTTCGAACGGGAAACGCGGATTGACGGCGAACAGCTTCTTGGGGCTTACGAACCTCTGCGAAATCATGCCAACCAGGTTGTCGGTGCGATATTCATCGGGCGTCCGCTTTCGTTTATCAATTCAATTGCAAGTTCTCAGCAGGCCATCGAGACCGAAGTCTCCCACCGGACAAACCTATACATCCTGGGCCTTGTCGCCGTTTCCATGCTGATTGCTATCGGAATTGCAACAGTCTTTTCGAAGCGGGTCACCGCGCGAATCGACCAGTTACGCAAAGGCGCCGAAGTGATTGAGAAAGGCCGGCTTGATCAGAGACTGCGTATTGAGTCGGGGGATGAAATCGAGTTGCTCAGCAACCAGTTCAATTCCATGGCTGCCAAACTGGAGGAGTCCTACCAAAACCTTGAGCGAAAGGTGGCCGATCGTACACGCCAGCTGAAGCAGTCGCAGGATGCAATGGTTCAGCAGGAAAAGATGGTGGCCATCGGTCAACTTGCGGCAGGAATCGCTCA
>CAZIPZ010000011.1:18682-36802 GCA_964541075.1 uncultured Solibacteraceae bacterium | reverse complement strand
TGAGATTTATCAGCAACGGGACTGCTCGATATCAACCGGAAGCCGCTGAAGTCTGCGCTACATGAGATTGCTACCGAAGAAAGGAGGGTTTTCCTTGCATGAATGAACTGAAGGCTACAGCGAGTTAAGAGCAAGGCGATGGAGGGAATTCATTCTCCGCACCAACCCGCGTACGACGTTGTGGCGGACGATTCAAGTCGAACGATCCGCAACCTCGCAGGAAGAGAGCCGCCTTGCAAACTACTACCGCGGCGACTGCATAGAAGTGGTGGGCCTACTTCTTCTTAGGCTTCTTTTTTTCTTTTTTTGGTTTGTCCCCACGCGCCATGCCTACCAGTATGCCATCATTTGCATATTTTACTTCCTTATAAGACGTTGCACTCCAGGACCGCCCTGCATGGCCTCATTTCCGAAAGTGAAGTGGGTCTCTGAGACTTTGAAGTTCACGGTAGTAGTAGAGAGCTGTCGGCCGCAGTTGTTCGCCGAAACTGAGATCCTGGAGAATCTTGATCTCATCCGGGGTTGCATCCCCACTCAGTGACGAATCCCTCAAGAACGCCCGCAAACCCGGCTGCTCCACTGCCCCTTTCACAACCTTCTCGACGAATTCAAATCTCTTCCAGCCTTCGCGAGAAACCTTCGGGTTCAAAACGACATCCAGCGTGAATGACGCGAGATCGATGTCCCACGACCGGATCAGCGGCCTCAAAAAAGACGCGCAGCTTTCCGGCGTGATGTTAAACACATCCGCATCCAAGAATTCGAGCACCGCGACTCTGATCTGTTTGTAACTTCGGTTGCTATGCTTCGCGGCCGTTCGCAGCCATTTTTCGCGCTTCAGTTCCTCTTTGGTCAAGGCTTTAACGACGTCTAGAATCTTCTGGGTGATCAGCCGTTCCATTTCCCCGAACGGTTCTTTCTCGAAGATCGACCGAACTGCATTCCGTTTTGAAGGCTTACATTTCTGAAGAAGCAAAGCACGCACCTCTCCGAACAGCGGCACAGGTGAGCCCTGAATCTTCCTTTTGAGTTCCTGCCGCCTTTGAAGATCCGACAGGCCGGCGAGTCTACCAGGTGGAAGTCTCAAGACCCGCGCAAGTTTGTCATAGATGTCGGTTCGCTCCGGCGCCGGAGGCATCTTCTTCCGGCTTAGCAATTGAGAAATATACGATTCTGTGACTTCCGCCGCATCTGCAAGGTCCCTCTGGTCCAGCCCCAGTTCCGTCAACCTCTGCTGAATTAATTGAGATACGTCCACGTTATTTTCTACTCTAGGCCTCTAGCACTTAACTGAAGTTCGGCTGCAATCCTAGGATTAGGGATTGTGGCTGTCAACAGTTTTACCGATAATGGTTAAGTCTGGAGAATCGAATGCTACGACGAAACAAGGCAATACACCTTAGCGCCGCACTCTGCCTGGCCCTGCTCGTTTCGGGCATTGCGGGAGCGCCTCACGCATCGCAGCAATTGGCGATGGCCGCTGTCCAGACCGGCCTTCCAACCCCGGCGCCCTCGTTGGGGCTTCAAGCATTTCTTTTACAGCGACTCGGGTTCACCGCCGCTGAAGTCGCGGCGGTGGACAGAGGGGAAATTGTTGTCCGCCTTCCCAGAACCGCTGAGACCCGTGAAGTCGCCGCCTTCGCAATTATGCGCCTCGATGTATCCAGCGCGTTTTTTCTCGAGAGAGTACGGGATATTGTCAATTTCAAGAAGAGCGAAAACGTTCTGCAGATCGGCAAGTTCAGTGATCCGCCTAAACTCGATGATCTCGCATCTTTGACGCTTAGCAAGACGGAAATCGAGGCAATGCGCCGGTGCCGGGTCAACCAGTGCGAGTTCAAAATGTCTGCCCAACAGATTGAACGTTTTCGCAAAGAAGTGAATTGGTCAGCAGCTAACTATGGCGATGCGGTGACCCATTTGACGCGCCAAGTGCTACTGGAGCGTGTTCAGGCGTACTTGAAAAGGGGAAATGCGGCGTTGGGCGAATATAACGATAAAACATATGAGCTTCATCTATCCAATGAACTTCAATCCCTCATTGAACCCTCACCGTACATGTATGGATATCAACCGGAGTTCCAGCAATACCTTAAGGATTTCCCCAACTCACGTACTGACAATGTTGAAAGTTTCTTTTACTGGTCAAAGGAAGAGTTTGGCCTCAAGCCCGTGATCAGCGTAACCCACATTTCGATTCATAGATTCTCCGGAGCTCGGGACACGTCCGTCTTGATAGCTTCCAAGGGAATCTATGCAAATCATTATTTTGAAGCTTCCCTGGGGTTCACGGGATTCATCCAAACCTCAGGATCACAACCACGCCGCACCTATCTGATATACATCAACCGCTCCAAAACAGACGCCCTGAGAGGATTGTTTGCTGGCATTAAGCGATCCCTTATCAACGGGAGGCTTAAGGAAGCGGCAAAGACAAACATGGAATTCATCAAAAGCAAACTCGAAGGCGAATACGTGCAGTGAAGATTGCCTCACCGATCACTCGAACCTTTCTCCAGACCTTGGCCTAAAGTTGAATTGATTGATCAGCATTAGTCCATTTAGACAGTGCGCTCCGCCAATATGTCGGATATACTTCACCACGAATAGTTAAGTGCACATCGTGGTGATCGCCTGGGCGACTCACAAGTGCTCAGCGGTCGAATAACGACACACACGGCGCCGTCAGGTCCTTAGAGGCTGAAAGGCTGCCGCACTCGCGTCTCCCAAGCTCGTCGTCTGACGCTTCGCATTCCCAACAAGCGTCAAATGCCAACCTTATCTGCGAAGGCGCAAGCAAACTGATTTTCTTTTTCTGGGTGCATCTTCATGACATTACCCTTTGAGTCCAGAATTGACCTTTCTCCGCCGGTCGCGGCGGATTCCCTCTCAACTGAGGCATTCTCAAGCTGGCAGTCTAAATTGAACCACAATCTTTTAAGACCGGAGCTGATCACCGTCCTTCGAACCATGATCGATGAAGGGAAAGCTACAACCTTGGACAATGCGGCGTCCATACTGGATCTGCAGGAGACCATCATTCATTCTCGTGAACACATGTGGGGATCTTAGGCAGTTTCGAACGGTCTCAAATATTCACCATCGAAAGGACATGGTATGAAAGACCCAATAACTTCCCTGCGTTTTCTTGGATTCCAAGCACGCGCTGATGGCGGCCGGCGCTTCAATTTTTCTTTTTTTGGCTCCGACTCGCTTCTGCATTTGATATCGGTCGAGGCAGCGCACCATTTGTTTGGCGCACCATCTCGTATGTCGATACAGGAAAGCGCCAGCATTTGTTACGAGACTTTGAAGTCTTGCATGATGCTCAACTCCAGGGACATTCCGACTTCGATTGATCTGACCTCATCCGACATCGAACGTCACCGCAAACACCCAAAGACGCGCGGCCGTCCTGCAGTCCAGTGATTCCCATAGTGGTTGCTTTGCCCACACTGAGACTTTCGAACTGATGCTGCGGAACCGCATTCCCTTCTGTCCAACATCGGTGACGAATTATCCGACCGGTCGTTTCGCAGGTTTCTTTGCTACGAGCCCGACAAATCCCTTGTCCCTGGCAGGAAGGCAGACGATCTTAAACTGAGCATATGGAAGTTTGTCGCTGAATTCATCCAGCGCGTATTCAGCGGATTGACGACTTGGCCAAGTTTGTCCTGTGCTGCGATGATATTGGCGCTCGCCTCGCTTCTTTGCATAGATTGTGTATTCGGGCATGCACCACCATTCTACGCCTGTCAGGAAAGAGTCGTCACTGCATCTTGCTTCTCGCCGTCCTCGGATAGTTCTTGGTTTGGTTTATGGCGTGAACGGCTTTAATGGCGGCGGTTGAGAAGAAAGGCAGGATGTGCTTTCGCCCACAATGTTCTTTGCCTAGTCGTGCAGAACCACATCGGTCAGTAATTCAGCTCTGACAGTGATTTCCCCATTGTAGTCTATGAGTCCAAGCGCTCTGAACTTGTTCATAAAGTGTGTAATACGGGATCGGGTGGTTCCCACCATTGCCGCTAGAGCCTCGTGGCTGACACGTGGCATTTTCGCAGATTGCGCAGCGTCGTACTGGCCGAAGCGCGCAAGTTTCAGCAGGACGCGGGCAAGCCGCTTCTCGCTGTGGTTGAACAGTTGATCGCAAAGATCTTCTTCCAGGTCGATATTTCGGGCGAGCAATAACGCAATGAACTTCTCCGAGAGCTCGCGCATGGCGTGAAGCGCTTGAAGCATCGCGCCTCTCTCGATGCGGTACAAGGTTGAAGGCTGTATTGCCCTCGCAGTGCTTATCCGGCGCGTCTGGCCGATCAGGCTGCCTTCACCCAGGAATCCACGAGGCCCAATCACGCTCAGAGTCGCTTCCTTCCCCGAGGATGACACAACCGTAATTTTCACCTTACCGGTCTTGATGAAATAGATCGCGTCGGCAGCGCCTCCTTGTGAGAAGACCGTCCCATCTTTTTCGAGCTCTAATAGTGTTTTGCCGTGATGGATGTTTTCCAGCAAGTCCGATATATAAGGACCGGCGTCCAGCGGAAGTTTGAGCTTGGTCGATTTATTGGATTGCGCGGGTTTCATCGCGGCCGCACGCTTCGTCATTGTAGTTCTCGTCTTTCTCGTCTTTGCAGGCTGTTCGCTTTGAGTTGCAGGTCCACTGGTCTAAGACGGCCGCCGGTTTCACGTGATCGAAAACAAGCTGGCCCCGATCTGAGCATTGTTGAACATACAGCCAATCACGCCCCTGGTAAAGTCAACTCGTTCAAGCGCGTTCAACGTTACCTCACAGTTGCTTTATGAATAGGAGACATCTCATGGCTGAGACATTCGATTTCAACACCATCGACGTCACTCGTCGATCTACAAGATATGCGATCAGGATCGCCGTCGTTCTTATTGCGCTGCTGGCTCTATTTTGGCTCTCTCCTCTCGGGACGATAGCCGCTGGAGAGCGTGGAGTGCACCTCAGGTTCACCGCAGTGACCGGAAAAGTATTCGGAGAGGGATTGTATTTTCGTATTCCCCTCATTGAGTCGGTCCAAATGATGGACGTCAAAGTCCAGAAGTATGAAATGAAGTCCGACGCCGCATCAAAAGATCTCCAGACCGTGCATTCCGTGGTGGCGCTCAACTTTCACATCGACCCGGATTTGGTCGCCAAGATGTATCAGGATGTCGGCCTGCAGTTCAAAGATCGAATCATCGATCCCGCCATGCAAGAGGCCATCAAAGCGTCGATGGCCAAATTTACGGCTGAGGAACTAATCACCAAGCGGGAAATGGTGCGGGATGAGATCAAGGCTCAGTTGACGGCAAGGCTGCACCACCGGAACATCGTTGTCGACGAATTCAATATCGTCAATTTTGAATTCTCGAAGAACTTTAACGATGCGATCGAAGCGAAGGTGACTGCAGAACAGCAGGCGCTTGCTGCCAAGAACAAACTCGAGCAAATCAAATTCGAGGCGGACCAAGCCATCGCGGAGGCTCGGGGGAAAGCGGAAGCAATGACCATCGAATCCAACGCGCTCAGATCCAACCCGCAAATTCTGGAATTGCGCACGCTTGAAAAATGGAATGGGACGCTTCCCCAGGTGACTGGCGGCGCCATCCCCTTCATTAACCTAACGAAATAGCCAGGTCGACTGACAACTGAGCGTCCAACAGAGGCGATCTATGTCGTGGCTGCTAGAGCTCCGTCCGCGGCGATCTTGCGCAGACCGGAGTTCGCCCGCAACGCTGCGCGGCCCAGTGGGGGGTGAGACAACGACAAGGAGCAACTAACCAACGAGCCAGTGTTGTGCAATTGAGTACAGCTATCGTCTTGCCTTGGGAGCACACTTGTAACTGCGTATAAGCGCGGCCGGCTGCAGCCCTGCATCGCTGCGAGTCAGCAACCGGTGCGGCTCTTTCGTTTTGGTTTTGTACTTGAATTGGCGGCTTCCGGAAATGCGGCGGTTCTGGATGCCGCCAAAAGGTCCGTTCTCAATCCGCCGGCAGACTCTCTATTTGGATTAAAGGCCTATGAGGTCCAACAAGGAATTCGTCGAAGCGCTAAAAACTGCGCCTGCGTCATGGATGGATACTGCGATTGTCGTTGCTTTCGACAATCGATTTGAATTCGTTGGGGAGGACCATCCGTCTCCAATTAGTCGGCTGAACTCTCTTCAGGAGCAGGGCGGCGTGGCAATCGGACTTGCAGGCATCAAACCGAGTGCTCATACAGATGGATTCTTTCTAGCCGAGGTGTTTCAAGAGTACCAAGGTCAGGGGTGGGCGCACCGGTGCATGGACAGGCTCTGCGGGATCGTCCGGAGTCACTCTGCGCAAAAGCACTCCAGGCGCAAGGCAAAGGACTCGAATCGGTCCTGGTGAACCAGAATTCCCAAAGTGCATCCTCTCGCGTTTTGAACACATCTCTCTATTGCCTCAGAGCAAAACGTGGCGAGAGTGGCGGGCGCCATTCGCGGCCAGTACACGATCGGTTATCACTTTATCAATCCAATCGAAGTGGACCGCTCCGGAAGGTAGGATCGCCGCCGGACGCACCGGCAGTCCGCGCGAATTTATCGGAATCAATTAACTGGGCGCTGTGCAGTATTGCACCGACGTTGTTATCACAAAGGTGGAAAGTGCTTGTGCAGGGGCCTTCATTGCGAGGAGGCGCCGCGAGACTGGAGCGTGTTTTGTGGAACGAACTTTTGCAGTTGCGATCGGGGGAGCTGCAGGTCAAGGTGTGGCTACACCCGGAGACATATTCGCCAAGATCTTTACGCGGAGAGGCCTGCACATCAATGCTTACAACGCGTATCAGTCGATCATTCGCGGCGGCCATACTTTTCTGACGATCCGCGCCGGAACAAAAGACGTGACGTGCTTTGGCGATCGAATCGATCTGCTGATACCCCTCAATCAGGATTCCGTCGACCGCCACCTCAAGCTGATGGCGACCGGTTCCGCAGTGATCTATAACAGCGACACGATTCACCCTGGGATTCCGTCTGAAGGCGTTCAGATGTGCCCGCTGCCTGTCCAGCAACTGTCTGGGGGCAGCCGCAACCAGGTCGAGCAAAATACGCTCGCGTTGGCCGCTGCCCTAAGGATGATGGGAGTCGATTTTGAGCCACTGGAAAGCATTCTCATCGAACAGTTCATGCGAAAAGGTGAAAAGACTGTTGCGGAAAACATTGCTCTTGCCAAAGCCGGCTACAACCATGCAGCCGTGAATTTCCAGTCCTTCCCAGAAACCTTGCCGATCAGCGATAGGCGTTACGCAGTGCTTTCCGGCAATATCGCGCTTGCCATGGGAGGCGCGGCGGCCGGAGTAAAATTCTACTGCGCCTATCCCATGAGTCCCGCGACCGGTGTGCTGCATTGGATGGCGTCACATGCACGGAAGGCAGGCATCATCGTCCGGCAGGTTGAAGATGAGATTGGCGTAATCAATATGGCGATTGGCGCCGCTCATGCCGGCGTCCGGGCTATGTGTGCAACTTCGGGCGGGGGGTTCGCACTGATGACCGAAGCGATCGGAATGTCCGCAATGATGGAAACGCCCGTCGTCGTAATCAATGTGCAACGCGCGGGACCCGCTACGGGCGTTCCAACCAAGACGGAGCAGGGCGACCTATGGCAGATGTTAGGAGCTGGAGCCGGCGATTTCCCGAAGCTGATCGCCGCTCCTGTCGATATCCTGGATTGCTTCAAGCTCGTTACTGAAATGCACAACCTTGCCGATCGTTTTCAGTGTCCAGGAATTATTCTTGGCGACTTGCTGCTATCCGAAGGCAGGACGTCTGTGGAACCCGCGGAATTGAACTTCGCGACGGAAATCGATCGCGGGAGTCTGATCGTCTCCGGCGCTCCAGGCCAGCGCGACCAGTACAAGCGCTACAAGATCACGGAAAATGGAGTTTCCCCGCGCGCCATTCCCGGCGTTGTTGGCCATATGCACACCGCCTCCACGGATGAGCACGATGAGGATGGCGTTCTGATCAGCGACGAGTTTACTAACCCCGCGAAACGCCGCGCCATGATGGAAAAACGTCAACTGAAGATCCGGGGAATCGAAACCGCCGTACGGGCGCCCGAACTCACAGGCGATTCGGCTGCGGATGTAACACTGATCGGATGGGGATCCACCGATGGCGTCATCCGCGAAGCAATACATGTCCTGAAGCAAGACGGAATTTCCGCTAATCAGCTTCAGATCCGATGGCTCGTGCCTCTTCACGGCGACGCAATTATGGACATCCTCAAGGTTTCGAAACACACAATCATCGTCGAAAACAATTACAGCGGCCAGTTCGCACGATATCTCCGCAGTGAAACCAGCTATGTCGCCGATGGTCACATCCGGAAATATGATGGCGAACCCTTCATGCCGCATCACATTGTGGAAGCTGTCAAAGAGCAATTGGCCGGCAAGACGAAATTGTCGGCGCCGTCACACGAAATTCAGGTATAGGCGCAAGGAGAAAGAATGACAACCGTGCTTCAACAAAAGCCCCTGACGGCAGTCGATTTCAAGGGAAAGGTCGAGCCGGACTGGTGCCCGGGCTGCGGTGATTTTGGAGTTCTCAATTCATTGCAGAAAGTTCTCGCTGAAATGAACATTCAGCCGCACGATGCAATTGTTATCAGCGGCATTGGGTGTTCTTCGAACCTCCCCGGTTTCATCAGCACCTACGGCATGCACACCTTGCATGGCAGGGCATTGGCGGTGGCTACGGGGGTTCAAATGGCGAACCATAAGCTCAAGGTTATCGTCACCGGAGGCGACGGAGACGGGTTCGGCATCGGCGGTAATCATTTCGTCCACACGATGCGCCGAAACGTGGATCTCCTGTATCTCGTAATGGATAACCAGATCTATGGACTGACTACCGGACAAACCTCTCCGACAAGCCGAAAGGGAATGAAGACAAAGTCCATGCCTTATGGCAATGTCGAGGAACCGGTTAATCCGATAGCGATTGCTCTTGCCGCAGGCGCAACGTTCGTCGCAAGAGGCTACAGCGCCGAACCCAAGCATCTTACGGAACTGATCAAACAAGGCCTTAAACACAAGGGATTCGCCTTCATCGATGTATTCAGTCCATGTGTCACCTACAACCACGACAATACTTATGCATGGTTCAAAAAGCGGGTCAGGAAACTGGAGGACGATGAGTCTTACAATCCGTCCGATTGGAACGAAGCGATGAAACGGGCATTGCTGTGGGGCGACGAGATTCCTATTGGAAAATTCTTCCAGCGAACCGATATGCTCTCTCTAGACCAGTCCGAACCTGTCCTGCAGGTCGGTGATCCCCTCGCACATCGGGAACTCCGAATCGCACCGGATGTGGTTCAGGAGTTTGTTGCGGAGTTGATGTGATATGCACATCAACTCATCTCCGTCGAAGGCAGCCCGGGAAACCTCCCTTGCCATCAGAAAACCAGATATACCTCAGCTCGTTGTGACTCTTGATGGAGAGCCGCCGTCCCCTCGAGTTCATCCAAAACGTCGTCGATACTGAAGCGGCGGAGCGTCACCCGAAGATGCTGGAATTGCATGCCGCTTACCGCTGTCCACCATTGCATAGCGCGCTGTAAATTTCCTGAGCCACGACGAAAGCTTTCCGGAGGTGTCTCGACTGCGGCCGGCGGACCCTACGCCAAGACAGGGCTCTATGTTCCTCAGTGTCATGAGCAGCAACGAAGCATCCGCTTGGCTTTGTTTAGCCTGACGCCCTTATAGGAGAAAAGTTGGATTCAAACGGACTAAATCATTCATGGTACGCATTACACGTTCGCAAACGATTTGAAAAATTGGTGACCGATCAACTCGAGGACAAAGGCTACGAAGGATACCTTCCGCTGTACAAGTCGTCGCGTTTGTGGTCTGACCGGATTAAGGTTTTGGACATACCCCTGTTTTCCGGGTATACATTTTGCAGGTTCAATGTCCACCAGAGACTTCCCATACTTCTCGTTCCGGGGGTGTTGTCCGTCGTTGGTTTCGGCAGAACGCCAGCAGCAGTCCCCGATGATGAGATCCTGGCCATTAAAAGGATTATCGATTCTGGCTTGCGATATGGCTCGCAGCCTTGCGCTTCAATAGGGCAAAGCGTTCGCGTCGAGCGAGGTCCGCTGTCGGGACTCGAAGGAAAGGTCGTTCGAGTCCGATCGGATCTACGGTTGATTGTCGCCTTGCCGCTACTTCAACGTTTCGTTTTTGCTGAAATCGACCCGGACTGCCTTGAGGCGCTGCCTGGATTGACCCAGGCAGTATAGAAAAGCGTCTCCATTCTGGTGACCAACTCGCCCTCGCAATATGGGGCTTGAGGGTTACGGAGTCATCCGCCGTCCGTCGCAAGACGATTAGTACATCGGAGGGCCGCTGGGCGGCAGGGCATTCGCTTTGCGTTCATCCGGAATTTCGGCGATTAGAGCCTCCGTCGTGAGCATTAGAGCTGCGATAGAAGCGGCGTTCTGAAGCGCGCTTCGAGTCACCTTCGCGGGGTCGATGATGCCGGCGGAAATCATGTCCTCATATTCTTCTGTTGCGGCGTTAAAACCGAAGGTTGGATCCTTGAATTCGCGAACCCTTGCGATGACGACGGCGCCTTCATGGCCGGCATTGGAAGCAATCAATCGTAGCGGCTCTTCCAGGGCGCGCTTCACAATATTGACGCCGGTCTGCTCGTCATCGTCGAGCTTGAGTTTGTCCAGAGCAGGCAGCGCCCGCAGGAATGCAACACCGCCGCCTGGAACAATTCCTTCTTCCATGGCGGCGCGTGTTGCGTGCATTGCGTCTTCGACGCGCGCCTTCTTTTCCTTCATTTCAGTTTCGGTTGCGGCGCCCACCTTGATGACTGCAACTCCACCCACCAGTTTCGCCAACCTCTCCTGAATCTTTTCGCGGTCGTAATCTGAACTCGCTTCCTCGGCCTGGGCGCGAAGCTGTTTTACACGAGCTTCGATAGCCGCGCGCTTTCCTCCACCTTCCACGACGGTGGTATTGTCCTTATCGATGACCACCTTCTTCGCGGAACCCATATCTTCCAGCTTGATGTTCTCCAGCTTGATGCCAAGGTCTTCTGTAATCGAGCGGCCGTTTGTGAGGATCGCGATATCTTCCAGCATCGCTTTCCGGCGGTCGCCAAATCCTGGAGCCTTGACTGCCGCCGCTTGCAACGTCCCTCTCAACTTGTTAACAACGAGCGTCGCCAGCGCTTCTCCCTCGACGTCTTCGGCAATGATGAGCAGAGGCCGACTGGCCTTCACAATCTGGTCTAAAACGGGCAGAAGATCGTTCATCGAGCTGATCTTCTTTTCGACGATCAGGATAAAGCAATTCTCCAACACACATTGCATCCGGTCCGGGTCGGTGACAAAGTACGGCGATTGGTAGCCGCGATCGAACTGCATGCCTTCGACTACATCCAGCGTCGTCTCCATCGTTCGGGATTCTTCCACGGTGATAACGCCATCTTTCCCTACTTTCTTCATCGCATCGGCAATGATGTTGCCGATCGTAAAATCATTGTTGGCTGAAACGGCGGCCACTTGCGCGACCATTTCGCTCTTTACCGGCTTCGCCAACTTTTTGATTTCGTCAGTAACGGCCGCCACTGCCTTCTCGATGCCGCGCTTCACCGCCGTGGGATTGGCGCCAGCGGCGACGGTTCTTACACCTTCGCGAAGAATCGCCTGCGCCAGAACCGTCGCAGTGGTCGTGCCGTCGCCTGCCACGTCGCTGGTTTTCGACGCGACCTCCTTAACCATCTGAGCGCCCATGTTTTCAAGGGGATCTTTCAGGTCGATTTCTTTAGCAACCGTGACTCCGTCTTTGGTGATCAACGGCGAACCGAATTTTTTGTCGATGACGACGTTGCGGCCCTTTGGGCCCAGTGTGATCTTGACTGCATTCGCAAGGATGTTCACGCCACGTAAAACTGCCTGACGAGAACTTTCTCCATGAACAATTTGTTTTGCCATTTCTCTTTAAACCTATGGTCTGCCGGCTTGGCCGATATTTGTACTATTCCACAATCGGTTGTTGTATTTGTTGAAGAAGGACTTGCCACTTTCAAGCGTTGAGTCCATTGGATCACTTCCTTCTGCGACCGGTTCGTCGCCGTTGGAAATGATGAGAATGTCGAAGCAACCTAACGGTAAGGCGGTCCCTTCCATCATCAAGGGTGTTGGCCGCGTTGCGCTGATGCAAATCCCCTATGCAACTGTGTGCTTCTTTTCGAAAAGTGGCTGTGCACAATTGCACATCTCATGCCGCGTGATGGCGCGCGCTTGGCGACGACCGGAACGTTTGATTTTTAATCTCCAATGACATCGTGGTCAAAGCTCAACTCAACGTGGGAACGTTCAATTGTGCACAGCTTCATTTCGCGTGTCGCATGATACTCAAGGTGTTGCGATTTCGAACGCAGCAAGGAGGCAGGCTATGGCAAAAAAAGGGACGGACAGTGAAACCTTAATGATTCGTTTGTTCGCGGCATCAATGGTATGTATCGCGCTGTTTTCTTCCACCGCCAGCGCCCAAGACCTTTCCAGGTATCGTGATTTTCATTTCGGAATGGACCCGGAGTCCGTAGTGAAACAAATAAATATAAACCCTTCGGCGGTAAAGACGACCCATCGGCAGCCCGCAGTGGTCCAGACGCTGCAATGGGATCCGCTGAGTGTTTCCGCGCTCGTGACAGACAGATCGCTGAGAAGCGTTCGTTTTGATTTTTACAACAGCGAGCTTTTCAAGATGATCGTCACTTATGACCTCGCCGGGACAGAAGGTTTGACGACGGATGACATGATCGAAGCGATCTCTGCAGTATACGGTTCCGCCACCAGGCCCGACGGGACCATTGCGGTCTCTTCATTGATATATGAGGACGAGCCGAAGATCCTCGCCCGTTGGGAGGATGCACAGTATTCCATCAGTCTTTTCCGAGCATTTTATGGAAATACATTCGGATTGATCGCCAGCTCCAAGAAGCTCGACCTTATGGCAAGCGATTCGATTCGAGAGTCCGATCGCTTAGAAAGGCTGGAAGCGCCTCAGAGAGAGCGCGCATTACAGATCAAGCTCGAAGAGGATAAGCGTAAAGCGCTGGAGAAGGCCAGGCTCGCAAACAGACCAAAGTTCCGTCCGTAACATTAGGAGGAAGAGTCTATGACAGGAAGAAGGTTTGAAGGATGACGAATCAAGAAATGTGTCTCAATCAAGCGTTGATATATGCAGCGCAACGCCATCAATTGGGACGTCTAGCCGTAAGAGCCGGCCAATTCTCATGACGGACACAGAACCTGACAATACCGGTTCAGTGCATTCGGTTCTCGATGCGGTTCTGGCAGAGCTTCGCGAGCAGGGACTAACCGTTAGGTTGCACAACACCCGGCAAAACACCTGGCATATCGCCGACGGAGGCCTGTATGGCGGCTACGTTGTAAGCAGCGAGGAACTGTTTGAACTCAGAAGAGCCAATAAATTGAACATTCGCGGCATCCAGGAACTTGACTAATCCGGCGTCTTGTTCCGCCCCAGAGAAACCTAAGTCACGGCCGGTCCATTATCGGAGAAAGCCCACCCCGACGACACAGCACACAAGGACCAGCAGCAGCATCAACACGGCGTAGTCGTATTGTTTTCGGCAGAGCCCAGCATTAAGTACGTATTCCCGCAACGCTTTTTCGCTTCGATCTTCGGATCGGCGTCCAGGAAGCATTAGGCGATTGAGAGTGACCTCTTGTTCGTAATCGAAGACCAATGCGTTCATCGAAGCGGCGTTCAATAGGCTAGTCTGTCGTCGCGCTTCTGTAATTAAAGCGGGATCGATTGAAGCAGGTCGCAGCGCGGTGCTCATTTGGTTCCTTTCTGCAAAGGAGACGCCCGACCACAGTCGGGAGTCTCTCGGATTATGTTTGTAATGGCGGGACCGCCCCAAAACCGTACTTCCGCGTAATGTTCCTGCTGGTCATTGACCAGATGTACACACGTACTTTGTGTCTGAACACCATCAACTGTAATTCTCATGTCCGGCGAATTATCGGGCGTCCACAGAACGACGATGTGGTAAACGGTGTCTCGAAAACGGTAATGCACTTTGAATGAGTTCCATGCCGACGGAAAGCAGGGCGCAAAGTACAGCTTATCTACTTCAAGCCGAAGTCCGAGAAGCGATTCAAGGATCAGTCTGTACATCCAGCCGGCCGATCCCGTATACCATGTCCATCCACCTCGTCCTGCGTGTGGCGGCTTCGCATAGACGTCCGCTGCAACGACATAGGGCTCCACCCTGTAGGTAGCAATAGCATGAGCGGACCCACTGTGATTGAGAGGGTTGATCATCGCCTGCACTTCCCAAGCACGCTTGCCGTCACCCAGTGCGGCGAAGGCCATAGCTACCCAGATCGCGGCCTGCGTGTAGTGTCCGCCGTTCTCTCTCACACCCGGGACGTATCCCTTTATATATCCCGGATCCTGAGTGGACTTATCGAAAGGTGGATCCAAGAGTTGAATGATGCGGTTATTCCTGCGAACGAGGTGTTTATCGACGGCATTCATGGCCGCGGCGGACCGCTCGGACTTGTCGGCTGCTGCGGACAAAACAGACCAGCTCTGCGGAATCGAATCAATCCGACACTCCCTCATGTTCGCCGAACCAAGCGGAGATCCGTCGTCGAAGTAAGCGCGGCGATACCACTCCCCGTCCCAACCGTTTTGTTCGATGTTCTGTCTTAGGCGACGCGCTTCGTTCACGCAGCGCTCCGAGAATAGGAAGTCATCACGCATTCGAGCGACCTTGCTGAATTGCATGAGCACATCGCAAAGGAAGAACCCCAACCAAACGCTTTCCCCCTTACCATTCTTGCCTACGTTATTCATGCCGTCGTTCCAGTCGCCGGAACCCATGAGCGGTAGACCGTGTTCACCGAATTGAAGTCCCCAAAGAATGGCGCGCACGCAGTGCTCATACAGAGTCGCTACAGTTTCAGAGTGAGCAGCCAAATCATAGTAGGACTCTTCGTCCACGTTCAGGCGGCGGCCTTTTATGAAAGGGATTTGTTCGTCGAGAACGGATGTATCGCCTGTGGCGGTCACGTAGCGACACGTAGCCATCGGAAGCCATAAATAGTCGTCGGA
Organism: uncultured Solibacteraceae bacterium; assembly: GCA_964541075.1. Lineage (GTDB taxonomy): Bacteria > Acidobacteriota > Terriglobia > 20CM-2-55-15 > 20CM-2-55-15 > CAZIPZ01. Next base: position 21,654 of record CAZIPZ010000011.1, on the reverse strand, counting down.
GCAACGTGTCCGAACACCTCGGCCCGAATCCGGATGCCACCAGTGTTGAACGTCGCCTTCAGGAAACTGACGACCTGCGCTGAGGATTAAATGCTCACGCATGAGACGCGGCGCCGTATGGATGAGCGCCATGACGTCCTGCAATTGATCCCGGAATCCGAACGCTCCTCCGGACTGATAGAAGCTGGTGCGCCCCCAAACGCGGCATCCGATCGTTTGGTACAACAGCCATCCGTTAATCAAAACGTCAATAGCAGGATCAGGCGTCTGAATGTGCACCGCTCCAAGAGTGTGATTCCAATACTTCCACACTGCTTCCAGCGCGATCCTAGCAGCAACCGTTCCACCATATCGCTGAGCCATGCGGCGAGCTTCATCGACGGTTCGCGCCGTGCCGAGCGTGAATGCAACTTCCTGCTCGCCTCCTCCCGGCAGATCGACTGGAACACGAATGGCCCCGCAGGGGTCCAAGCCAGCTCCCACCCTTCCCGAAAGCTGCGAACGCGTCATGGCTGCAGGATTCGAAACCATCCCATTGCGCCCCAAGAATTCGGCCCGGTCGGCGGTAAGCGTATGAGGCCTGTCACCGGCGCCGAAGAATGCAACCCGATCGCCGAACTCCGTGCTGTAGGGGTTATTCGCGAAGATAGCGCCCGCCGCCGGTTCAGTTTCGGTGCACACGTGCATTGTCGACTTCGATCGGAGGTCTCCGAGCACCCATTCCACGTACCCAGTAACGGACAAACGGCGAGGCCGGCTCAGTTCGTTTCTCAGCTTGAGCACGGTGAATTTGATCGATGCGTCAACTGCGACATACACCCAGAGCTCTGAGCTAATTCCGTTCTCACTATGCTCAAAGACGCTATAGCCGAAACCATGGCGCGCGACGTAAGACTCCTGTCCGCCGCAAGGCAGTAATGTCGGAGACCAAAAATGTCCGCTGTCTTCGTCACGTATATAAAAAGCCTCTCCATTCGAATCGCTAATCGGATCGTTGGACCATGGCGTCAATCGGAATTCGTGTGCATTTTCGCACCATGTATTCGAAGATCCGCTTTCCGAGATGATCGTTCCAAAAGAGTTGTTTGCTATAACGTTCACCCACGGGGCAGGCGTCATTTGATCGCGTGCTCCAGTTATGACGTATTCGCGTCCGTCCGGTGTGAACCCTCCAAAGCCGTTAAAGAAAATGAGGTCGCGCGGCGGAAGCGCGTCAGGCTCTTTTGCCTTTCGACTAGAAAGCGTTCTGCCTCCAGGTCGATCGTGGGCCGGTCGTTCAACTTTCAACTGTTCGGCGAGCGTGCCACCGCCGCCGGTGATGATGACGCGGGCGACTGCTTGCAGCAGGATTCGATCTTCCGGAGAAATGTGGTCGGCCAGCTTAACCATGATGCGGCCGGGACGATCCGTCGAGTTGCTTTCGGCCCCGGCGGCGATTAAGGCCATAATCGTATCCTGAAGCGTTTGCCGGTAGCCTGCTTGATCTTCGTTCCAGATCACCAGATCCACCGCAATGCCTTTTAGCTGCAAGTACGCATGAGCTTGTACGAGTTGACGCAGCAGGTCGATCTGAGTGGAATCCGAGATGCGCACCAACACGATCGGCAGATCGCCGGAGATTGTGTAACCCCATAGACCGGATTGGTTGCGGTGATTCTGGATCAGCAGGCTCTCATCCGCCCGCAATGATGAGTTTGCATAGATTACCGAACTGGCAAGACGTCCATAGAGTTGAGCGTCGCTGTCGGTGGCATTGATCTGTCGCAGCAGCACTTGGCTGTGCGTCCAGGCGAGATCGAACGTACGATCCGCAAAACGTTGGTCCTGGTACTTATCAATCAATTCCATGCAGGAATTCCTTGTCTCGCCAACGCCCGAAACGACACTGAAGTTCACAGTCTCTTCCGGATCGAGTGTCACTCGGCGCCGGATCGCCACAATTGGATCGAGGACGGCGCCATCCGTGCCGGAGAGCGCTGTGAAATGGGATTGCGGATTTGCGGCCGTGTTGCCTCTGCCCAAGAATCGCGCGCGATCCGTTTCATATGACGCTTCTCCGATCTTCCCGCCGCTTGCCACCATCAGATGGAACATCCAAGGCGATATTTCGCCCGCCGAGCGAGGACGGCGGTTGCAGAGGATCGATTGCCGTTCGCGGAGAATTTGCGTCTCCACAAACAAATTTCCGAAGGCAGGGTGCAATGCATCGCTCGCGGGAGACGCCAGGACGACCTCAGCGTAGCTCGTGACGTCAATCGTCCTGCGTTGCCGGGACCAATTTGTGATGCGAATGCAACGCAACTCAATATCGTCTTCGGGCGATACAGCGATCTCGGTGTGCGTCTCGATATCGTTGTCGCGTCGCCGAAATTCGACTCGCGATTCCGACAAAATGGCTTGGTAGTTTTCTGCTGGCTGGAGCGTTGGCTGGTGAGCCGCTGACCAAGCTTCTCCACCTTCCACATCGCGTATGTAGCAGAACGAGCCCCAGTTGTCCCTTGTGCTGTCTTCACGCCAGCGTGTGATGGCCATGTCCTTCCACCGGCTGTAACCGCCTCCCGCGTTGGTTATCATCACGTGGTAACTTCCATTCGACAGCAGTTGAACCTCAGGTGCGTGCGTGTTCGGCGTCGTGAACACCCTCGACGGCGCCTCGCGGCTTGTCGAAACAGCTGGCGAATTGAATAGCTCGACTACTTGTGAGTGATGACGGGTAGCCTTCGGTATGCGCTCTTGCAGCAACAATAGCGTTGCTTGAAACAACGGGTCGGCCTCGAACCGTTTTTGCATCGGCTGGGCCAGCAAAAAGTATGCTAGCGAGAGAAGGCTCATGCCTTGGTGGTGCGCCATGAAGGACCGTATCAACGCTTTCGTGTGTCCTCGCGGCAGCCGTGATGGTGTGTAATCGATGGCTTCATACAGGCCATATTTTCCGGCGGCGCCTGCATCCGCGAGGCGTAGCAGATTCGCGC
>CAZIPZ010000011.1:0-18672 GCA_964541075.1 uncultured Solibacteraceae bacterium | reverse complement strand
CTTGTTCGGGCTGCACCATCAGGGCCAAAGCTGAGGCATACGGGGTGATTACAAGGTCCTCGGCAAGCCCGCGCTTAAACCCAAGTCCGGGAACGCCGAAAGCGCGGTATTGATAGTTGCGATTCACATCGATTGTGTTGTAGCCGCATTCTGAAATTCCCCATGGCACTCCTCGCTCCTGGCCGTATTCGATCTGTCGTTTCACGGCGCTCTTGCAGGTCTGGTCGAGAAGCGTATTTTCATACGTGGGCATGACGAGAAGCGGCATCAAATATTCGAACATCGACCCGCTCCACGAGATAAGCGCCGGGTGGGCGCCGGAACTCGTGAACTGGCGTCCGAGGGCAAACCAACTTTCCTGCGAGACCTGTCCTTTGGCAATAGCCACGAAGCTGGCTAGCCTGGCTTCAGACGCCAGCAGGTCGTAGCGGCTCGTATCCTGTCGTCGTTCGCTTACGTTGCACCCGATGACAAACAATCGGCTTTTCTTATCAAACAGAAAATCAGATTCCATGTCGGCAAGCTCACTTATTCGCCGGGCCAACCGCTTCAGCGCAACGACGCGTTCTCTTGCGGAGCGGCACGAGAGTTCGCCTAGCGTCGGCATCGGACGCAAATCCTGATCAATGGATAAGGCCGATGGAACGAGAAGCATGAAATCGTCCAGTGCATCCCGGCATTGTTGAGCGAGCGCACGCCCCCACCAACGTACTTCCTCACCTGCTCCCACGCCGATCCTGTCCGCCACTTCTTTCGTGACGGCCGCAAGTCGCTCGAGACAGATAAGGGTGGCGCGAGGTGTGGTGGGGATGTCGCACCGGGCCGCCTCGATGGCTGTTCGAAGCTGGGTGAGGCGCGGAATCTCTGTTGCCCCCGAGACATCCATCAGAACGCCTGCTGTGGTCCTGATTCCTTCAAAGAACTGCGGCCGTATGACGGGTTCGTTTGAAAGGCCCAGCAGGCCGTTCTTTAGAGTCAAGAGATGTCCCGCAAGGTTGCCGCTATCAACCGTGGATACATATAGCGGCAACATGGGTCTGAGGGTTCGCGTGTCGTACCAGTTGTAAAAATGTCCTCGATAACGTTCCAGGGATTCCATTGTCCGCAATGTATCCGTGGTCCTTCGGACGAGCTGGCCGGATGAAATGTAGCCGAAGTCATACGCAGACAGATTCGCGAGCAGCGCCAATCCGATGTTCGTCGGCGAGGTCCGATGGCTTACCGTTGGTGAGGGATTTTCCTGAAGATTGTCAGGCGGCAGCCAGTGATCTTCGGGCCCGACGAATGTTTCGAAGAAACCCCATGTTTTCCGGGCGAGTTTCTGAAGAAAAACCAACTGTTCGGCGCTAAGCTTTGGAACAGCAGCAGTGAGCGGCCGGCCGAGCCACCAAGCCCAGAACGGTGAGATAAGCCACAGGCCGAGTACGGGCGCTGCTCCTATTAAGGAACCGGGCTTAAACTGCACAAGATAGATGATCACCATCGCTGCAAGCGCCGGGCCTATCCACATCGCCTTCCACACAGCAGAGAGGGTCTTTGAATTGTCGCGAAGATTGGCTGAAGGGTTCCATTCCAACAGGTGTTTGTGGGTGAGAAGTCTTCGAACGCCCGATCGGGCAATGGCATCGACGCTAAAAAAGCCTTCATAACCAAGGCAAGCAAGCGAGAACGCCGTCTGTTCAAGGCTGACGCCTGCAGAGCGCATCGCCGCCAGAAGATGTCGCCCCCATGACGCTTCCTGCTGTTTTCGCCAGGTGTTACATGCGGCTGCCAACAGACTGGGGACCAGAGCAGTGCCAATAACCGCAAGCGTCCATGGCCATGCTGATCGCGATGCGGTCAAAGCCAGTATGAGAACAACCGTTAGCGCCGCCGGCGCCACGCTACGACGCAAGTTGTCTAAAATTTTCCAACGAGACAGGTGTGAAATTGGATTCCGTTCGATACGGCCTGCTCTGCCGGGAACCCATGGCAGCAACCATTGCGCGATTTGCCAATCTCCCCGGATCCAACGCCGGCGGCGGCTCACATCCGCACCATAATCCGGCGGGTATTCCTCGTAGAGGAGAACATCGCTTAGTAAACCCGAGCGCGCGTAGCATCCCTCAAGAAGGTCGTGACTGAGAATGAGGTTGACCGGCAGGCGATCTGCGAGGGAGAGTTCAAAAGCCTCCAGATCATAGATGCCCTTTCCGATAAAAGAACCCTGATGAAAAATGTCCTGATAAACATCAGAAACCGCCCGGGTATATGGATCGACGCCGGGTTCGTTTCCAAATATCCGTGCATACCGCGACCGGTTCGCGCTGGGCAGGCTCACGGAGATTCGCGGCTGAAGGATGCCATAACCTCTGGACACCCGCCCGCGTCGTCTATCGAAATGCGCACGATTCAGGGGATGAGCCATCGCCCCTGCCAGTTGCCGCGCGGAATCACGGGGCAACTGAGTATCTGTATCCAGTGTAAGGATGTACTTTACTGTTGATAGAATCTCGGTTCGACCAACTACCAGCAGGAAACCCTCCGTCGATCCGTGACGTAGAAAAGCATTCAGATCCGCGAGTTTTCCACGCTTTCGTTCATAACCCATCCAAATGCCTTCCTCCGGATTCCAGCGGCGTGGCCGATGGAACAGAAAGAAGGCGTCATCGTTTCCTGCGGCATACTTTTCGTTCAGCGCCTCAACCCTTGCTTTTGCCGAAGAGAGAAGTCGTTCATCCTCGGCAGTAGTTTCCCGTGCAGCGTCGCGAAAATCCGTTAGTAGGGCGAAGTGCAGGTTGTGGTCCCGATTGGCTAAGAATCGTACTTCCATGGCCTCGACGAGGTCCGCCACATTCTTGTCGCTTGTTAGCATTGTGGGAATGACGGTCAGCGTACGCGAGTCGGCAGGAATCCCCTTGGTGAAGTCCATTCGGGGCAGAAAATCTGGGGCTGCGGACAAGGTGGCGAGCCAATTCACGACTCCGCTCGCACACTGACTTGCGGGCATGACTACCAGGACGCCTAATATCGATAACAGTCCACCGCGCAACCCGCCGTCCATGGCGATCCAAAGAAACCCTGCGGCCACTAAGGCGGTGACGAGTGCGATTGAGCCCAGGTAAAGGGCAAGAGGGAAAGTTCCAAGGACTTTTCGGACGAAGTCGGACAAAGAGCGTTGGACGCCGAGGACCTGTTCAAGCTGCGTACGACCCTTATCGATCAAATAGAACCCAACGTGAGAAGACGGCCCGGACCCGCTATCATGCGTGGCAGCATCGCAAGCTAGGTTTATGGCGCAACGCGCGACAGTGAGTTCGCTGATGTGCGCCCGTTGCGCGACGCGTTCGACCACGTGGCGATAACGATCGCGTGTAGCGAAATCCATGTCCGCATATGTATTCCCCGGATCTTCTTCCAACACTCTTTCAACGGAGCTGACGGATTCCACGAAGTCGCGCCAGTCGGTAGATCCAAGAAATCGGAGGCTGCCAATGCTATTGCTGATAGAGACTTGGTCGGCCGCCTGCTGTTGATTTTCGGATTGCACTAATTGTTTGATGGTCTGGCCGGAATCCGCTAAGCGTTGTTCGATCCAAGTCAGAGGCAAGGCCAGGGCAGAGCCTCGTCCCTGCAGCCTGCGTGCAAATTCCGAGACAAACGAACTGGAAAGGTTCGGCCGCGATCGCGTCATGTCTGCAACAACAATGATCAGGTTTTTAGGATCCTTCGCGGCCACGTCAGTGATCAAATCAGCCCAATAGTCCGCATGGTTGCGGTCTGTTCTGCCCGCCGCGATCCTGGTCGCAATTCGCCGGAGGTTTTCGATCAGTGCGAAACGCAACATGGTGGGAATTGCCCACAATTCACCCAAAGATAGAACAGTGACGGTTTGATAGGATGCGACAAAGCTACTAAGACCATCCAGATCCAATCTCCCATCGCCATGAGCGATTGCTTCTCGAGCGATTTCATATACACGCGGGAGCCCGGCTGTCAGGCCGTTCCGCAGGCGAGGAAGTGCAAGGCTATAGGTTTTTGGCAAATGGCGGTTCGCCATTCGGATTTGTTCTTCGATCAGATAGAAGTTGTCGAGGAGCCATTCCCCAGCAGGCGCGACACGGCGGTTTGCTCTAACAGCGTCGCTGAGGAGAGCGTAAACCTCGTTCAAGACCGTCTCGTTGTCGGCCAATCGCGAAAGAAGAAGATTTGCGGCTCGGTCTGAAGTGATTTCGTGCGAGGCTGCAAGAGCCTTGCCGTGTTCCTTCATCTGGTCGGCGCTGAGCAGCTCCGACCTTAGAGGCGCTTCGTCATTCCGCAACCACGGGGGAGAGGATAACGGGCGTGACCCAAGGACTCTCTTGGTTAACCTTTGTGTAAATGAGAAAAGGCCAAAGTTAATAACTTTTGAAGCCCTGATCCCGGCCATCTCGCGTAGACAGGGGCCGCGCCTCACTGACGGTAAGCGTCCGGCCGCTGAATTCCTTGCCGTTCATTTCGGCAATGGCCTTATCTCCGCCTTCCTGCATCTCGACGAAGCCAAACCCCTTCGAACGCCCCGTCTCTCGATCGATGATGATGCGGACGGATTCAACCGAACCTGTATGAACGAACAAGTCCTTGAGATCCGCTTCCGTCATTTCGAACGGCAAATTTCCAACGTACAATTTTTTTCTCATGGAGGCCTCGTCATCTGAAGGAACTTCTGGTTTGCGCACAGACAGTCGGCCTATCTGGCTGAAGCAGAAATCCCGAGCATAATGTGAATGTGATTGTCGCCTTAGAGTGTGTCCGGTCTGTTGTCGTAGGATCCACAGCTCGCCTGTTTACAATGGAGCACGGTCATCGCTTTTTGCCAGAGTGTGCTCGCTGATCTGCTGTCCGGGAAGCGTGTCTACGGGACCAGATCAATTGTCCGCTTAAGCGAAGGCGCTATCTGTTCAATATTGCACACCCTGAAACATCTCGCCGGTTGGTTGATGAGCAGGAAGGCGCGGGCGACCGTTTAGACATGTACTTCATGCCCGTGCAAAATGCTTGGCCAAGTTTCATCCGATGAATACAATTGCCGCACTTCGCACCAGATAAGAGGTAGGCGCTATGAACCTTCAGTTGCAGCGAGCCTGGCGAACGGTCTTCGTATTATTGATGTTATTTGTACTCCTTCAAGCCGGGGAACCTTTGCATGCGGACACGATCGTCGACACCGGTCCCGGTCCGGGATCGTTAGGCGGCACCGTTCTTGCCACCACTCAATGGCTGGCAGGAAGGTTTACGACAGCGCAGGCATACTCAATTACGAGTGTCGAAGGCTGGCTTGGATCGTCCGTCGCCGGGAATATTCGTATCACTCTGTATGGCGGTGGTGGCGTTATTCCGGACGTCACGCAAGTTCTGTATTCAGGAATATTTTCGGCGTCGGGCCTCAGTCCTGCCTGGCACGGTCTACATGGTCTGGACTGGGACATTTCGCCTGGAAGCTACTGGGCATCCTTTGAAGTCCCAACCGGGAGCACCTTTCTCGGTTTCATGCCTCACCAGAGTAGCAATCCGCTGGCGGATGAAGCTTTCCGCAATGAACATGAGACATGGTTGGTAATTCATGATCATCGGGGACTAAGAGTAGAAGGAGAACCTTCTTCCACACCAGTTCCGGAATCCAGTTCCTTTGCTCTCCTTGTAATTGGCCTTTTGGCGGCCTTCCTTGCAGGCCGAAACAAGAGATCGAGGCCGTCTCCAAATTAATGAATCTGAACAAAAGGCGCCGCGAAATTCAGCATCCCGCAGCAACGTTGCAGTCGGCCGCGCTGTTGACGCCGTCGCTATCCATTCTGAATGCAATCCGGACGATCCTGCGCAGCCACAACACCCTCGAAGAAGGCCTGAAGGGATATACGGCCGATTTGAACAACCTCCCGGCATCAATGCCGATGGCATCCTCGCACGACTGCAGGCCGCTCCACCGGTGGCGATGAATCCCCACGTGGACAACGCCACCGCGATTAAATCCATGAGGGCGGCGATTCAGAGGGCAGGCTGTCGGTTCGACCTTTGAGGGGTGTCCGCGGTCGTGGAAATACCAGCACCGGACAGTTGAGGGCTTGACTCTCCGCGGAAATGAAAGTTATTGTGCGGAAAGGTCGCCAATATGGTTCGTCTGCGCGTCGCTTTCTTCATCTTCATTTATCTTTTCGTCGCCGTTGCCGCAGGAATAACACAGGCTCTCGAGATCGCTGCAGATATTGTCGCGTGCAGCGAAAAGAAGGACGTCAGCGCGGTCGGAATAGAATCCTGCAATTATCTCCATTTTTCACACGCAAAGAAGATTGATCCAGAGCTTTGGATAACGCCCCATCCAAACTGCACTGTCCTGCTGCAGACTCTCTCGGTTTCTTTATTTTGTCGTCGTGTTAACACCGCTCATCAATTATTCAATCAACGCCTTCCAGTTCGTTCGCCCCCGAGCATCTGATCGAAGTTCGAACAGGTTTCCTAAGACATTTCAAGCAAGACGCTTGAAATCTGCACGAGCTTCGCGACGTAACAAGCAGCCTGTCTGTTCTCTAATGCGGCCGGACCCAAAAGTAGTCCAATCGCCGCTACTTCAGAACTTCGGAACGAGGTGAGCAGGTATGAGAAGAAGCACGGTTTATAGCGCGCTTGCAAAATTCGAGAATCGCCTTGGGCTCTATTCCACTACAAATAGAAGAGCGAGAACGTTGTTTGATCCAATCGAATACGATTTGCTTTTATCTGTCAAACGAGCGCCGAACGGAGAGCTATCGACGCGAGGCATTGCTTCAGAATTGAGTATTGGATACGCACCCGCGTATAGGCTGATAAGAAGAGCGATGAGCAACGACTTGCTCGAGCGTAACAGCAGCGGCAAGAACACCTCATATCGCCTTACGAAAGACGGGGAACAAAAGCTGAAGAAAATCGTAGAGGATATCGCGGGGCTCCGCATCCTGAGACGTTTGATATTCGACGTGCTAGGTCTCCGCGAGCAATAGAGGCGGACTGTTTAGATCTCTCCACCAACTATGAAGTTTGACAAGGAAAAAATTGAAGAGTACAGTGACTTTACTTTTGTAGAGTCAACTCTAACATGCGTCGAATAGCCACAGCATTTGCGCTCTTCTATCTTTTCGCCACAGTTGCGGTGAGCGCAGACCGTACGGCGAACATCGTCGACAAATTTGACCAGCCAAAGATGGAAGTCAGGGTCGACGACAAGCATTCGTCGCACTTCGATGCATATCCTCACTTCAGAGAAGCCTTAAGGAAGCGTTGGGATATCTGCGTAACCTTTTCTGCAGCCGTCCCCGTTGCTCCGCTAGTTCATGTGTGCCGCTACGCCCCGGAAGTCGAGGTTCAAGTTTTTGAAACTCTTCTGTACCGGGAAACGTCGGATCGAGCTCCCCCCCTTGTTTAACAGAGGGTTGGGTCTCGGCACACATGCCGCACAGCGATAAAGCCAGTTATTTGTGAGTACGAGTGTGTAGCAGACATCTCGGTCTGCCATATGCTTCATTGTTGCATTCTGATTTGATCACTGGCTCATCGTAAAGTCTCCAACCAAACCGAACTCTCAAGCAATCAGCCCCATCCGAGCCCCATATGTACCTGTGTCGTATCGGGTTGATCGTCGTTTGCTGTGGTTGCTCAACAAAGAGGAACAACTGAACTGACGATGAGAAGAGGATTGCCGGCGCCTTGGAAAGCAGATGACGCACAAGAAGTGCAGTCATCCTAAAGAGGGAAATTAGGATCTTTCTAAGGCGTCGGTTTCTCATGGACTGAATCAATTGGGCTTTTTCCTCTTGCCTGCTTGCCTCTGACGTAGCGGGAGGTGTTTTCCGCCTCCCGCTACTGTGAATAAGAACGTTTCTTGCACAAATGATGCTGACGGTTGGTTGTCAGCCGAGGGAGGAAAAATGTTTAAGAAAACGATTCAGCTTGGAGCTGTAATTCTTTTCTGGATGCAAGGCGTGACGTTTGGACAAAGCGCTGGAGCGATGCTCGGTACGGTGAGTGACGCTTCGGGGGCATTGATTCCAGGCGTCGAGATCGTCGTCACCAATCAGGGCACGAACCAGGTGCGTACTGCTATCACTAATGAGACCGGGAACTATCGTGTCGAACCGCTGCAGGTCGGGGTGTATTCCGTAAGCGCTGAGCTCGCAGGCTTCCGTAAAGAGGTCCGCACTGAAGTAAAAGTGGACGTCGACGCGCGCGTCCGGATCGACTTTAAATTGGAAGTGGGTTCTGTGAGCGAAGTTGTCGAAGTGGTAGGTTCCGCGCCAGTTGTTCAGACGGACAGCTCTCAGGTGGGAACGGTAGTGGATGAACGAAAGATTCTGGATCTGCCGCTTAACGGACGCAACTTTTCGTCACTCGCCTATATCACGCCGGGCACGTTCGCTCCCCGTCCGGGCTCGCACCTGGCGGATCGCGGCGGGTTTGTCGCCGCGGGTCTGGCGGAGAAGAACAATCAATTTCTGCTTGATGGAGTGAACGGCAACGCCGCCATCACGATGGAGCCGGTTATTCGCGTCAACATGGACGCAGTCGCCGAGTTTAAGATCCAGACCCAAAACTACAACGCCCAGTACGGCCGGTACTCCGGCGCTCAGGTCGACGCGGTGACGAAGACAGGAACCAACGAGTTTCATGGTGCGGCCTTCGGTTTTACGCGCAATGATAATCTCGACGCCCGTAACTTTTTTGAACCGCAAAAAAATGAATTTCGCCGGCATCAATATGGCGGCGTATTCGGCGGTCCAATCATCAAAGACAAGCTTTTCTTCTTTGCTGGCTATCAAGGACAGCGGCAGTTTTACAAACGGACTTCCAGCACGACGATTCCCCTGCCGCAATTCTGGTCAGGCGATCTGTCGAAGATCACTCGCGTGATTCGTGATCCACTTACGGGGCAGCAATTCCCGAACAATCAAATTCCGCAGTCGCGAATTTCCCCAATCGCGTTGAGTTTCCGCAAGTACTTCGATATGGGGACGTATGTGAACAACAACACCGTCGCCAATGCCGTCGGGATTATGGATGAGCCGGACAACTACAACCTGCCGAACATCAAGGTTAATACGAACTTTGGCCCGTCGCACCAATTGATCCTCGCTTGGGGCGGCCACTTCGAGAAATTCAATGAATGGACCTTTTCGCGGCCCGTGCTTCCCAACTTCATGGAGAAAGGTCAGCTGAGTAATCAGATCTTCTCAGCACAGGAAGTGTGGTCTCTTTCATCGAGCGTCATCAATGAATTCCGCATCGGAATGGGCCGTTCCTACCGTCTTCGCGAACCATTTCTGGCGGATAAGAACTACGCTCAAGAGCACGGCATCTTCGGAACCGCCAACGACTACAGCCCCGGCCCTATCAAGGGAGCAACGTTGTTTGGCATTCCGCGCGTTCAGGTGAGCGGCTATGCGCCATTTGGCGCTCGAACACAACAAACCCGCGTTGACGGCAACCATATGGGATCCGACATCGTGTCCGTGCTCGTGGGCAACCACGCGTTGAAGTTCGGAGTGGATGGTTTCCATCAATATGTTTCCAGTTCTCGTTGGTTTTTTGACATGGGCGGCATCTTTACGTTCAATGGCGCCGCGACAGGCGATCCGTTCGCTGATTTCCTGTTGGGACTGCCCGACACCACCGAGCGCAAGCCTCCGGTTCCGGGGTCTCCAACGACCTCATACCCGGACCGCTGGTCGTTCAACATTTTTATGCAGGATGACTGGAAGGCTTCGCCGAGCCTGACCCTCAACTATGGGTTGCGATGGGAACTGAACAACTCCATGGGCGAGAAGTACAGCCGGCTGTCTTCCTTCGATCCGTCCATCGGCAACGGCAAAGGCGGCATCCGATTGGTGCAGGGCTGGGAGAAACGCTACCAGGCGTCCATTGATTTTTATAAAAGCCTGTATCCGGATCTGCTTTTTGAAACCGCCGATTCGTATTACCAAAACGATTACAACAACCTCGCGCCTCGCCTCGGATTCGCCTGGTCCCCTTCGGGCGCCACATCGACCGTAGTTCGCGGGGGCTACGGCATCTTCTACAACATCGACGACGTTTGTTTCTGTGACTCCTACCAGCTTGCTCCATGGGGAATGAATCAGCGGTATACGCGCGCTGAGGGAGCGACATTTGAAAACCCGTGGCCGGGCTCTACTCCCCAGTTCCCATTCGGACCTCCAGGTAGCGGAGCGATCGGCGCCATCCAGGTGCCGACTGCGTCTTTTGACCTGGTCACGGAATATACCGGTCACTGGAACATCGATCTTCAGCATGAGCTTCCAGGAGGCATCGTTGTGGACGCGGCTTATGTCGGGAAAAAAGGAACTAAAATCCCCACGACCCGCGACATCAATCAGCCGTTGACGCCGTTTGGTCCGAGACCATATCGGTTATTCGGACCGATCAATTATCAGGAATCCCGGGGTAGCTCCACTTATCATGGCCTGCAGCTTCGCGTGGAGCGTCGCAGCTCCAGCGGTATCACCATGCTGCACTCGTATGCGTGGAGCAAATACTTGGATAACGTCGGAACTCCCCAGGACAGCTATAACCTGGCGGCGGACCGTGGGCTGGGGGCCGAAGACATGCGGCATCGGTATTCGGGCACATTTGTTGTTCCGCTGCCGGGCAGCGGCATGAAGGGCGTCGCCGGCCAATTGTTCGGAGGTTGGGAAGCTGGCGGAATCGTGCGCATGAACAGCGGTGTTCCGACGACTCCGACCATATCCATCGACAACAGCGGCTCCGGCCGGCGACAGGATCGTCCCAACATCATTGCGGATGTGAAACACAAAGGTGACGTTGATCCGCGCGTGTCATTCTGGCCGAGGGAAGCGTTCGCCATTGCTCCCCGAGGCACGTTTGGAAACGCGTCGCGCGGAATACTCATCGGGCCAGCCTATTACGGCGTCGACATGAACTTCTCCAAACGGTTCAACGTCAGTGAAAGCAAACAACTGCAGTTCCGTTGGGAGGTGTACAACCTGTTCAACCGTGCGAACTTCGTAACACCAAACACGACGACGAATTCTGCTGCCTTTGGAACTATCAGTTTTGCTCAGGCTCCGCGGCAGATGCAGGCGGGATTGAAATACACATTCTGATGCTGGACAGGAAGTCCAGACGTGCGCCGGTTTCAGCAAGTGCGTGGGAGGCTGCAGCCGGCGCATAAAGCGCACGTTCGTTATCGAATAGCCCTGAATGGATGCAGATCAATGTTGAGGCGAACACTTGATGCAGTCATCCTCCAACACTAACGCCAATTAAAGACTGCTTAGAGCGGATATCTTGAGGTGCAATCAATGGATCAGGCAGACCAAAATGATGCGATCACATTAGATTTTCTTATTGAAGAACTGGAATGCAAAATCGCCCCGGACAGCGGCGAAACTGTCTGTCCGTTGGGATTCTTGAGGGGCCGCCGGTAGGCTTTCGATGGCGCCTGGATCTTGTTCACACGTTCCACAAAATACGGCGCAGCCAGCACTCGTTCTAGTGTCGTTAGCGTATATGACAGGCCATTCGGAACTGATACTCTGATGGCGCGTGGAACCTCCTGAGGGCGGATGCACCGACCAGCATTGGAAGACTGGAAGGTGTATCCGCCGACGGGTTGACGGACACAACCATTGGATCAGAGAAACTCGTCGGCAGGATTGGAATAAATAAGGGAGATCAGCGCCACTGGATGGGACGAATACCATTTGGCCAGCTCACGAACGGCGTGGGCCAAGTCAGGAGTGGCCGGATCGTAATGAAAGACTTGCTCTCTGCCCACATATCGGCTCGAAATCACCTGCGCGACCACCAATCGCTGCAATCTTGAATGAACACTCGTTTCATCTAGCCTCAGGGCATTACTCACCGCGACCGGCGCCCACTCTTTCCACGGCTCCTTCTGCAACACAAGCAATATTTCCAATATATCAACGGACTGAATATGCTTCGCAATGAACTTGCGTACAACCTCCGGAATCATTTCCAAAAGGACATCTCCTTCCCCAAAGTTCTTCCTGAAATTTGAGGGCTCTAGCAAAGGAGAACGCAGATCCAGGCTGTCAGCTTCCGGCGATGTGCGACCGGAGAACGTTCGGGCCTCAGTTGGACGGAATGCGGCGGGAGGCAGAACAGCTTGACCCGATAAGCGGCTAACGCCAAACAAAACAGAATTCCGAGAGCGCCGGTAGTCTGCGCCTGGGGATTAGGAGTAAAAGGCGACACAACGTCAAAGACGAACAAAAGCCCGCCGATCAGCAAAACAACGTCGACAATCTGTGCGCGCTCGATTGCCACCTGGCCTCCCCGAAAGCACCGCTCGGATATCGTGAAACGATACCAATTACAAAAATATCACGAAATTCGTCCACTCAAACAACCCTTCAGTGAAGACCGCCGCTCGCGACGATCCAGCCGGTCAAGAAAGACGTCAATTCCTTCAGGTTCACAGAGACGTCGGCAGCATCGCTTGGACGCGGCCCAATGTGCACCCCCAGACCTTTACCGTTTAACAGACGAAAGACGCAGTTATCGGTGGCATCAAATCCAAGGTATGCCAGCGGAACGGTCGCATTTAAATCGCCTAGAAGAGCGCGGATTGCATCCTCTTTGTTCGCCGCTGACAGTCGCAATTCAATCCCACTTTCAGACTCGGACAGTTCAATGTTCGGTAGAGAGGCGAAAGGTCCAAGTATTCGGTAGGCTTTTGTTTTCAGGTTGTGGATCTCCGCTGATGCGCGCTCCGGCCAGTGGACTGAAACACCCGCAAGCGACACGTCCATCAACGCCCCAAAACCTTCGTTATCCAAGGCGAATTCGGCCTGAAGGAGAGTCCTTAATGCATCTTCGCTAACCGGGATGTCGTCACGGCGCCCATCAGGCATTATCCTCTCCAGACCGTGCGTACCCCAGATTTCTGGCGTCGAATACATCAAAAGCAACGGCGCCAGTTCGTCGGATGGGCGGCCGCTAACCATTATCAATCGTGTTCTGCATGACATCGCGATGCAATGCAGGAGATCCACAATATCTGAATAGCGCTTTCTGTGAGAATGATTCGTCCCGAACGCGGCGATACCGTCGTAGTTCACGACAAGAACACGGTTCGCTGAAGCCTTTACCTGTCTAAAAAAGTTATCGCTCATCGGACCCAATAATCGCCTAATCAACAGGACCTCTCGGCTTCATGACGTCTCACGACGACAATGCAAGTCGCTCACGATTTCCACCGGAATACGGGCCGAACTATGTCGGATCAGGATGAAGCGCGCGGCAAAAACTACAGCGGCTGTCCCTCAAAAGACTTCACATACAGTATTTGAGAGTTCCCTTTTTTCACCACGGTTCCAGTGACTGTGATCGCGTAATTCATTTGCTTAATTAAGCTGTCTCGTATTTCGTGGCTCGCTTGATAGTCGGGAATCCCTATGAGAACGTACACATCATTTGTCGCAGCATCGATCAGCCCGATAGGATTGCCTTGGCTGGCGCACTTTGTCGAACAGGTTTTATGTCCAACACCCTTCAGCTCCCTGTGCATGTAGCAGTACAGGTCAATAACTTCGCCCTTAATGGCGACTTCTTGACCTTTGATTGTTGGTGGAATGACTTGTGCGAGTAGTCCAGTCGAAACAATGACGGCGGCAACGACGACGAGCAGAGCGAATATCGGCCATCGACGAAAGATCGGTCCTTTCATTTCTTGATGCTCCTGTTTCAGTGGTCGCCCAAGGCCTTGGTTGGCCTTGGATTTCAGGAAGTGTATTTGTGGAAGCACGAACGAATAAATACGGCGTTCGCTGTATTTTGTTCATCCTCGATGAGCCATTTCACATTTTAGGGACGCACTAATGGCAGTGTCCCAGATAAGTAAGGATTGGTTCACTCAAGGAAGACCCGTGGCGCTGCACAGCGGAACGCAGCGGTTTCGATCGAAGAACGAGCGTCTGCGGATCGCGGAAGAAGCCAGCCTACCGAAAGAATATCAGCGTCTCGAGAATGAAAAGAGGTATCAGGAAAAGGAATGAGTAGACCATATACCCAACAAATGAAGGCATCCTGATTCCAGATCTTTCAGCGATGCTCTTTACCATGAAGTTGGGCCCGTTGCCGATATAGGTGTTGGCGCCCATAAACACAGAGCCGCAGGACACGGCCGCCAGCAACGATTCGCCAAATGCCGAATGCAGCAAGCCTGCAAGGTTTTCCGCACTTCCTCCCAGAACGCCTGAGGACATCGCTGTGAAAGTCAAATATGTCGGGGCGTTATCCAAGAAACTGGAGAGAATTCCGCTCATCCAAAAGTAGTGCCAGGGCTCCCTCAAGTTCAGAGACGCAGCGCGCGCATTCAGGATTTCAAGGGCAGGAATCATCGTGACGAATATTCCAAGGAAGAGTGCGGCTATTTCGAGTATGGGATGAATATGGAAGTGATTGGATTTGCGAATGGCCTGCGATGTCGTAAACCACGAAAGAGCCGCCATAGCGATCATCAGGAGTTCCTGGATTCCGCGAGGCCATCCAAAAGAGCCGGCCAGGATTGCGGCAGCCATCACCCCGGCAAGAAAAATGAAATTGCCGCTCCCTTCAATGTGGAGGCGACGGTGTGGCTGAACCTGCTCGGTTAACGCTCCCGGGGTTGCAACATCCTCCTTGTTGAAGACGTATTGGTCGTAAATGTTGAAGGCGATCAACAGAGATCCTACGGCCACTGCCCATTGAGGAATCAGGCTCAATGTCCACTGGAACGGGATCCCTCGCAAGAAACCAAGGAATAGCGGCGGATCGCCCAGAGGAGTGAGGAGCCCGCCGATGTTGGCGACGATAAAAATAAAGAACACGACCAGATGCGATTTACGCTGGCGGGCATGATTTGCCCTTATGTATGGACGTATAAGGAGCATCGAGGCGCCAGTGGTTCCGACAACGTTTGCCAATAGCGCACCAACGGCGAGAAATGCCGTATTGACCAAAGGTGTGCCCGCAAACTCCCCTCTTATATAGATGCCGCTTGAGATGATGAACAATGCGCTAAGTAGACAAATAAAGGAGAAGTAGTCGAGCAGGGAATGCAAAAGCACATGAGGAGCATCCTTTATTACCAAAAATAAGATCGGCGTGGATGCCGCGACACTAAGAATGGTCTTGTTGCGATTGCTTTCCCACCACTCTGGCGCCGAGACGGGCAACACAGCAATGGACAGCAGCATTGCTAAGAAAGGAAGAAGGCTCCAGAGTGGGAAAACAGTGTGCACTATGTTTCGGTATAAACGTCAGAAAGAAATTGACTGCTCCAGCCACCACAACGGAGATGGACCTGCTTCGCGGTTCGGCCGGTCAGCCGAGCGTCATTGTACACGCAAAACGTCAAGTCGCTGCCGCCGTGTCATGAAGGTTGCAGATCACCACGAGTAGACTGCGATGATAGACTCCGTCATCCGCTTCCCTTTCGATGAACTGCAATTCGACTATCCGGCCATTTTACGGGTGAAGAAAAGGAAGAGCAGTTCGGCAGCAACCCAAAAAAATGCAGTTGACATATTGGTAGTCTAGTCGTATAAAAATGTCGGCTGCCACAATGGTGTGGCTGAGACAATGAAGTCCTCAAACATGATGTCCCGTTTGAGGGCTTTTTTTATTTGCACGACATTGTAGTCGGACCAGACATTGACGTCCCCGGTTGATCTATTGGATCACCCGAGGACTTTTTTTTTGCCGAATAGCCGGACGCGTTATGGCAGTCCATAAGTGACGAGCCAAATCAAGGAGATGACGATATGTTGTCGATGAATAAACACACGGGGCGTGCATGGCATGGGCTGTGGCTCCTCCCTCTAATCATAGCAATGTGCCCCATTGCCCTAATGGCTCAAGAGCAGGCAGCCCCACCCGACTTGGCCGCACAAGTGGCAGACCTCTCATCCAGGATTGCAAACCAAAAGGTGATGGTTGATACGGTATGGGTTCTGATCACCGCGTTTCTCGTGTTCTGGATGAATGCAGGCTTCGCATTAGTCGAGTCTGGATTCTGCCGCCTCAAGAATGCCGTAAATATTCTTTCGAAGAATTTCGTCGTGTTCGCGTTATCGTCGCTGTCCTTCTACGTTATCGGTTGGGGACTGATGTTTGGGGATGGAAGCCCTCTGATCGGACTGCGGGGCCTCTTTATGGTAAGCGGCGCTGACAACAGTCCTGCAACCGGCGCCGACTATCAGGGCGTTTACAGCTCCATCAACTGGACCGGCATTCCACTCTATGCAAAGTTCTTCTTCCAGCTCGTGTTCGCGGGAACAGCTGCCACGATCGTTTCAGGTTGCGTAGCCGAGCGCGTTAAGTACTTGAGTTTCATTCTGTTTTCCCTTCTCCTCGTTGGTTTTGCTTATCCCATTACGGGTCACTGGATCTGGGGCGGCGGCTGGCTTGCACAGAGAGGCTTCTGGGATTTTGCTGGCTCAACTGTTGTCCATACAGTGGGCGGCGTGGCGGGATTAGCCGGAATTCTTATTCTCGGACCTCGTATTGGGAAATTCAGTGCGGATGGAAGGGTCAATGCGATTCCAGGCCACAACATGACGTCTGCAACGCTGGGCTGCCTTATCCTTTGGCTGGGTTGGTTCGGGTTCAATCCAGGGTCGACAATGGCTGCAGATCCTGGTGCGATTGCTCACATCCTCAATACGACAAACCTGGCAGGCGCCATAGGTCTTTTGACGGCCACAGCTACTGCCTGGATTGTGCTCGGCAAACCCGATTTGGGCATGACCATCAACGGCTGTCTCGCTGGTCTGGTCGCAATCACCGCGCCATGCGCATTCGTCAGTATGAACAGCTCACTGATCATCGGCGGACTCGCCGGGATTATAGTCGTGTTCGCTGTGCTTTTCTTTGACAAGCTGAAGATTGATGATCCGGTTGGCGCTCTTGCTGTGCACCTTGCAAATGGAGTCTTCGGAACGCTGTGCGTTGGTTTGTTCGCACAGGACAAAATCACCGGAGTGGCTACGGGCAATGGTCTCTTCTTTGGCGGCGGTTTTGGCCTTCTGGCGACGCAGGCCTTGGGTTCAATAAGCGTCATCATCTTCACGCTTGCGGTGTCTCTCGTCTTCTGGCTCGCCATTAAGGCCACCATCGGCTTGCGCGTAAGCAAAGAGGAAGAGATCGAAGGCTTGGATCTTGGCGAACATGGAATGGAAGCCTATGCAGGATTCCAGCCTACAACCAGCGATTACACGGCGATGACCGCCGCGGCGAGCATGAGTTCTGCCTCGACGCCGCATTTCGCCAAGACAGGGCGCTGATTCAACGGCGGTGTTCTCCGATTTCTCGGGCGCCTAACAACGGGGCGATACCCGGGCAAGGTGTTCGAGAAATCGGGGGATAGCGGCGCTTCTGCAGGTCGCTTGAGGATGAGGACTATAAATCTCCCGGCAGGCGCCTTACAGAGATTCATAAAGCATGAAGATTGGGGGCCGTCGAACTATGCCTGAGTTTGCGCGGCCTCGTACAAAAGTGCGGACCAACTCCCAGAATTGGAAATCAAACCGGGAACTCGGGGAAACCGTTTTTCGGAAGGTGGCAACGACCTTCAGTTTCAGTCACGAAGTATGAGAAAAACCGCCACGAACACTGAAATACGCCAACAGGCAAGTTTCCGAAAAGGTCTGCAACGTTTCGAAAACGGCGATTCAACTTGGAAAAACGAACTGCCAAATTCGAAGGACCGCCCGGCCAGTTCACCTCGTGGCCAGCCACCCTCTCGATACGGCAATGCGAGTCGACGGCTCGGACGGGAATGTTGTCGCGGCTCAAACCGGAGTCGCCAAATCGGCCAGCCATATTGTCCAAAAACCAACCGAAGTTGCCGACTGGCCCGTGCAGGTTCCAAACCCCAAAATTGAACATTGCCGGTGCAAACCGGTTCCAGGCAAAGGCGAACTTACAGGAGCGATGAGCAGCAAAGGGCGGGCCGTTGAGACAGCCCGAGTGCTTTGTGCGAATACCACGACGACGCTCCGGCTCGGCGGATAGCTTAGCGCCGTCCGCTGAAACCGGTTGTTTCCCGCAAATCGTGGCGATTTAGCTCCAAGGTCAACTTTGCCGGCGCACCATTTCGTTGATCCAGATCGGGGCAAACGGAGAGGTGCAACCCTTGGAAACCGGATAATCGCGATAGATTCCCAATTTCTCTCCGATAGCTAGGGCGCGCCTGCGATGTTTGGGGAAGTGAATTCCAATTCCTGCGAGACAGGAATTCATCGTCCATTGCACTTCCGGAGCGGCGTCGCCCATTTCAGACTCGATACGGTCCAGAAGTGCTGACAGATCGAGTCCGTCCGGGCTCTTGGCCACTCTCTCTGCAGTGAGACTCCATCCAGCGCGGGCCGCCCAAGAATCATCACCCTCCAGCCATGATTGGCGAAGAGACTCTTTGTCCGGATGGCTTTTGACAACATAGGAAGTCAGCCAGTCCGCAACTTGCGCAAAATTGACGGACCGCACCATCCGATTAATCTCTTTGCGAGACAGATTCTGTGGCTTGATCAGAAGGATTGCCAGGAGCCTGGCGTCGATGTTTCCGGTGTGCCAGAGAGCGATGGCTAAACGGTCATTCGTCTTGATCTTCGCGGCAAGTGGGGCGGGGGCGACGAAATCGGCAGC
>CAZIPZ010000010.1:24098-37741 GCA_964541075.1 uncultured Solibacteraceae bacterium | reverse complement strand
GCCTGCGGCCTTCCCGATATTACGTCACAAAAACCGGAATGGTCGTTATGGCGTCCGAGGTCGGAGTACTCGATGTGCCGCCAGAAGACATTGTTCAGAAGGGACGCCTGCAGCCCGGCAAGATGTTCCTCGTGGATACACGCGAAGGACGCATTATTGACGACGCGGAGTTGAAGCAAAATATTGCAACACAGAAGCCATACCGGCAGTGGCTGAATGACAATCTCGTTCGGCTCTCAGATCTCCCGGCGCCTCCTCATGTGCCTGAGCCGAATCACGCGACGGTCCTGCTGCGCCAGCAGATGTTCGGTTACACCCATGAAGATCTCAGGATACTGATGGCGCCTATGGCGAAGAACGGCGAGGAGGCCATCGGGTCGATGGGCAACGACACACCGCTCGCCGTTTTGTCGGATTTCGCGCCACCGCTGTTCAATTACTTCAAGCAGCTCTTTGCGCAGGTGACAAATCCGCCGCTCGATGCCATACGCGAAGAGTTGGTGACTTCGATGGTCACGGCGCTGGGTCCGGAAAAGAATCTCCTGAAACCAGAACCGGAAAGCTGCCGGATGATCAAGGTCCTTTCTCCGGTGATCGACAACGAAGATCTCGCCAGGCTGCGTCATGCTTCGATTCCGGGTTTTCGTTCGGCGACGTTGCCGATGGTGTTCGAAGTGGCGGAAGGCGGAGTCGGCCTGGAGCGTGCACTCCAGCACTTGTTTGAAACGGCGACGCTCGCCATCAAATCGGGCGCAACGATTCTGATCCTTTCCGACCGGGCCATCGACAAGGACCATGCACCTATTCCGAGCCTGCTCGCCACATCGGCTCTGCATCATCATCTGGTTCGCACCGGAATGCGGACCAAGTCCTCGCTGATCATCGAGACCGGCGACGCCCGTGAAGTGCATCATTATTGCCTGCTGATTGGCTACGGCGCGTCGGCTGTAAACCCCTATTTGGCCTTTGAAACCCTGGATGACATGATCCGTCAGAACCTCCTGGAAGGCCTGGATCATCGTAAGGCCGTGAATCACTACACGAAGGCCGTCAAAAAGGGCGTGCTCAAAGTCATGTCGAAAATGGGCATATCCACGCTGCAGAGCTATCGGGGGGCGCAAATTTTCGAAGCGATCGGCCTGGATCAGTCCTTCGTCGACGCCTATTTCACGGGCACTCCTACTCGCATCAGCGGCATTGGACTCGAAGAAGTGGCGCAGGAAGTGATTTCGCGCCATCGTCATGCCTTTCCCCAGCGCCCGGTTCGCACGCCCGATCTGGAAACCGGCGGCCAATATCAGTGGCGGCAGGACGGCGAATACCACATCTACAACCCTGAGACTGTCCACAAGCTGCAATTCGCGACGCGGATGAACAGCTACAAGATCTTCAAGGAATACAGCAAACTCGTCGACACAACGAGTGAACGCCTCTGCACACTCCGGGGCCTTTTGACTCTGCGGCTCGCCGAGAATCCGGCGCCGCTGGACGAAG
Organism: uncultured Solibacteraceae bacterium; assembly: GCA_964541075.1. GTDB lineage: Bacteria > Acidobacteriota > Terriglobia > 20CM-2-55-15 > 20CM-2-55-15 > CAZIPZ01. The sequence continues at coordinate 36,247 of CAZIPZ010000010.1, read as the reverse complement.
TTGAACCTGTCGAAGTCATTGTCAAACGGTTTGCCACAGGAGCGATGTCATTCGGATCGATCAGCAAGGAAGCACATGAAACGCTCGCCATCGCCATGAACCGAATCGGCGGCAGAAGCAACACTGGGGAGGGTGGTGAAGATCCAGCGCGCTACATACCGGATCCGAACGGAGATTCGCGTTCGAGCGCCATCAAGCAAGTCGCTTCGGGCCGTTTCGGCGTAACCAGTCAATATCTGGTGAACGCGAACGAACTTCAAATCAAGATGGCGCAGGGCGCCAAGCCCGGAGAAGGCGGACAGTTGCCGGGCCACAAGGTGGACAAGAACATCGCTCGCGTGCGTCATTCCACGCCCGGAGTCGGCCTGATTTCGCCTCCGCCCCATCACGATATCTATTCGATCGAAGACCTCGCGCAGCTCATCTTTGACTTGAAAAACGCCAACCCGCAGGCGCGAGTCAGTGTAAAGCTGGTTTCAGAAGTCGGAGTCGGAACAGTCGCGGCGGGCGTTGCAAAGGCGCATGCAGACGTTGTTCTCATATCTGGCGACAGCGGCGGAACGGGCGCCTCACCGGTGACGAGCATCAAACACGCCGGCGTTCCCTGGGAACTCGGTCTCGCGGAAACCCATCAGGTCCTGGTTCTGAACAATCTGCGCAGTCGAATCATCGTTCAAACCGACGGACAGTTGAAAACCGGAAGAGACGTTGTGGTCGCCGCCTTATTGGGCGCCGAAGAATTTGGCTTTGCCACTTCGGCTCTCATCGTCACCGGCTGCATCATGATGCGCGTCTGTCATCTGAATACGTGTCCGGTCGGCATAGCGACACAGGACCCCGTTCTTCGCGAGAAATACACGGGCAAGCCCGAACACGTCGTCAACTTCTTCCAGATGATCGCCCAGGAAGTCCGGGAATTAATGGCTCAACTCGGCTTTCGCACGATGGATGAAATGATTGGGCGTATGGATAAGCTCGATGCACGTAAAGCCATTGAACATTGGAAAGCCAGGAAGCTGGACCTCACCCCCATGCTCTATATGCCGCAGGTCTCTGCTGGCGTCATGACTCGATGTGTCCAGGGTCAGGATCACGGCCTGGAGCACGTTCTCGACAAGACTTTGATCGAACTTGCAAAGGATGCCCTGGAGTCCAGGAAACCCCTCGACATAAAACTTCCGATCCGCAATGTGAATCGCACCGTTGGCGCCATGCTGGGAAGCGAGATTACACGAAGGCACGGCGGAGATGGTTTGCCGGAGGATACGATCCGCATCAATTTCAAGGGATCAGCCGGTCAGAGTTTCGGAGCGTTCATTCCCAATGGGCTGAGCATGACTCTCGAAGGCGACGCTAATGATTACTTCGGCAAAGGGCTTTCGGGAGGGCGCCTGATCGTGTATCCACCTGCGGGTTCCGCGTTTGCCGCGGAAAAAAACATCATTGTCGGAAATGTTGCGCTTTACGGGGCAACGAGCGGAGAGGCCTTCATTCGGGGCGTTGCAGGCGAACGCTTTGCCGTCCGGAACAGCGGTGCGCAGACAGTTGTCGAAGGTGTTGGGGATCACGGCTGCGAGTATATGACGGGCGGGCGCGTCGTCGTGCTAGGTCCGACAGGCCGTAACTTTGCCGCTGGTATGAGCGGTGGGATCGCGTATGTCATCGACGAGATTGGAGATTTCGCGCAGCGTTGCAATCTCGAGATGGTCGATCTGGAAAGCGTTATCGATGCAGCCGAAGAACAGACGGTCAAAGGCTTGATCAATCGGCACGCAGAACTAACAGGAAGCACGCGCGCGAAGAAGATCCTGAGCGAATGGAAGTCGTATCGGGAAAAATTGGTGAAGATCATGCCTCTTGACTACAGGCGCGCACTCAACGAAGGCGTCGTACAATCCGCAACGGTTTCAGCGGTGCGGCATGGGTAATCCAAAAGGTTTCCTTCAGATCGCACGCATCACTCCGGAGCGGCGTCCCGTTTCAGAGCGCATTCACGACTGGAAAGAAGTCTACAGAGATTTTCCGGATGACAAGCTGAAAGCCCAGGCATCCCGCTGTATGGACTGCGGCATTCCTTTTTGTCACCAGGGCTGTCCTTTGGGAAACATCATTCCGGACTGGAATGATCTGGTGTACCGCGACCGCTGGAAAGAGGCCCTTCAGCGCCTTCTCGCTACAAATAACTTCCCGGAATTCACAGGACGAATCTGTCCAGCGCCCTGCGAAGGCGCCTGCGTTCTTGGACTGAACGCGGATCCGGTCACGATCAAGAATGTCGAGGTCGCAATCATCGATCGAGCTTTCCGCGAAGGCTGGGTCAAACCGTCCCCGCCCGCTGTTCGCACAGGCAAACGCATCGCGATTGTCGGCTCGGGTCCCGCCGGTCTTGCAGCCGCAGCCCAATTGAATCAGGCTGGCCACTGGGTGACCGTATTCGAACGAGATGACCGAATCGGCGGACTGCTGAGGTACGGTATACCTGAATTCAAGATGGAAAAGAACTCCCTGGATCGCCGTCTGAACATTATGTCTGAAGAAGGCATCACCTTCCGGACGAACGCAAATGTCGGCGTGAATGTTTCCGTCGAGGAACTGAGGAGTGAGTACGACGCCCTTCTTCTCGCAGGCGGCGCGACAGCTGCTCGCGATCTACGCGTACCTGGAAGGGAGCTCAAAGGCATCCATTTCGCGATGGAATATCTCACGCTCCAGAACAAGCGCTGCGAGGGCGATATCATTCCCGATTCCGAATTCATTACAGCGAAAAATAAGCACGTCGTCATTATCGGCGGCGGCGACACAGGCGCCGACTGCCTCGGGACCGTTCACCGGCAAGGCGCCAAATCGGTAGCTCAGTTCGAGCTTCTGCCTAAACCGCCGCGGGAGCGAGTGCTAGAGAATCCCTGGCCGAACTGGCCGAATATTTTCCGCACCTCTTCGGCTCACGAAGAGGGCGGTGAACGGGAGTATGCCGTCCTCACGAAGAGTTTCACGGGCCATGACGGCCAAGTGGCGCAGCTGCATGGCGTGCATGTTGAATTTGTGGAAAGAAGCATGCGTGAAGTTGAGGGCTCGGAATTCACGATGGATGTGGATCTTGTGCTGCTCGCTATGGGATTTGTGGGACCCGAACGTGAGGGCATGCTGGCACAACTCGGTGTCGCTCTCGACAGCCGGGGCAACGTGTCCGTAGATGCTTCGAAGATGACAAGTGTTCCAGGCGTTTTCGCCGCAGGCGACATGTCTCGCGGTCAGTCTCTCGTGGTATGGGCGATTCGCGAAGGACGTGACGCGGCTCGAGGCATGGATCAGTTCCTCATGGGAGCCACTGATCTGCCGTAGGGATTGCGCGATTCGAGCTGTTCACATCATGCTATTCTCCGTAACATGATTGTTATGAAATTCGGCGGCACGTCCGTTGAAGACGGCGCCGCAATCGACCGGTCCTGCCTCATCGTCAAAGAACGCATCGCCCGTAAGCCATTCGTCGTCGTTTCCGCTCTGGCGGGAGCCACCAATGGGCTGCTCGAAGCTGGTTCTCTCGCCGCCAAGGGCGAGATCGACAACGCCACCGCCATCGTCAACACGCTGGAACGGCGCCACGTTGAGCTGCTGCCATCCGCCTCTGACCTCTTTGGTCGATTGCGCGAGATTCTGCGGGGCCTGAGCGTCATCGGCGAATTATCCGCCCGAACCCAGGATCAAGTGGCTTCATTCGGCGAAATGCTTTCGTCACTGATTGTCGTTGAACGGCTCAAACGGATTGGGTGCGATGCCGTTCACGTGGATGCAAGACAATGCATGGTCACCGACGCACGTTTCGGGAAAGCCGCACCCAACCAGGAGGCTACAGCCGAACGCCTTGAAGAACATGCCAGAAAGCACCTCGAAGCGGGACGGGTTGTGGTCATGGGGGGCTACATTGGTGCAACCGCGACCGGCGTCACGACGACGCTCGGACGCGGCGGATCGGATTATTCTGCAGCAATTGTAGGTGCTGCCATGAACGCCGAAGAAATTCAAATCTGGACGGATGTCGATGGCATGCTTACGGCCGATCCGCGCATCGTGCCGCAGGCGTGGAAGGTCAAGGACATTTCCTTCGCTGAAGCGTCAGAGCTAGCCTATTTCGGCGCCAAAGTCCTGCATCCCATGACTGTTCTTCCGGCAGTCGAAAAAAGCATTCCTGTATACATTCTCAATTCCAGAAATCCAAAAGGGACTGGAACCCGAATCACCAATGAAGCGCGCCCAACAAAAAATCTCCTCAAGTCGATCGCATGCAAGCGCGGCATAACGGTGGTTACGATTACATCCTCCCGCATGCTGATGGCTCATGGATTCCTCCGTGCATTGTTCGAGGTCTTCGATCGTCATCACACTCCTGTCGATATGGTTGCGACTTCTGAGGTTTCGGTCTCCCTGACCCTGGACAGCACATCATCGTTGGCGGCGATTATCGAAGATCTACGTCCATTCGGAGACGTTAATGTCCGGTCGGATATGGCATTGATCTGCGTCGTGGGATCGAATTTGAAATACACACCCGGGGTTGCTCATCGAGTTTTCGGAAGCATCCGTGACATCAATATCCTTATGATTTCGCATGGCGGCTCCAACATCAATTTGAGCTTTATCGTTGATGATAAGGATGCGAGCGCCGCAATGCGGCAATTGCATACCGACTTCTTCAGTGAGTTCGATCCGAATGTCTTCGAACGTCCTTCTTGAGGACGCTCGCCCTAATGCAGGCTCTCGAACCCTGAATGCTCTCGTTTCCTGGTCCCAACAAGCAGTCGGTAAAATGGCTTTCTTGCTCAAACGTAAAGCGAGGAGTGCATATGAAGAAGATGATTCTCGCCGGCATGGCGCTTTTTCTTTCCCTATCGTCGAACGGATTTGCGCAGCAGGACCTGAACGCTGTCGTTCAGGCAGGAATCGATGCGTACAACAGGAAGGACGTGGCATATTTTTCGAAAAGCACTTGGCGCCGGATGTGACATGGCTGGATGAGGACGGGCACGCCATTGCGGGAAAAGACAGAGTGCTTCGTTTCCTGAACAACCAACTGGCGGGCTCCAAGGAGCGAAAGTTGACTGCAACGAACATCAAGGTTGGCATGACGACTGACGCGGGATGGGCGTACTTCCTTTATACGATTGAATCCGGAGCAGCCAAGAGATCAGGATTCAATACCACTGTCTACAAGAAAACCGGAAATGAGTGGCAAATCGTACTTGTGCATGGCGCGGTGAATGCCGCGGCGCACATGGATTGATCAAAGTTCGGTATTCCTCAGACGAAGCGCATTCGTGATCACTGAAACAGAACTGAACGTCATCGCAGCGCTTGCAATCATGGGGCTGAGCAGGACGCCGAAAAGCGGATAAAGCGCTCCTGCCGCGACGGGAATACCGATACCGTTGTAGATGAATGCCAGAAACAGATTCTGACGGATGTTGCGCATCGTTGCGCGGCTGAGACGCCGCGCCCGAACAATCCCCTGCAGGTCTCCTCTCACTAGAGTAATTCCGGCGCTCTCTATCGCGACGTCCGCGCCGGCGCCCATCGCGATGCCGACATGCGCCTGAGCGAGAGCAGGTGCGTCGTTGACTCCGTCGCCTGCCATCGCCACGATGCCGCCCGCCTCCTGCAGAGACTTCACCACTTCGCTTTTTTCGTGCGGCAGAACTTCCGATTTCACTTCATCCAGCCCAAGCTCCCGAGCAATCGCCTGCGCCGTCGTGTGACTGTCGCCCGTAAGCATGATGATGCGCAGTCCGTCTTCGCGAAGAGCGGTGATTGCCGCCGCAGTGGATTTCTTTAGAGGGTCCACGGCAGCGATCAGTCCAGACAAACGCCCGTTTACAGCCAGGAACATCACCGTTTGTCCTTTGGTTCGAAGATCTTCGGTTTGCCGCATCAATGGTGCAGCATCGATGTTCCGATCGGCGAGAAGCGCAAGATTGCCCAATGCTACTTCACGGCCTTCGATCTTTCCAATGACGCCGCGACCGGCTAAAGACTGAAAGTCTTCAACCCTTCCGAGGCTCAGGTTTTGTTCAACCGCAGCGTTGACGATCGCAGACGCTAGGGGATGCTCGCTTCCTTTTTCCACGCTCGCCGCGAGCCGCAACACCTCGTGCTCACTGGCGTCCGAAACCGCAATCACCCCAGCGACGACTGGTCTGCCGGCAGTCAGGGTCCCGGTTTTGTCGACAACAAGTGTGTTCACCTTCTCCAGGACCTCGAGAGCCTCGGCGTTCTTGATCAGGACCCCGGCCGTTGCACCGCGTCCAACGCCAACCATGATCGACATTGGCGTCGCCAAACCCAGGGCGCACGGGCACGCAATGATCAACACCGCTACGCCATTGAGAAGTGCGTAGGACAATGCGGGCTGGGGTCCAACAAGCCACCACACGACCGAACTGGTCAGCGCTACAACGATGACGGCAGGAACAAAGTAAGCGGAGACCACATCTGCGAGCCGTTGAATCGGTGCTCGACTCCGTTGCGCCTGGCTTACGAGCTGAACAATTTGTGCGAGCAGCGTTTCATGTCCAACGCGTTCGGCACGGTACAGGAATGTGCCCGCTCCATTGATGGCGCCGCCGACAACTTTATCCCCAACGCTCTTCTCAACAGGTATCGGCTCACCCGAAATCATCGATTCATCCACCGAACTGTGTCCCTCGGTTATGATGCCATCAACGGGAACCTTTTCGCCGGAACGGACGCGAAGTTGATCGCCCGGGCGGACCTGTTCGAGCGGGACGTCGTGTTCTGAAGAGTCCGTATCGATTCGATGAGCCGTTTTTGGAGCCAGGCCAAGGAGGGCTTTAATGGAGTCGCTGGTCCTGCTTCGCGCCCTTAGTTCGAGCACCTGTCCCAACAGGACGAGCGTCGTGATGACGGCCGCCGCTTCAAAGTACACAGGTGGAGCGCCGCCATCGCGAAAACCTTCTGGAAGAACGTCGGCAAAAAGGGTTGCAATCACACTGTATCCGTATGCTGCAATCGTGCCGATCCCGATAAGCGTAAACATGTTCAGGCTGCGATTCCGGATCGATGCCCACGCGCGCTCGATAAGCGGCCAGCCGGCCCACAGAACAACCGGTGTGGCGAGCACGAGTTGCAGTTGCGGCAACCCACCGGACATACCAAGCAACAGCAGTGGAACAACCAACACGGCGCTGATCCAGAATCGCCGACTGAAAGTGTAGAGTTCGGAATTCAACTCTTCGCCTGGAGCCGCCATCTCCGGTTCGAGGGCCATTCCGCACTTGGGGCAATATCCTGGAGTCTCCACCCGAACGTCCGGATCCATCGGACACGTGTAAACATCAGCAGGCGCGGCCTGCGGTTGCCTTGGAACGCTCAAGAATTCTTCCGGGTTCGCACGGAAACGCTCTAAACAACGCTGGGCGCAAAAATAGTACGTTCGTCCCTTGTAATCGAATTGACCCAAAGACGTTTCGGGCATGACCTTCATTTTGCATACCGGATCCGTTTCGAACACCGGCTGGGTCGGCGCCGATGGTCCAAACGATCCGATCTGAACCAAATTGGAATCAGGCTTCATAACCGCACTATCGAAAGAATAGCAAGCATGGGCAATTTCAGACGGATATTTACCAGCCTCGCTGGGCAGCGCCCGCCTTACAAGACCACCTGCTTCGCCGGTCGCGAACGGACGCTTGGCCAGACACTGGAATGAAGGGACGATAGCGACGTCAGGTTAGGACCATCGCGGTTCTCATGCCTTCTAAGGACAGTGCAGGTGCAGCCCCGCAGCCCTTGGCGAATCGGCATGGAATCCGAGGTGCATTCCATATTTTGTGCCGCCAGTTGAATGGGACAACCTGTTTGTCTTCACCGTATCTCCTCTGGAGCTATTCGTACGCGGTTCCATTGTTTACCTCCTGATCTTCATTCTAATGCGCGCGCTACGGAGAGAACCCGGTACGGTAGGCATAGCTGATTTATTGATGGTTGTTTTGATTGCCGATGCGTCGCAGAATGCAATGTCCAGCGAATACAGATCCGTATTGGACGGACTAGTGCTGATCCTCACGATTGTGTTCTGGAACTATTGCCTCGATTGGCTGACTCTTCGCTTTAGGAGAGTTGAACGCTTCACTTATCCCGATCCGATCCCGGTCATCCACAACGGCAGGCCGATCAGGAACAACATGCGGAAACAGTTCATCACAGACGAGCAACTGATGAGCATGCTTCGCGAACACGGAATTGATCGCCTTTCCAATGTAAAAGATGCAAACCTGGAGGGAAATGGAAAACTGAGCGTCGTACCATTCGAGAACCATCGAGACGCGCAAAATGAGGAATCTGAACGGAAGATTGGTTGATTGAGCACTCCACATTCTCGTCCTTTAATGTCGGCATTCCTTACGTTTTGTGATATTTGGATAACCCTAACGTAAGCGCATAACGCACCAGACACTTGAGGATTGGACAGACACACGAGTCACTACACAGGCGTCGGAAAGGCTGACGTTCTCCCAGCCAACCCGTGAATAGAAGTCATTGATTTCAATACATATTCGAGTATTTTGACGATGGCAGAGGAGTTGCAAAACCCAGAACGCTTCCTGCGAGAGTTTCTTGGATCTCTCGCCAACCCTTCAAGGAGGCGCTCCGGATGAAAATGCAAATTGGCTAATGCGATAGCCGCCTGTTTTCGGATGGCAGTAGGAGGTAACGATTTCTCAAGGTTTGCCAACCGTCCATCCTTATCCGATTTCATTTTCATCTGAAGGTTGATCTCAAAGGAGAATGCAGAAACGATGAGCAACTTCAGCAAGGTGAATTCACGCAGTCGACTCTTCCTCAGCTATATCAGTCCGTCCTCAGGACTAACTTCACCGGATAGAACCATGACTCCTGACGAGATCAACCGAGCAATCGACTCCATGATGGAGAATCAAGGATGCGTGCGTACCGGCTCGGATCAGGATCACGAACAACGTCGCAAGTTCGAGGAGCAGCGCGCGGAGATTGAAGAATGGTCGCGGGCGGTCAGCGCACAGGTTGTTCAACTGAACGAGATTCCCTTCAAGCGGCCAGATGATCCGGCCGAAGAGGGCTGGGAAGCAAGGCATGAGGATGAAATGTATCCTTACTCACTCACCCATAAAGACGCGATCGAGAGACTCGATCGCGTTCTGATTCGATCCTCTGCCAGCATGAACTAGGGGGAACAAAGCCCAATTTCTAAGCACAGAGATTGGGTCTGTCCCACTTTCCTATTCCGTTTTCTCCCGTTTCATTTTGCGATGCGCCCGGAATACACCGTAAGAGATCGTCCCAACAATGATGTAAGGCATTGCCATCAGCAACAGGATTCCTTTGCGGAAACCTTCCGCTAGCGCCCTTCCCTCCGCAGACGATTCCAGCGCAGTTCGACACATGGCGCACTGAGCCAGCGCCGACTGGCTGAACAGGAAAACAATGGCGACAATCAATCCTGGAATAATCCAGCGTGAACCTTGCACCATCGACCCCAAAGTGGGCGCCATCATCTCACCAGCAAGATATGAGTCGGCGACCCATACGTCTCAGGATGAGTGAAGAAATAAAGGATGATCGACAAAATGAGCGGGCTTAGCGTGATCATGACGAGATTCATTCTCTCGTAACGCAGATGCATAAAGACGGCGGCGATCAACAAGATCTTCGCGAGAGTGATTCCCACCAGAAGAAGGCCCTTGATGCTTTCGGGCATAGAAACGTAACCGACTCCAAGGGCGAGCAGGGTCATGACCAGAAGCCAGAACCACGTCATCAAATACGTCTTGTATTCGACGTTTTGACCATGATCGTGAGCCATCCAAGGCCTCCTACAGAAGATAAAAGAATGCGAAAACGAAAACCCAGACCACGTCTACAAAGTGCCAGTAAAGACCTGCGTTCTCCACTCCCTCGGCAGAATACTTCCCTAACGCCGCGCGCAGGGCGACAATGGCAAGAATCGTTACGCCGCTTAGCACGTGAAAACCATGAAAGCCCGTGATGACAAAGAACGACGCCGAAAACTGTGGAACTCCCCACGGATTGGACGTAAGCGACGCCCCTTCATGAATGAAATGGGACCACTCGTAGGCCTGACAGCCGAGGAAGATGGCTCCGCCAACGATGGTCATCGTGAGAAAACGAAAAGCCAGCTTTGGATTCCCGGCGCGCGCAGCGCCGACAGCCATCGCCATCACGGCGCTACTGGAGATCAAGGCGAAAGTCATGAAAGTGATCAAGGGCATGCTGAAGACTTCCGTTTGCTTGGGCCATGCAGGGCTGATCGACCGAAGGAAACCGTAAGCGATGAGAAAGCCGGCAAAGGTAAGTGCATCCGAGACGATGAAAATCCACATCATGAACTTCGCCCATGACGTGCCAAACGGAGATCTTCCGCCGCCCCAATCCGAATTCAGTATTCGCTGCTGTTCCGCTATGCTCGCATCCATTCCGAGTCTCCGTAATCTCGATTATGCCAAAAGTAGGAGGAGGAACAAGTAGACCCAAAGACCATCCATGAAATGCCAATAGGTCGCGCACAATTTCAACGCTTCATGGTTGAATGCGGTCAGACTTCCCGCAAACGCTTTTCGCAGGACCCATCCGAGCGCAACAATTCCTCCCAACAAGTGAAGACCATGTGTGCCGGTTAATATGTAAAAAAAAGAGCTGTGCAGCGTTGTGGGCAAGTGCACCCCGACACTCAGCAGCCGCAGCCATGTGATGATCTGCCCCACGATAAACGCCCCACCGAGCATCGCGCTCGCGGTGAGCCAGAATTTCATCCGGTCTATCCGGTTTCTTCGAATAAAGACGCGCGCGACTTCGAGCGTAATGCTGCTGCTAATCAGGATGATGGTGTTGGCCCACAAAAGCGAGGGAATGGCGATGCTCTGCCAGCTCGGTGCACCGCGCAAAACAACATAGGCGCTGGATAATCCCCCAAAGAACATCAGAATGCCCGTCAGAAACAGCCACAGTCCGAGCTGTCCCTTGGACACAGGAAATGATGAGCCGTCTCGGGACCATCCACCGCCGTCTGGGTGAATGGGCGGAGGGATAATGAGTCTCGGAGGATCTTCACTAATAACTGGCATTCTCTCCCTTACTTCCGCCCAGAAATCGTTTGCGGAACAAAATCGTCTTTGGCGCCCGGAACTGCGCCGTAATCGAAAGGCCAACGATGCACTTCAGGCAGCTCGCCTTCGAAATTCCCGTGGCCGGTGGGCGATGGGGTTTCCCACTCGAGCGTCGTCGCACGCCACGGATTGCGATCCGTTGTTCGCTTGCCTGCAAAAATGCTGACGAAGAAGTTGAACAGGAAGATCAGCTGCGCAGCGCCGAGAATGAAAGCGGCAATTGTAATAAAGACATTCAGCGGCTGTTGAGGCTGTAAAAAGGTGTACTGCAACGGATCGTAAATCCGGCGCATCTGACCTCCCACGCCCAGGATATGCATCGGAAAAAATACGGCGTAGACCCCAATAAAGGTCAGCCAGAAATGAAGTTTGCCCAGCCCCTCGTTCATCAAACGGCCGAACATCTTGGGGAACCAGTAGTACAGGCCGGCAAAGGCGGCAAACAGCGGCGCGATGGCCATCACCAGATGAAAATGAGCTACAACAAAGTATGTATCTTGCAGCTGAATATCCGCCGCCGAGGTTCCGAGGAAGAGGCCGCTGAGGCCGCCGCTCACAAATAGCGACACAAATCCGATGGCGAAGAGCGCAGCGGACGTAAACTGAATACGCGCCCCCCAAACTGTGCCCAACCAATTGAAGGTCTTCACCGCCGACGGCACCGCGATCAGCAAAGTCGTTAGCGTAAAGACGGACCCCAGAACCGGGCTCATTCCGCTGACGAACATATGGTGGCCCCATACGACGAAACTGAGAACGGATATGGCGATCATCGAATAGACCATCATGCGGTAGCTGAATATCGGTTTACGGCAGAATGTGGAAAGGATGTCGGATGCCATGCCCATCGCCGGCAGAATGACGATATAAACCTCTGGATGGCCGAAAAACCAGAACAAATGCTGCCACAAAAGGGGATGGCCCCCGGAATGGTTCACAGCAACCTGGTTCATGATGATGCCCGCCGTCTGCTCG
>CAZIPZ010000010.1:0-24088 GCA_964541075.1 uncultured Solibacteraceae bacterium | reverse complement strand
AACACCAGCAGAATGGCGGCGGCAAGCAGGACTGGAAAAGCCAGTAATCCGAGGATGGCCGTGATCAAAAGCGACCACTGCGTGAGGGGCAGACGCATCATGGAAAGCCCCTTAGTGCGCATCGTCAGGATCGTTGTGATGTAGTTCAATCCGCCCATCAACCCGGATGCCGTAAATAGCGCGATGGACGTGATCCACAGGGTCATGCCATCGCCCTGGCCAGGACCGCCTCCCGGCAGGGCGCTGAGCGGCGCGTATGCTGTCCAACCCCCGATCGGCGCTCCAGTGGTTACAAACAAAGCGGCGAAAATAACGATGCACGACAGCAGGAACACCCAATAGGAAAGGGCATTGAGAAACGGAAACGCCATGTCTCTAGCGCCGATCTGAAGCGGGATCAGAAAATTCCCGAAACCACCCGTCAGAACCGCCGTGAAAAGAAAGAAGACCATGATGGTCCCATGCATCGTGACGAGCGATATATAGAATTCCGGCGCCATGACGCCCCCTGCGAAGGCCACAGGAAATATCTTTTCCATCATCGGCGAGATTTGCGAAGGCCATGCCAGTTGGTACCGCATCAACATCGACAAAATGCCGCCAATGATGGCCATCGCCATCGCGGTGATCATGTACTGAATGCCGATGACTTTATGGTCCGTCGAGAATACGTATTTCCGCCAGAAGCCGAGTTCAGGATGATGAACGTGTTCGGTCGCCTTTACGGTCATATTTGACAGTCCTTCCGCGGGTTACTGGTTTGCGGCCTGTTCTAGCAGCCAGGCGTTGTACTTCTCTTCAGAATCGTCAACGGTAAGAAACGCTTTCATTCGGTAGTGCCCTAGACCGCACAGTTCTGCGCATGCTACTTCATAGGCGCCGGCGACGTTTGGTGTGAACCAGACCTCAATGGCCATGCCGGGAACCGCGTCCTGTTTCATCCGAAAATTGGGAAGAAAAAAGCTGTGAATTACATCTTTGGATCGCAGCCGCACTTTGACGCTTCGATTCAGCAGGACATGCATTTGATTCAACGCAACAATATCGTCTTTCCCCGGCGGATCGTTGCGGTCCAGACCAATGAAATTCGTGGATGATATAAGCGTGGGATCGGTGCGCCCAAAGGCGCCGTCCGGTCCAGGATAGTGAAAATTCCACTGGAATTGTTCACCGGTGACTTGGACTGTTAGGGCGTCCGCCGGTGGACTCGTGAAATAAATCGCGGCCCAAACCCGCTGGCCCATGAATACGAGAACCGTCAAAATAACGGCTGTTATGAGCAGCAAGAATGCTTCGGCTTTCGGATTGTCGTGCCAGTAGCTCGCGCGCTCGTCGCCGTTGGCGCCATACCGGGCTACGAAATAACCCAGCATTCCTTGAACGACAACAAACGCGATTCCGCTGACCGCTAACACCGCACTGAATATGAAATCGATGTCGGCGCCGTGGGCCGATGCCAAGGGCGGAAACCAAAACGGCTTGGCAATGAAGAGCCACAAAGAGCCCACGATCAGAAGCAGAATCAGAACAGCCAGTATCAGTCCGTTTGTAGTGACTCTTCCAGGACCGCTGCCATCGGCCATCTAGACTTCCTCCTCGAAGGCATGAAGCCAAATCAAACAAAAAATCTAGCAAAACTAAGAACGGTAACGCTATAGCTTTATTTCACTTACACCCACGGACAGGCGACCCAACGTCCTTCTTTGAACTCCAACGGCGGAACCTTGTCTGCGCAGGAAGACTTCGCAATGGGACATCGCGTCCGAAACGCGCATCCCGACGGCTTGCGAATTGGATTCGGAATGTCGCCGGCCAGTCGTATACGCCGGTCCTGCGCGACATCAGGATCGGGTCGCGGCACTGCAGACAGAAGGGCCCGTGAATAAGGATGCAATGGAGACCTGTAAATGAGTTCTGCATCTCCGATTTCGACAATGTGTCCGAGATACATCACCGCAATTCGATCTGAAATATGCCGCACAACAGAAAGATCGTGTGCGATAAAAATATAGGAAAGGTGAAACTCGTCCTGCAGATCCTGCATCAGATTCACGACCTGCGCCTGAATCGACACATCCAATGCGCTCACAGGTTCGTCCGCAATAACGATCTTCGGATTTGTCGCCAGGGCCCGGGCAATCCCGATGCGCTGGCGTTGGCCCCCGGAAAATTCATGCGGATAACGATTCGCCTGCTCAGAAGACAAACCAACCTTGCTCAGAAGCCAGTTCACCCGGTCCTTTCGTTCGGCTTGGGACTGCTTGGTATGAATCGTCAGCGGCTCTTCCACGATCTGACGAACTGTCATTCGTGGATTGAGAGACGAATACGGATCCTGAAAGATCATCTGAATATCGGTGCGATACGGCCTCATTGCAGGTCGGCTCAGAGACGCGAGGTCTACGGCGCCTGATGCATGGTGATACACGATTTTTCCGGAGATCTGGACTCCGGGACTCATCGCATGAAGGATGTTCACGATGGACCGTCCAACGGTGCTCTTGCCGCATCCGGACTCACCAACTACGCCGAGCGTTTCACCTTGGTTCAATTCGAAACTGACGCCATCGACGGCCCGGACTTCGGCGATCTTGCGAGCGAATACTCCGCCCACAACAGGAAATGCAACCCGGAGGTCTTTGACTTCCAGAAGAGCGCTCATGTTCCAGGGTTGCGAGTCGCTGTATTCGGCGTATGGGTCATTAAATGGCATCTCACCCAGTGTCCAGGCGAGGTCTCCAGTAATTCCGGCTCAACCTTGTCGCAAGGCTCGAATCGTTCCGGACATCGATTAACGAACTTACAGGCTGGGGGCAGGTCTAGAATACCGGGCACGTTGCCTGGGATGGTGCGTAGACGCTGTTGCTTGTCTCCTTCAACGCGCGGGAGCGACGCCAGTAAACCTCGCGTGTAAGGATGCTGAGGATTTTTGAATAGCTCCTTAACGGGTGCGATCTCTTGAATCTTCCCTCCATACATGACCATCACGCGATGACACGTCTCGGCGACGACGGCCAGGTTGTGAGTGATCAGGAGAATTGCAGCATCCTTTCGCTCATCTTTGATCTTCAGCATGAGTTCAAGAATTTGGGCCTGAATGGTGACGTCTAGGGCGGTGGTCGGCTCATCCGCAATCAAAAGAGATGGATTGCATGCGAGGGCCATTGCAATCATGACGCGCTGCCGCATTCCACCAGAGTATTGATGAGGATAATCGTTCATTCGCGAAGCTGGATCCGGAATGCCGACGAGTTGAAGCATCTCAACGGAGCGGTCAAAGGCTTCCTTTTTCGAAACGTCCTCGTGCTCGAGCACGACTTCCATGAGCTGCGCCCCGATCGTGAAAACCGGATTCAGCGACGTCATTGGCTCCTGAAAGATCATGCTGATCTCATTTCCGCGAACATCGCGAATTTCATCCCATGAAAGTTTCAGAAGATCGCGGCCTTTGTAAATAATCGAACCGCCAACAATCTTTCCTGGGGGATCCGGGATCAGCCGCAGAATGCTGAGAGCTGTCACGCTTTTGCCTGAACCCGACTCGCCAACCAGTCCGATCACCTCACCGGGCTGGACATCGAAATCCACGCCATCGACGGCTTTTGCAAATCCCGCTTCGGTCTTGAAATAGGTTTTGAGGCCGCGAACCTGCAGGAGGGGAGTTGGGGTCACCGGAGCCTCGAGTACTCTTTGGGATCAAAGGCCTCGCGCACGGCTTCGCCAATAAAGACGATCAGAAGCAACGTGACGAAAACGGCGGCCAAGGGAAAGAACACCAGCCACCAATCGGTCAGATTCTCTGTTCCTTGACCAATGAGTTCTCCCCAACTTGGAGTCGGCGCCGGAAGGCCGAAACCCAGAAAGTCGAGTGCAACGAGCGCTTCAATATTCGCCACAATCCCGAACGGCGCGAACGAAACGACCGGCGTGAGCGCATTCGGAAGAATGTGTTTGAACATAATTGCAGGCTCGGAAACCCCCATAGCGATCGCCGCCCCCACATAATCCTTCGCTTTTTCTCTGTAGAACTCGCCCCGGACGTAATAGGTGATTCCCATCCAGTTGAAGACTGCCAGAATGCCGATCAACAGCCAGAAGGACGGCTGCGCCACTAGATTGCGGCCCGGAATATAAATCGGCACCACAATCGAACTGACGATGATGATCGTGTAGAGGAACGGCAGCGAAGACCAAATTTCAATGGCGCGCTGCCCAAGCATGTCGAGCTTCCCCCCGAAATATCCAAGCAATGCCCCAACGAAAATGCCGACAACATAGCTGAACCCGAGCACCAGCAATGCAAAGGTCAGCGAAACATTAAATCCGTAGGCCAGGCGGGCGAAGACGTCTCTGGCGCGATCATCCGTTCCGAAAATGTGCTCACTCGAAGGCCGATGGGGCGGTGATCCTGGCAAATCGAGCAAAGATTCCGTGGCGCTGTACGGATAGAGCGGCATCACCACCCATTCGCCGGGGCTCGACTTCAGCTCCTCCTTCAGTTCTCTGTAATTCGGCTCTCCGATAGCGTTCATACCGAATTGCGATGCAGGATAGTAACGGACCATTGGAAAGTAATAGTTCCCCTGGTAGTGAACAATCAGAGCCTTGTTGTTGATAAGGAGAGGAAGGATAAATGAAACCGCGTATGCAACCAGCAGGATGATAAAGGAGTAATATCCGCGCTTCAGTGTTTTGAACTTCCGGATGCGTTTCCGAAAGATTGAAACGGAACGCTGCGGCGGCAACGGAGGCGCAAGGGCGCCGGCGCCGACTGTCTCTTCAATGGGTGGTAAGACTTCTTGCCTCATTTGAACCGGATTCTTGGATCCACCACAACGTAAACAATATCTGACAAAATATTTCCGACCAGCAACAACAGGCTGGAAATGACCAGAATTCCGAGCGCGACCGGATAATCACGCTGCAAAATGGACGTATAGCCCAAATAACCCATGCCGTCGATATTAAAGACCTTTTCGATCAGAAACGATCCCGCCAGAATCAAACTAATGACGTGACCCAGGCCGGTCGCAATCGGTATTAGAGAATTCCTTAAGGCATGAACAAAGATCACGCGGTGTTCGTCCAAACCCTTCGCAAATGCCGTACGCACGTAATCCTGGCCAAGATTCTCCATCAGTGAGTTCTTAGTCAGAATGGTCAGCGTGGCAAACTCCGCGATCATGTAACAGAGAACCGGCAGGAACATGTAATGGATCTGCGCAGACACCTTCTGGAAAAACCCAAGATAGTCCCAGTTGTCCGGGCGAAAACCTCCTAACGGAAACAGGCTCCAAAAGCTGCCGCCGCCAAACAGCACAAGCAGCGCAGTGCCCAGGGCCCATCCCGGGATGGAGTACCCCAGGAACACGATGAAGCTGCTGAAAAAATCAAATTTTGAGCCGTGCTTGACTGCCTTCCACACGCCGAGTGGAACGCAAACGAGATAACTGAGGACAAAGCCCGTGAGACCTAGGAATATTGAGACCGGAAAGCGCGACTTGATGACGTCCCAAACCGGATCCTGATATACGTAGGAACGCCCGAGGTCGAAATGAAGCAGATTCCAGAGCCACAACGCGTAACGAATGTGGACGGGTTTGTCAAACCCGTAGTACCGCTTCATTTCCTCTATAGCTTCTTGAGGAATGTCGGCAGCGCGCCCGGCGCCCGCCCCCCCTTCCCCCATCGCACCCATCTTGTAGCGCATGATTTGACGCTCGACGGGACCGCCCGGAACAAAGTGCATCACGACAAATACAGCGAGTGTGATGCCAAGGAATGTCGGGATAATCAGAAGAAAGCGGCGGATAAAATAACCGGTCATTTTAGCTTGGACTGCGCTTCCATTTCTTTCTGAGCCTGACCGTACTTCCCCTGCCAGTAATGGTCTTCCACTTCAGGAACTTCCAGTTTCGCGGAGTTGCTCCCCAGCGCTTGCCGCAACTTGTCCGACTTCGCAGGATCAATCCACCATAGCTGAGCGATCCCCGGCGCCAGTGAGCCCGAATAATCGCCTACACGGGAAAAGGAACCTTCCGGCATACCGAATTTGTTCCAGTACGCTATGCGCTGAGCGGCGTCATACCACCTCAGTATGTACTGATACTGCGCCGCGAGGACT
Organism: uncultured Solibacteraceae bacterium; assembly: GCA_964541075.1. Taxonomy (GTDB): domain Bacteria; phylum Acidobacteriota; class Terriglobia; order 20CM-2-55-15; family 20CM-2-55-15; genus CAZIPZ01. The sequence continues at coordinate 17,964 of CAZIPZ010000010.1, read as the reverse complement.
CCATCGAGTTCCTTGAGGATATTCACCCGATCATTCGGATCGAATGTGACTTCATACTTTTCGCAAAGCTCGTCAATGCGCTTGTCGTTAAAACCGGAGATGTTGTTCGTGTTTTCGACATTCGCCATCTCGGAATGATACTCGGGACGAGGCTCCGGAAAGACGCTGCCAGCGCCCCACGCACCCGGACTGACTTCGAATTGACGCTGCATCAGCATCTTGAAACGCGTTTCAGGATTAATAAAACGCAGGTTCAACGTGATTCCGGCCTTTCGGAGATCTTCCTGATATACGGTCAGCCAGGGCTCGTAAACCTTGGCGCTATAGAGCAACTCGGCCTGCAGCGGCTGGCCGTTTTTAGTCAACTGGCCCTGGGCATTGTGATCCTTCCAGCCCGCTTCCGCCAGCAGCTTCAGGGCTTCCTGCGGATTGTAAAGATTCTTCGGATTATTGGGATTCTCGTAAATACTCGCGGGGTAGAACGAGTTCGTCGGTGTGTACTGATTGTAAAAAAGCTTTTCGATCAACTGCTCACGATTGAAGAGCAGCGCCAAGGCTTTTCGTATTCGCACGTCGTCCCATGGTTTCCGTCGCGTGTTGAAAGCAATGTAGGCGAGATCCGCAGGGGTGTTGTTGTAAATGGCTCTCTTCGCGATGAGGCCCCGCTGAACTGCGTCATAATTCAATTCATCAGCCCAGACCTTTGGGCGATTGATGTAGAAGTAGTCCAGTTCGCCTTTCTTGAACATCTCAAAAGCAAGATTGTCGTCGCGAACGACGACGTACCTGTACTCATCGAAGTTGAATTGCCCCACATTCGCGCGGCGGTTCGCGGCCCAGTAGTCCTTGCGGCGGCGAAGGGTGATGGATTTTCCCTTGTCGATATCCGATTCGCTGACAGTGTACGGCCCTGTGCCGGGCATCAGTTTGAAGTTGTAGTCTTCAAGGTACTTTTTGCCGTCAAACTGCTTCAACACGTTGGCCGGGAAGACGCGCATCGTCGCCGCAACCTCGAAGTTGCGCCACGCGAGTTCCTTGGCCTTCATTCGGACGATGTATTTGCTCTCGGCCACCGGCATTTCGAGCTTGTTGTACTGGCCGTTGAAATAAAGATCCTGAATGCCTTTATCCGTGTGAAATTTCCAGGATGCGACAACATCTTCGGCCGTTACCGGCGCGCCGTCAGAGAAGCGGGCATTCGGATCGATTCGGAAACGAAACGTTTTCTTGTCAGGATCGATCTTCCAGTGCGTTGCAATCACAGGAATGTATTGAAGCGAGGTCGGATGCAAGGTGAGCAACTGTTCATACACCAAATTCGAGATCATGTAGTTCACAACGGTGTTCCACTCCGGCCCCGCCATTCGCAGTGTACCCGGGAAGCTCAGAATGAAATCGCGCATCGTTCCACCTTTGACGGCGCGCGGATCTCCAATCAAGTCGAACTCCGTGTTCGTTTCCCAGCCTTCTCCCTTAAAACCCTTCCCTCCCTGCTCGGCCGGAACGGATGGATCCGCGCCGGCGTCAGGATCCGGGAAGACGGGATAATCATCCTTGTTCAGCGACACGTTAACGGTGTTCGCAGGCGTCGAACTGGAACCGGCTTCCTCGTCGCCGCCGGAACTGCTGCAGCCAGCCGCCAAAATAAGGAATAAAAGGATCACAAGTACGCGATTGGCACGTAAAACCATCAGTTCGAGGACTCCTTGTTTGGTTTGGCTGTCGTTTCGGTTTTGGCGAATTCCTGCCAATAGTGATCCTCAACAGGCGGGACGTCGAGCCTCTTCGATTTGTCCCTCATTGCTTCGGCGAACTGCTGCGACTTCTGCGGATCAATCCACCAAAGTTGAGGGATGCCGGGACCGAGCGATCCCACGAAGTCACCTACGCGCGCGAACGTACCTTGAGGCATTCCGAATTTGTTCCAGTACGCAATACGAGCGGCCGGGGGATACCATTCCAGCAGATAATGTTGCTCATTCGTCAGAATTCCGTCCAGTTCGCGCAGGAGTTCAGTGCGGCGGTTGGCGTCGAAAGTGATGTCGTATTCCTCGCAAATTTCGTCGATTCTCTTGTTCTTGAACCCGGAAATATTGTTGGTGTTCTCGACGTCCGCGGTCGACGAGTGATACTCAGGTCGTGGATCCGGGAAGACGGATCCGGCTCCCCAAGCTCCTGCCACGAGTTCGAATTGACGTTGCATTTGCATCTTGAAGCGCGTTTCTCCGGTGACGAGCCGCAGGTTGAGGCCAATGCCAACCTTGCGCAAATCTTCTTGAAAGACGGTCAGCCACGCTTCGGATCCCTTGTCGTTATAGAGAAGCTCGACCTGCAACGGCTGGCCGTTCCTGGTCAATCTTCCTTGTGCGTCCCGGTCCTTCCAACCCGCCTCCGCCAGCAGCTTCAACGCCTCTTGCGGGTTATAAAGATTCTTCGGAGCGGCAGGACTTTCGTAAATCGTTCCGGGGAAAAACGAGTTCGTCGGGAAGTACTCGTTGTAAAAAAGTTTTTCGATGAGCAATTGCCTGTTGAACAACAGCGCGAACGCCTTGCGCACACGCACGTCGTCCCATGGTTTCCGGCGTGTATTGAAAGACATGAACTGAACCGAGGCGGGATAATTGTTGAAAACCTTCTTCTTAACCAGCAACCCTCGCTGGAAGTCATCGTAGTTCAGTTCTTCGACCCAGACTTTCGAGCGGTTGACGTAGTAGTAGTCCAGGTCGCCGCGTTTGAACATTTCAAAGATCAGATTGGGATCGCGCACAACGATCGTCCTGATTTCATCGAAGTTGTATTGGCCGACATTCATCCGATATTTTTCAGCCCAGTAGTCTTTCCGGCGCTGAATGGCGATCGACTTCCCTTTAACGATATCGGACTCATTCACAATGTACGGGCCCGTACCCGGAAGCAGTTTGAAGTTGTAGTCGCGCAAATACGCCGCGCCATCGATGCTCTTCAGCACATGCGCCGGAAAGATGCGCATTGTAGAAGCGATCTCGAAGTTGCGCCAACCCAACGCCTTCGCCTTCATACGAACGATGTACTTGCTTTCGGCGACGGGCGCTTCAAGTTTGTTGTACTGGGTGTACAAAAAGAGATCCTGCAGTCCCTTGTCCGTATAAAACTTCCACGAAGCAATGACGTCCTCGGACGTCACTGGTTCTCCGTCGGAAAACCGCGCATTGGGATCAATCCGGAAGCGGTAAGTCAACTTATCGGGCAGGATCTGCCAATGCGTCGCCAGCATGGGCATGTACTCCAGAGTCGTCGGATGCAGCGTCAGCAGCGGCTCATAGACAAGACTGGCGATCGCATAATTGATCGATGTATTCCATTCCGGTCCCGCCATACGCAGCGTTCCAGGAAAGTCACTCATTGAGGTTCGGAGCAAACCGCCCTTGACCGCGCGGGGATCGCCGATCAGGTCGAACGACGTATTCGTCTCCCAGCCCTCACCCATGAAGCCTTTGCCTCCCTGCTCCGCCGGAACGCCTGGATCGGCGCCTGCATCGGGAACAGGGAAAACGGGATAGTCCTCCTTGTTTGCTGAAACTGGACCGCCGGGTGTGGAGGCCCCTGCGTCTGCAGACGAGCCAGGATTCGACGGCGATGAACTGCAGCCCGCCTGAAGTACGAGCAGCAGCGCCATCAGAACCGCAACATGGGTGCGATGAAGGTTCATTCGGATTTCGGCTGAGACGCGCTCGCCTCCTTGTTTCTTGCGAAATCGAGCCAATAGCGGCTTTCCACCTGCCCCACCTCGAGTTTCACAGACGGGTCTCGAAGAGCTTGTTCAAGTTTAGCCTGCCTTGCGCCATCGCCCCACCAGAGCTGAGGAATTCCCGGGCCGCTACCCGCGCCAAAATAATCGCCGGTTCGCGATAAATATCCCTCCGGCATGCCAAACTTATTCCAGTAAAGAACTCGCGAAAACGGACCATACCAGAGCAGAACGTACTGATAGTCATTCGCAATGAGACCATCGATCTCACGAATAGCCTGCACTCGCTCGCCGACGTCAAACATCGTGTCATATTTCTTACAGATTTCGTCCACTCTGGCGTTCTTAAAGCCCGTGATGTTGTTCGTGTTTTCGACGTCGGCCAGGGACGAGTGGAATGAGGTCTCCGGATTCGGAAACAAAAGCGCACCCCATCCCATCATGGCCATCTGAAAACGGCGTTCGTTGACGATTTGAAACTGGGTCTCCGGGGTGACCAGACGCAGATTCAAGTTGATGCCGACCTTTCGCAGATCTTCCTGATAGACCGTCAAGTATGGCTCAAACGTTTTGGTGGTGTAGATGATCTCGACTTCAAGCGGTTTTCCACCTTTGATCAGGCGTCCCTGCGCATCTCGGTCTTTCCATCCAGCATCCGCAAGGAGCTTTATAGCTTGCTGAGGATCGTAAGGGTTCTTCGGGTTGTTGGGATTCTCATATTCGCCGCCCGGATAGTAAGACGAAAGGGGCAGATACTCGTTGAACGCCAGCTTTTCGATCATCTGCTGCCGGTTCGCCAAGAACGTAAACGCCTTCCGGACGCGAATATCGTCAAATGGCGCCCGGCGGCTATTCATCGCGAAGCCCTGAAAACCTTGTGGCTCGCTGTTATAGATCTTACGTTTTTGAACGAGGCCTCGCTGAATGTTGTCGAAATTCGTCTCTTCAACCCACTGCTTGGCCCTGCCAACCAGGTAGTAATCCAGATCGCCCTTCTTGAACATTTCAAAGGCGAGGTTCTCGTCGCGGACAACAGTGAAGCGCAGCTCATCAAAGTTTCCGACCCCAACATTCGATCGAGCCTTTGCCGCCCAATAGTCTGTTCGGCGCCGGACGGTGATGGACTTGCCTTTCTGTATGTCTTCTTCACGAATGGTATAAGGACCTGAGCCCGGCAAGACTTTGAAGTTGTATTCCTTTAGGTATTTGTCGCCGTTGATCGTTTTGAGGATGTGGCCCGGTAGAATGGACATGCCGGCAAAGTAGAGGAAGTTCCGCCAGTTCAAATCCTTCGCCTTCACTCGGACAATGTATTTGCTTTCAACGACCGGCCGTTCCAGTTTTCCATACGTCAGTAGATTCGACGGAGCCTGCAGCGTCTTATCCATCATGAAATCGTACGTGGCGACGACGTCATCGGCCGTCACGGGTGTTCCATCAGAAAACCGCGCATTGGGATTGATTCGAAAGCGATAGGTCATCTTATCCGGCGAGACTTGCCAGTGCGTCGCCAGCGATGGGATGAATTGCATCGTCGTGGTGTGCAAACCAACCAGACCTTCATAGACCAGCGCGGTGATGCCGTAATTGAATTGTGAATTCGATTCCGGCCCCTCGACCCGAAGCGTGCCTGGAAAATCGATAAGATGGTCGCGCAACGCCCCACCTTTCACCGCTCTGGGATCTCCAACAAAATCAAAGTCCGTATTGGTCTCCCAGCCTTCACCAGTGAATCCCTTCCCCCCCTGCTCGGCAGGTACGGCGGGATCGGCCCCGGCATCGGCGTCCGGAAAAACCGGGTAATCGTTCTTGTTCAGCGATGCGTTGCTGTTGCTGGCTGCGGGCGCCGGTGTTTCCGACCCGCTGTCTGGAGACTGGCCGCTGCAACCGGCGAGGAAGGTCAACGCCAGGACGACCAGAAACAAAGAGAAACTTCTCTTCATAGCTCGGATCCTCCGATATTCAGGGAAAAACTCATTCTAACAGTGGACGCCCTAAAAGGGACATTGAGCAATTTCTTGGGTGGTGGAAATCGCCAGTATCCCATTTGGGACCTCACGGAAGGCTCCGTGCTTCGTGTATAGGTGAGCACGATTAGATGAGCCGAATCTAGCAAATAGGTTGTGCTCCCTGTGGGGAATTTCCCCTCGTTACAGGACATTTTTACGCACAGTTGGTTCGGCTTCCACTTGTGTGCTCCAAGGATCTCATATGGAGGATCTTATGTTTTCCAGTCATCTGAATGCTGGATATTGGGCGCTGCGTATGGCGTTGGGCCTTGGGCCGCTGCTCGCCGGAATCGATAAATTCACCAACATACTAGTCAATTGGGAGCAATACCTGAACCCACGGATTCTGGAGATGACACAACTGAGCCCAACAACTTTCATGCAGGGTGTGGGCGTCGTCGAAATTATCGTGGGCGCCGCCGTTCTGTCCGGCGCATCCCGGGTCTTTGGTTATGTAGTCATGCTCTGGCTGTTGGCCATTGCGGCAAATCTGGTGTCGACGGGTCGATACTACGACATCGCCGTTCGTGACGTGCTGCTCGCGTGCGGAGCCTATGCGTTGGCCAGACTTACTGTCGCTCGCGAGGTGGTGCTCAGCCGAATTGACACCGAAATCGAGCGTGATGAATACCGGCGGGCTGCATAGAGGTGAAGCGATTCTTTGACTCGCGAGGGCCCAAAGGCGCGGCAATTTCAGTGTATTGCAAATACCAAAACCCGAGGTTTTTGTCGCGCCCCTAGGGCTCCCGTTCTACACTTTTGTGATGACATCCAGATCGTCGAGCGTTCTGCCGGAAATTGAAGACGACACCACCGAGCAGCTTCAACCGCTATACCACGTCATTCTGCTGAACGACGACGATCACACCTACGACTACGTCATCGAGATGCTCGCCAAGGTGTTTGGAATGTCTGAAACAACGGCCCTATCGCACGCCGTTGAGGTCGACACCAAGGGCACGACGATTTTGCTGACCTGCGAGCTCGAGAAGGCCGAAAGGAAAAGGGATCTCATCCATTCTTACGGGCCTGACTGGCGTCTTCCCCGTTCGTTGGGTTCCATGGCCGCCGTGGTAGAACCAGCGGCGGTGTAAGGCTACCTTTCCCACCGTTTCATTGGCACGTCCAGATCCCACAGATCCAGAACTCGCGCAACAGTGTGATCTACTATCTCGGCGAGCGACTGAGGACGGGTGTAGAACGCAGGAACGGGAGGCATGACGATCGCTCCGGCCTGAGAGGCTTCCAGCAGCAACTTGCAATGTCCTGTGTGCAAAGGCGTTTCGCGGAACAATAAAACAAGCTTCCGGCGCTCCTTCAAACTGACGTCCGCAGCTCGCAGCAACAGATTGTCATTCGCCGAACGCGCAACGCCCGATAGAGTCTTTACGGAACAGGGCGCTACGATCATGCCATCCGTCTTATACGATCCGCTCGATACGGACGCAGCAAGGTCCTTGATGTTGTACGCGCGCGTCGCCATCTTTTCCACAGCATCCACGGTGTAGTCGGTTTCCATGGAGATTGTGACTTTTCCCATTTCAGAGACGATCAAGTGAGTCTCGACGTCCTTGACGTCTCGCAGAACTTCGAGGAGACGGATGCCGTAGATTACGCCCGTAGCGCCCGAGATGCCGATGATGAATCTCAATCGGGGGGTCCTGCAATGCGGCAAGCCTCGCACGGGCACAGCTCGCGAAGATATTCGAAACTGAAGATTCCGGTGTGATGCCCGTCGCTCCAGTCGAATTGCAGCGCGTACTGTCCAACGAGGTTGATCTTCTTGAACTCGATATCGTCAGGAATGTGCATAGGAAGCACAATGCGGATACCGGTCATTTCATCCTTACACGATGCGCATGGACACATTCCACGAAGGGACGGCGACGCAAAGTGCGACTCATGGCCGTCACCCCAGACGATCATGAGTTCCCCAGGACTGATCTTCTTGATCTTGGTTGGAGTTGTAGTTTGTATGCCGGTGGGCCTCGACATTACTCCACCTCGAGAACAGGCGCCTCGTAGTTGCGAATGCTGATCTGAGCCGCCACTTTTTCCGAAATGTCTCGCAGCGCCTGCGCGCTTGGCTCGTCAGGCTTCGCCGAAACAATCGGGAATCCAATATCCGATTGCGTCCGGATAGCAATATCCAGCGGAATTTCACCAAGGAACGGAATTCCCAATTGCTCTGCGGCCCGCGCCCCGCCGCCCTGCCCGAAGATGTAATCCTTCGAATTGCAGTGAGGGCAAATGTAGTAACTCATGTTCTCGACGATTCCAAGAATCGGCACTCGCGTCTGCTGAAACATGCGAAGAGTCTTCATGGAGATGCGCAATCCAACGTCCTGAGGAGTGGATACGATGACAGCTCCCGTTAGCGGAACCGCTTGAGCCAGGGTCAAGTGCACATCGCCAGTGCCCGGAGGCAAATCGACAAGCAGGTAATCGAGTTCGCTCCAATCCACGTCGAAGAGGCATTGCTGAAGCGCTTTGTGAGCCATGGGCCCACGCCAGATCAAAGGCTGCTCGGACTTCACCAGCAACCCCATGGACATGAATTTGATGCCGCAGGACTCTTGGGGCATCATTCGATTGCCTATAGATTTGGGCGGAGCATCGATGCCCAGCATGATCGGCGTCGTCGGTCCGTAAATATCGCCGTCAAGCAATCCGACTCGAGCTCCGGCGCGCGCTAAAGAAACAGCAAGGTTCACCGCCACAGTGGACTTGCCAACTCCTCCTTTGCCGCTGCCGACCGCAACAATGTTGCGAACACCGCTCAAGGCGGTCTTGTCCAGCTGCGGCATCTGACGCACCTCGCTGGTCATTTTGATCTCAACATTTTGGACCCCGGGCAACGCCTTGACGAGAGCTACAGCCTCGTCGCGCATTTGGTCCTTCACCGGACAGGCAGGCGTCGTCAGATTAAGATCGAAGGCAACCACGCCGTTGTCGATCTTGAGATTGCGAATGAAACCTAGTGATACGATATCTTTCCGGAGGTCCGGATCTTGCACTCTCTTGAGTGCATTCAGAACCTGCTCCTCGCTGACCCCGCCGTCTTTGGCGTCTTTATTCCAGAATGCCATGCTCTCTCAGTCCCTCGTCTTTGCTTAACTTCAACTCTTTATTGTAACAGACTGGTGGCCGGCCGCGACGATCCGCATCATCATGGGCTAAAGAACTCGGATACAGTCGAGTCGTCGAAGCCAAGGAACACCGGTTCGGGAACCAGTCTGATGCCGAAACGATTCTCAACGCCATCTCGAATCCTTCGCGCCAGGTTCAATACTTCCACCGCCGTAGCCCCACCTTTATTTACAATAGCAAGGGTATGTCTTGAGGAAAGACCTGCCCGGCCGACTGAAAATCCCTTGGAAAAGCCCGCGCGTTCGATAAGCCAGGCGGCAGGCGTCTTCACGGCCCGCGGCGGGACAGGACGGCCGGGAACGTGTTCGGTTGGGATCATAGCCTGGAGTTCCCGAAATTTTCTCTCGGAAACAATAGGATTCTTGAAGAAAGATCCTGCGCTGCGGCAATCTGGGTCCCCTTCTACTAGAAGCATCGCTTTGCTCGCACGAATTCGCCGCACGGCCTCTCGAACATCCGCAAGGCTCGGCTGTCCCGTCGTATTTTCGAAGGCTCTTAGCACATCCCCATAACGGACGGCAGCCGGACCTCCATTTAAAAGGGAGTATGTGACGCTGAATACGATGTAGCGATCTCTGGCGATCGTGTTGAAAATACTGGAACGATAACTGAAGCCGCATTCGGCGGCCGACAACTCCGCGACGGCGTCCCGGAAACTGTCGTATGCGCGGACCGCCGTAATCGCGTCGGACACTTCCTGTCCATAAGCTCCGACGTTTTGAACGGGCGTACCTCCGACGGACCCCGGAATCCCACTGAGGCATTCGATACCCGCAAGGCCTTCCTTAACACACGATGCAACGAGGCGATCCCACTCCTCACCTGCCTGCGCGCGCACAATCGTCCTCTGCCCCTGCGGCTCGCGCTCCACTCCGGTTAAACCGATCCGGATGACGACGCCCGGAAACCCAACGTCTGACACAAGAAGATTCGAGCCGCGTCCAAGGACGAAAAACGGGAGTTCCCGTTCCTTTGCCTGGTGAACTGCGTCTACAACTGTATTTTCCGAATGGGCCTGGATAAAATAGCGGGCTGGACCACCGATTCCCAGTGTTGTAAACGGTGCAAGGGGCACGTTCTCCTGAACTAACGATTTCACTCCGGCAAGTTTAGCATTGCGGACTTCGCCCGCACCTGCAGGGCTTAGCCCGCGCCCGATCCATTCGGCGTTCATGCACTTACGACTTCTACTTTTGATCCTGGCCGTCTGCATCGCGAGTCCCGCACAGAAACCTCAGGTGCGAAGGCAGCCCGCGCCTGTTATGGGAGCGGCCGGGGCAGACTGGCTCATTCGCCCCGAACGTATTCAAGAAGAGGAGCCCGACCGCATGTTGGCGGCGCTCAATATCAAGCCGGGATCGGTTGTAGCCGACGTCGGTGCGGGTGTTGGATATCACGCATGGAGACTCTCGAAGCTTGTAGGCCCCACTGGAAAAGTCATTGCGGAAGACATTCAGCAGGAAATGGTTGCCATGCTCAAGGAAAACATCGAGAGGCAGAGACTGCGCAATGTGGACATCGTTCTAGGCACGCCTACCGATCCCAAACTTCCTACCGGAAAAGTGGATCTCGTCTTGATGGTGGATGTGTACCACGAGTTTTCGGATCCGGTGACAATGATGACCAACATCAAGAGATCGCTTGCACCCGGCGGGCGCGTGGTGCTTGTGGAGTTCCGAAAGGAAGATCCGAATGTTCCAATCCAACCATTGCACAAAATGAGCGTGAAGGAAGTGCGCGACGAACTGGAGCAGATGGGGTTCCGTTTTCAAGAAGTTCTCGAGTTCCTCCCCTGGCAACATATCCTGATTTTCACGGCCGCCAAGTGAGGCTGCAACAAATGGGCTGGATTACCGATGTGGATGGCTTAAAAGTCGGGCACTTCACCGATACACGCCGGCCGACGGGATGCACCGTCATTTTGTGCGAAAACGGCGCGGTCGCCAGCGTCGATGTCCGCGGAGCCGCGCCCGGGACCAGAGAAACCGATCTGCTTGATCCTATCAACCTGGTCCAAAAAGCGCATGCCATCCTGCTGGCGGGCGGGAGCGCATTCGGACTGGATGCCGCAAGCGGCGTGGTTCGATGGCTCGAAGAACGAAGGATCGGGTTTCCTATCGGAAACGGAGTCGTTCCCATCGTACCCGCAGCCATCCTTTACGATCTTGCGATCGGTGATTCCAGTATTCGACCCAATGCCGAATCAGGCTATCAAGCCTGCCAGGCGGCGCAACCCGGAACTGTCGAGGAAGGCAGCGTTGGGGCTGGCGCGGGCGCCACGGTTGGAAAAGCGATGGGCGGAACACCCATGAAAGGCGGCATTGGAACATCCAGCATCAAGTTGTCTACAGGCCTCGTTATTGGAGCGATTGTCGCTGTCAATTGCATGGGAAACGTCATCGATCCACGCACAGGCAGAATCGTTGCAGGAGCGTTGTCGTCCGATAGTCGAACTTTCCTCGATATTACAGAAATGCGAAGCTCGAACCTCTCAAACACGACAATCGGCGTAGTCGCGACCAACGCTCGATTCGAAAAGGCTCAGATGAAGAAGATTGCGCAGATGGCCCACGACGGAATGGCGCGCGCAATCAATCCAGTGCATACGATGTTCGACGGCGACATTATTTTCGCAGTATCCACCTGCGCTTCAAGCGCACAAGCAGACGTCAGCATCGTCGGTGCGCTGGCTGCGGAAGCCATGTCGGAAGCCATACTGCGCGGGGTAATGAAGGCAAAGTCTCTGCCGGGATTTCCGAGTTATGAAGAAAGGAAAGGAACCACCGGAAACGAATAGCAATCTCTCATTTCGCTGCAAACAAGGCATGGCGCCATCGTAGTTTGGGTTTGCCGCACTGCAACCTGCGTTCGCGCCGCTCGATTCTCGCTTTGCCGCAGGCCATTCTCGTTTGCCGCCGCGCAATCTCACTTCGCAACGCTGCATTTCGTCTTCGCCGCAAGCCATTTTCGTTCGGCGCAATCGAGTTTTGCTCTTAAACCGGCCCGATCTCGTTAAATCCATGGGGAAAATGTAGCTTACGACTCCCCCGAAAAATGGGAGTAGAAAATGAAAACTGGTTGATGGCTACCGACGATAAACCAAGGCCCTCAATGCAAATGGAAGTTGTCTTAAACGATTCATACCAGCGTCAAACGAGAATAGCCTCCCGCAAATCGAGAATGCCGTGCGGCGTAACAAGAATGCCATTCGGCCTGACGAAAATGCGGCTCCGCCTAACGAGAATGCGATAGCGCTAAATGTGTTTGCGCCGGGGCAAAGCGATAACCGGGCGCATTTTGTCGCGAATGACCACGTCCCAGCGTGGTTTTACCAAAAAATCCCCCAATGGGCGGCGGATATATGCAACTGTCGCCCCTCTCTTCGGGTTCGTGTATTCCTCCAGCGGTTGAAACGCGTTCCCTTATAGCCTCCGCTACTCCGCTCTGCCCACCAGCCCCGCCTGGAACAGGCGTTCATCCATGTACATTCTGCCGTTGGTCTGGATAATCGGCGTGTGACTGACGCGCAGCAGATACTCTGGAATCACCCAGAGATCTTGCGTGGCGGTGATCCAATCAATTCGGTCGAATCGCGACAAATTAATTGGTCTGGAGTAGGCACGCAAAGTCTTCTCACCCTTCAGGTTGTAGTAATGCTCGAAGTACGAGAGGGCAAGTTCGCGCAACGTTCGATAAACGGGTGTACGGAACCGCAATCCGGAGTAGTTGGATTTCCCGATCGACCCCCAGTGGCCCTTTCTGCGAAAAATAGCCACCACATGATCATCGTCGCGCACCGCCTCAAGGTCGAATATCAGCGGTTCGTGTCCATTGAGGCGCAGGGCGGCTGCGGCAAACAAAGCGCCTTCAAAGCAGTGAGCCGTCTGGTCGCAAATAACGCGGCGCGGCGAACGGCATGTCTCTCCATCACGCTCTTTGTTGTACGGCAGAGCATCTAAATACTGTTGTATCTTCTCGGGTGTGTTGAGCTTCCGAAAGACTTGAAGCTCGTGTTTACTGAGGTTGAACTGATCTACGGATTTCAATGGATTCGATCACATCTCCTTCCTGAATTTTGTCGACGTTCTCCATGCCTTCGGTGATCCTCGCGAAAACCGTGTAATTATGGTCGAGTCGGAAGTTATCGACGAGGTTAATGAAGATCTGAGCATCGCCCGTATCGCGGCCGCGAGTCGAAATTCCAAGCGTCCCACGGAGATGAGATAGTAACCCTAATTCATCCCGAATGTAGTCGCTCGCGGCTGTATATTCGTTCGCGCCCGGACTGCCTCCTTGAACAACAAAGTTCGGAGCAATGCGATGCATCGTCAGCCCGTTGTAGTAACCCTTCTCTGCCAACTCCGCAAACGTGCCGACAGTTACGGGTGCGTCGCCCGTGAGCAATGCGAGCGTAAACGGACCAGCTTCCTTCATCTTAATAGTGGCTGAGGCGTTCTTAAGCCGGCGAATGTAGTCATGGGAAGGAATTGGTTTGATTTTCTCAACCGTGGGACGAGCAGGCGTTGGAGAGCCGCTCTTTTCCGAAATAATGTCAGCGGCAAGTTTCGCAACAACTGGATCGAAGTCCGTGGTCAACGGTCTCAGATCGCCTAGAACGCGAATGTCTCCGAATTCACGCAGTCTCTCCAGAAGCTCCACGCGGATATCGCGTGACGTCGCTTTCTTTTCACCGCTGACGCGGATTAGCGTGGACAGAAGAACAGGCATGGCAAGCCGTCCCTGTTCCCATCCTTTGAGCCTCTCCGCCGCGGTGTGAATCAAGCCGTAATCCGTTCCATTCAGCGCCCGGAGTGCGTCGCGAGGCGAGGTAATGGCAGCTGCTACGACGTTCGGATTCTTATCGTCCATCAAGCGCTGCAACATGCGAGTATCCTTGAGAATCTTCGCAGCCGATGCCGCATATGCTCTGGCTTGCCAAATGTCGCTTTCGGCCGCTTTGGCCAGGCGCTTTTGCGCGGAGGCGGGATTCAGTTTCGCCAGCGACACCAAAGCGCGTCCCTGCCGGCGCCAACTTTTGTCTCTGTCCACAATCTGTTCCAGCACCGCGGCGGGACAGCCATTCGCGAGTAGATCAATTGCAAGTAGGGCCACATGCTCACTTGCGTCCCGCAACCCGGCGATATAGCGGTTGCAATCGCCGGCGACCCTGAGCGCCTCGTATCGAACGATCGGTGATGCATCATCCTTCCATTGCTTCGATGCGAGAACTGCGAGCCTGCGAACTTGCGGCTCGGGATCGTCCAGGGCGGCGCGCAACGTAGAAGCCTCGACCGTTGCTGCTGCCTGAGTCAGTGCAAGCATGACGAGCTCTCGAAGGCGCGGCGAGGTATTCTCGCGGAAAGCTTGATTGAGAGCGGCTATCGTCAGCCCGGAAGGCTTGATCGTCCCTGCTTGAATTCGGAACAGCGCTTCGAGTCCTTTTGCAGCTCCTGTACGGGCATCTAGAATAGGATCACTCAATCCTTGAACGAGCGTTTCCTCAACATCCGGTAAAAGTGAGCGCATTCTTCCAATCGTTTCGAAAATGACGCCGCGAACCCCGCCATCGTTCTCGTCCTTGAGCAAAGCGCGAAAATCAATGGGAGCGTTGATCTGCCCCAATGCGTTAACTGCCTCCATGCGGACGCCCGGATCCGGAGATGCCAGCAACGATCGAACGGAATCCCCTAGCGCTTCGCGCTCCAGTCTACCGATCGCCCGCACGGCAAGCCGTCGAATCTTCTCATCCGAACTCTGAAGAGCTTCGAGTAGTACGGATGGATTTTCGGATCGGGCGTTTTCCTCTTCGAGCATCGCCCGCTCGATCGGGACTTGTAGGGCGGCGGCCAGGAGGAGGAGAAGCATGCCGACAGCATATCCGCGGACTTCTACGGCGTGGAGATTTATTTAGCATCAAGCGGCGCGCGCACACCGCGACCCGAGTCGGCTGGACTATCCCTCAATCGTATAAATCTCGCGGCGGCCATGGTCCACAAATTCGTGGTAACCCTGCATGATCGCCTGAACCTCCTTGGTGTTTTCCGGCGCCTGCTCCATGGCCATGTAGGCCTCCAGGTTTGGCGTCTCAACTTCGGCCACGACCGTCCAGTATTGTTCGGCGCTGAGATCTGTCAGAACGCGCATTTTTCCCAGCCCTTTTTCTTTCGTGAACTTTGCCATAGCCAGAAATTTTTCAACCATGGGACGAACCTTGCCAGGCTTGCAATACATGATGTCGCGGACGAGTAGCATGGGATTCCTCCTAATAAGATCTAAATTCATGAAACGATCGTGAAGCCGGTATCAGACAGCAACTGAATGGTTCGAGGCAAGTCCCGATCATGATCGAAAGAGACACGCCGCTGTGACAGCAATCAGTGAAGCAACACCGACCACGCGCAGCGCCCGCGCGACGTCAATATCCTTGCCGCCTTCCGGATCGGACGGAAATCCAATCCACACAGCCGTTACCAACGCGCCGTTCTTCCAGATAGGACCAATTAAGCGGCGCTGCAGCACCCCCGCCATCGTAGCTTCACTCCAGCCGGGGTTCGGCCCGGGCAACACCGCGTGTTGCTCGAATCCGGCAACCCATCCTTTTTTTGCTGATGCTCCCCTGACGGGCAGGGCGGAAAGTGCAAGCAACGGCCAGGCGAGTCGAGCAGGTATGTAGTTCATTACGTCATCCAGGCGGGCGCCAAACCATCCGAAACGGAGGTAATTAGGCGTTTTGTACCCGACCATGGAATCCATGGTGCTCGCCACTTTAAAGAGGAGCAGTCCCGGAACGCCAAGCAGGGCATACCAGAATATGGAACTGAGAAAGCCGTCGACGAAGTTCTCACTCAGGCTTTCGATCGCCGCGCGGCGACAGGCATCGATATCCATCCGTTCCGTATCACGGCCGACGAGCAGTCCGGCTGCTTTACGTGCTGCGGGCAGATCTTCATTGCGCGCTGCGCGTTGAACGGACCACACGTGATCAAAGAGATCGCGCAGCGCAAGCAGCGAATACACGAACAGAACGTGTAGGACGAAACCGGCGCTTTGGGACCATAAGGCGATTTGATGCAGCGCAGCGCTCGGCGCAAAAACCCATACTCCGGCAAGCAGGAGAAAGAGAAGAAATCCGCCGGCGTATCCTTCGCAGTGCAAAGCCCGAAGTGCTTTTTCGAAGGCGGCGAGGGTCGCTCCCATCAGACGGATGGGATGAAATGGATACCGCGGGTCGCCCAGTACGGCGTCCATCAGAACCGCGACGAGAAGGGCCAGCGGGGAGGGAGCTAAGACCTCGAACGCCACTTTGCCGCCCACCCGAGCGCGATGGCGTCGTATATGGCGTCTATAGGTCGGTCCATATGGACATCAAGCTGCTCCCAGAAGCGATGCCACTCATCGAGCCGGGTTGAAAGCGATGCCGCCATGGTTGCCGACTGCTGCCGCAGCACATCGCGCGCAGCAGACGACGGAAGGACGCCGTAACGCACGCGGTCAAGAACTCCGGCAAATGCATATGCGGCGGCGGCGAGCTGCACGTCGTGAAGCAGGGCGACCTTGTTTTTTTGCAGCAGGCCGAACGATGATTCGTCGAGCCGCGTCTTCATTGCATCCAACAACCGCTCTTCGGTCAATCCAAAGCGGCGCAAGGCGTGAACAAGACTCCGTGTGAGCGACGGCTCCAGGCCGTTCTGCCATCGCAGCGCCTGCTTCGTCGCCTGGCGAACCGCGCCCCCCAGCAACTCTCCCAGCTTGGCGTGCGGGCCTGCGGATGTGTATTCATAGGCCCCATCCATAACGGGAGCGGCGATGCACACCTGATCCGTTCCTGTTCCTGTGGCAAGGTCCTGCGAGTATCGGCTGGACACCCCAAGCTCGGCCAGGGCCGCAGTTTTCCCCTCCGTAATGGTGATCAAAGCGCGAACCTGGGCCTCGGGCTTGATGGGACGATTCACCATCACCATCGTGTTGATCGTGCCGGCCACGTCAGGCACTGTGCTCCATCCTGCGGGCGTCTCCGCCCACTTCGATGGATCTCCGGCGCAAACGGCGTTGCCTTCGACACCGGCAGTCACAATGACATCGATCCATAAGTCTTCGAATTCCGCCGCTTCGTGGACCGCATAGATCATGTTTGCCGCCGTTCCCATAATCGCAGTGCAGTCCCCAGGAAGGCCCAACTCTTCGCAAACAGCCCGATGATAGCCATCCGCCCCGAGCTTACTGATCTCCAGGAAGCGATCCGTGTGGCCGCTGGCCTCGCAACTCTGGTGATTGACCAAATACGCGATCGATGCGTTCAGACCTTCTGAACAGGAGGACGTGGTCAAGACGCGATGCTTTCCCTCCAGTTCCGCAACCAGAAAACGGCCCGCTCGATAAGCCTTGAAAGTCGCTCCCGCAAACCAGGGAGATGATCGCCAGGAATCTTGAATAGGACGCGCCATGAAAGTTCATAGTGACGCCGCTGCCGTCACACACTGCGTAGACTACGCGGATTGAAACCGCCGTACAACCACATTGAACCGCAATCCAGAACAACGATGAAATTCTCTTCTCTTATAATCACAAGCGTGATGAACGCTTCGGATAACTATGCGGGCTAAACCGATTTTCATAGGCGGAACCGCCTCGCACGCAGGCAAGAGCTGGGTCGCAACCGCGATATGCCGACACCTCTATCGAATGGGGCATCGGGTCGCACCCTTCAAGGCGCAAAACATGTCGAACAACTCAATGGTATGCGGCGGCGGTGGAGAAATCGGTAGAGCTCAGGCGGCGCAGGCCGAGGCGTGTGGGATCGAACCCACGACAGATATGAATCCTATCCTTCTGAAACCGACTGGCGACTTAGGAAGCCAGGTTGTCTTGAATGGGAGACCGTGGCGCAATCTCAAGGCTAAGGAATATTACGAGCAGTTTGAATTTCTATATACGCATGTGATGGACGCATATGCTCGACTGGCAGAGTGTTTCGAGTATGTCGTGATCGAGGGCGCCGGAAGCCTCACGGAGCTGAATTTAAGACATCGCGATCTCGTAAATCTGGGTCTGGCGAGCAGTTTGAGCGCGCCGGCAATT
>CAZIPZ010000009.1:0-38914 GCA_964541075.1 uncultured Solibacteraceae bacterium | reverse complement strand
ATTCCACCGGATCGGCGAAAACCGCCCTCCCGATCATTCCGGAGCAGGCTGCCTCTCAGATCGAGAAATACTGGGAAGACGTCAAAAAACTCGAAGTCACGACTCGCTACGAACAGGCTGCACCCGAGGGAGTCCAGGCCGCTGCCGCCAAGGCGGCGGCCCAGGCAATCGACGGAGAGGCTGCGATTTCCGAAATGCCTGCGCACGCTGGGCGACAGGCTAAAGCGGAGAATCAGCCAAAGGAAACTGGAGACGCGTCGAAGATTCAAAACCTTGGACGACCGGTTCAAACGGCTAAGGCGGCCGCTGACAACCAACATGCGCGTCTCGAACCGCAGGTTCTCGAAGGCGATGCGAACATTCGGACCGAAGAGAAAAAAGCAACCATTACGACGGATCCTATGGCAAACCTGAAGCAGGATCACTTGCCGCGCCAGATTTTGGCCGCGGCCCGTGTGCAAAACGAGAAGCAGCAAAGCGAACAGGAAAAGGCGGATGCCGCGGTCATGATGGACAACAACGCTGGCCAACCCGGACTTTCGTTTGAGGACACAGCTTCAAGTTCGATGGGTTCGACTCAAAGCGCGCTGCCTTCTCACTTCGTGAGCATGCCGGCGATGCCTCATCTTCAAGTTGTTCGAGCGGTGGCCGTGCAGGTTGGCGATGCGGATTCGGAGGTCATGATTCGCATCGAAGAGCGCGGAGGCGAGGTGACATTGCACATGAACGCTGCAAACGAGCCGCTGCGGCAATCGCTTGAGTCCTCAGTGGATTCATTAATCAAGGCTTTTGAGCACGAGGAAGTCCCCATTTCTCAAATCGATTTTTCGCACAAGTCGCCGATTCTCAAGATCGGCCGCATTAAGGAGGCCCGCTAATGCTGCCTGTTACTTCAACATCGCCATCGGTCAACACCGAGAGCGCTGCTGCTTCATCCAAAACCAAGGCTCAGGAGCAGCAATCGCAGTTTTTGAAGCTGCTTGTGACGCAGCTCAAGAGTCAGAATCCTCTGAATCCTCAGGACGGCACGGAGTTCGTGTCGCAGCTGACTCAATTCTCGAGCCTCGAAGAGCTCATCAATATTCGAACGCTGTTACAGACATCCGACGCTGATAAATCGAATTCCGAAGATTCGAACACTGCTTCAGAAAATTCCAAAAATCCGTTTCAAGGAGATCTGCAATGAGTCTTACGATGTTTTCAACCGGTCTTTCCGGCCTCTCAACGAACAGCCAAGGTCTTAACGTTGTCGGCAACAATTTGGCGAATCTGAACACCGTCGGCTTCAAGATGTCCGACGTCTCTTTCACGGACGTTCTTGGGCAGTTTTTCGGCACGCCCGGCTCCGCCAAATCCGGAAGCACAGCGCACATCGGCTTGGGCGCGCAGGTCGGGGGCATCCGCGCGAACTTCAATCAGGGAACCGTTCAAACGACGAACAATCCTCTTGATGTCGCGATTCAGGGAAAGGGCTTTCTCGTTGCGAACGGAGTTGCCGGACGGCAGTACACCCGAGCCGGGAACCTACATCTGGACGCCGATGGGAACGTCGTAACGGAAAACGGATCCAAGGTTCAAGGCTATATTCAAGATCCGACGACCGGAAAAATCGACAGCAATCAGGGATTGAAGACCATCAAAATGCCTTCCGGAGTGAACAACCCGATTTCGACATCGGAGTTCGAACTGGCCATGAATCTCGATGCGGACGCACCTGATGGAGCGACGTTCAACACTTCCTTTCAGGTTTTCGACTCCCTTGGCAAGTCCCATGTCGCAACACTCACGATGGAAAAGGAGATCACGGGGGGCGCAACACCCGTGACGAGGTGGCGTTTTGATGTGACCATTCCCAGAAACGAAGCCGCCGGCGTCGCCGCCGACAATACGGAACAGCTCAGCCTGATCACAGGCGCGGTGGCGACGGCCGCTCCGGCTGCCGGCGCGCTGCAGTTCGACAACTCCGGTAAACTGACCTCGGCCTGGATTGGCGCAGATCCTGCTACGCCTCCGGCTTTGGCCGATCTGCAAATTCCCGACACCGGAGTGACCCTGCCCCAAATGGCGAGCGGAGCGACCCTGAGCTCGGCCTTTACGTGGAAGCTCTTGAACGACAATGGCGCGATCAATTTGAGCGGATTTGCAAGTCCGAGTGAAGTTACCGCAAGCAGCCAGAACGGTGCTGCGGCAGGGTCATTGAGCAACCTGACGATTCAGTCCGACGGCACGATCTCCGCCGTGTTCAGCAACGGCAGGTCGCAGGACGTTGCACAGCTTGTGCTCGCCCAGTTCAGCAACGTGGATGGTTTGATCCCGATGGGAAGCGGGTTCTTCGCCGAATCCACTGCTTCCGGCGCCAGCTTCTTCGGAGTTCCTGGCGACGGCGGCCGCGGAAGGATCACGAGCGGCGCTGTCGAGCAATCCAACGTGGACCTCGCCACCGAAATGACAAAAATCATCACGTTCCAACGCGGATACCAGGCCAGCGCGCGGATCATCGCGGTCACCGACCAAATTATGCAGGAAACCATGAACCTCAGGCAGTAGACACGTGATAAATTGGTTTGCATATGGACGAACCGTTAAGAAAGTGGCTGCACGATCTTAATAATCGCGTTGGAATGATTTTGGCGAACGCCGAGCTGCTTCAACTCGAGCAGCTCGGCCCTAAAGCGATGGAGCGTTCCCGCCTGATCGAACAAAAGGCCCTTGAACTTCGAGACATTCTTCGTCAGATGGGCGACCACTTCTTCGAGGCATGAATTGTGAAGCGCTCCGGCCACCAACCTTGGCGCGCATTTGTTGACCTAACGTCATGTCCCGGTCAGGGATTTGACGCCCTACAATCGTAAGCCCTTCATTCTTCAATTCCTAACAAACGGCAAGGCTCGTGCATTCTCCTCTGCTCGTAGAGGAGGATTCAAGTGCCCGAAGAAACAGTTGTCGCAGAAGAACAACCGAAACCGAAAAAAGGTTTCAAACTACCTTCCCTCAAGAAGCCGCTGTTGATCATCGTTCTGGCGCTTTTGTCCAGCGGGTCAGGTGCAGTGACTTCATGGCTGCTGGTCAAGAAGACTCTTTCGGCCGGCGCACCTGAACAGGAAGGCGCCGAAAACAAGAAGACCGAAGCGGAAGAAATGGCGGAATTGCTCGAAAAGGGCGCCGTCGTGACTCTCGAGCCATTTGTCGTGAATCTCGCCGACACCGACGCGCCGCGCTACCTAAGAATCAAAATCAATCTATTGATCGACGACAAGGAAAAGCTTCCTGAGATTCTCGAAAACCAGGCGCTTCAGCTAAAACTTCGCGACGTTATTCTCGAAAGCCTGGCCGCCAAGTCCTCTCAGCAGCTTATTAACGCGGAGGGCAAGAGCCATCTGCGCCAAGAGATAAAAGATAAGGTCGCCATCTATTTCCACGAACCCAAGCTTGCGGACGTTATGTTCACTGAATTTGTGATCCAGCTATGAGCGAAAAACAAGAGGCCCTTGCACTGCGAACCAACGCGATGCTCCGTGAGCTCGCGTCAGTACACGATATTCCACTTCAGATTTCCATCGAGGTCGGCCGTATGCGCCTTCGGGTCCGCGACCTCATGAGGCTTGCCAGCGGAGCGGTGATCGAGTTGAAGAAGCCTGCCGGTGAACCCTTCGACGTTTGCGTCAACGGTGTGTCCGTTGGACGAGGCGAGGTTATTGCGGTCGAGCAAACCTCGGGCGTTCGAATCATCGAAGTCTTTAAGCCGGGGTCGATGAGCATATGATGGCTTTTCAAGTCATCGGCTCTCTGGTTCTCATTCTCGGCGGGCTGCTGCTGACGCTTCAGCTTTTGAAAAAGTACGTTCCTTCAATGGCAGTAGCGCGTGATCTTTCCGTCTCCGAGCAACTTCATCTTGGCGACCGGTGCCGGCTCCTCGTTGTGAAAATTCGCGGAGAGGAATTGCTGATCGGCGTTACGCGCGAATCCATTTCAATACTCGACAAGTTATCCAAATGAATTCCTGGATCTTTACAACCATGCTTGCGGCTGCGCCGCCTGTGGAATCGAGCCTGAAGCTCGATATGACGGGAAGCAACGGCCAGATTCAAATGACGATGCCGGTGCAAATCCTGATCTTGATGACGCTGTTGACGTTTATACCGGCGATCATCATTTCGCTGTCATCATTCACCCGGATCATCATTGTTTTTCATTTTCTGCGACAGGCGCTTGGCACTCAGGAAGCGCCATCGAATCAGATCCTGATCGGACTCGCACTCTTTCTATCGTTCTTCATCATGAATCCGACGCTGACGGCCATGTATAACGAGGCCTATGAACCGTGGTCTAAGGGCGAGATCGACCAGTCGCAGGCTATCGAGCGCGGTGCAGCTCCGTTGAAACAGTTCATGCTGAAAAGCACGCGGGAGAAAGATCTGAAGCTGTTTGTCGAGCTCTCTAATAGTCCTAGACCTACCGGTCCAGACGATATCCCGATGCGCGCAGTGGCGCCTGCTTTCATGATTTCTGAAATCAAAACCGCGTTTCAGATCGGCTTCGTATTGTTTCTGCCTTTTCTGGTCATCGACATGGTTGTTTCGTCGGTCCTGTTATCCATGGGTATGATGCAGCTCCCACCGGTCATGGTCTCACTGCCTTTCAAAATTCTGCTTTTCATAATGGTGGATGGCTGGAGTTTGGTCATCACCTCATTGGTAAAGAGTTATGTCTGAAGACTTAATCATGCGTCTCGCGAAACAAACGCTGGAAACCGTGTTATTGGTGAGCGCGCCCATGTTGGGTGCGGGATTGATCGTCGGTGTGATTATCAGCATCCTGCAGATCATCACTTCCATTCATGACACGGCGCTGGCATTCGTGCCGAGGATTGTTGTTACCTTCGTCGTATTTCTTGTGGTTTTCCCGTGGATGATGGGCACGATGGTGTCGTACACACAGTCACTGCTGTCCTCCTTCGACATGTATGTGAAATGACGGCCCGATGGACCGTATGTTTTCCCTCTCAATCCCGTACTTCTACCTGATCCACATCGTCATCATCAGCATTCGTGTGGGCGCCGCGCTTCTGTTTGCTCCGATTTGGGGATACTACGGTTTGCCGCAATACCTTCGTATTCTGCTCGTATTGTCGATCGCTGCCGGTGTGGCCTCGGTCGTTCCGATCGACGCAGCGGCGTACTCGAACCCAGGGCTCGTAATTCCAACGGAGCTGCTGATCGGCACGCTTGTCTCCATGGGAATTCGCATCGCTTTCGCTGGACTCCACATGGGCGGCGGGCTTGTGAGCTATCACCTGGGATTTTCCGCAGTCCAGGCGATTGATCCTCAGACCATGAACCGGTCGACCCTCATGGCGGCGTTCTTCACGATGATGGGTTACATGATTCTTTTGGCGACAGATCAACATCACAATATTTTCAGGGCCCTGGCGACCAGTTATGCGGCATTTCCCGTCGGCGCTTCTGTTGTTCCAGGACAATGGTTTGACACTCTTTTCGAGGTCTCCAAGGAGATTTTCATTATCGGTTGGAAAATCGCCCTGCCTGTCTTTCTCGCCACGTTTGTTGTTGAGGTGACAGTCGGTTTCATTGCGCGGATGCAGCCGCAAATCAACACAATGGTCGTAACCGCTCCACTGAAACTTCTCATCGGACTCATCGTTCTCGGAGCATCGCTGGTCTACATGCCCCATGCAATGTCCGGAGTTCTTGATGCTGTTGTGTTGAGATCCCGCTAGATGGCGAGCAACGAACGCACTGAGAAAGCGACATCGAGACGGCGCCAGAAGGCGCGCGACGAAGGCCAGTTCGCATATTCTCAAGAGCTCACTTCGGCGTTCACGCTGGCAGTGGCTATAGGGATCGTGTTCGCCTATATGCCCTCCGTGGACGGATTTCGTTCCTTCTTCGGCGGTCTCCTGACCAATGCCGCATCGGACCGTCCCGAGGAAATGCTGACGCAGATGATTCGCAATGCCGGCGTCTACTTTCTAGTCGCCTCCGCTCCGGTATTTGGGGCTGTCGTGCTTGCGGCGCTTGCAGGGAACATCGTCCAAGGCCTTCCGGTCTTTGCCTCGGAAAAAGTGGGTTTCAAATGGGATCGTTTGAATCCAGCGCAGGGCCTATCTCGATTAAAAACCAAAATCTCCTGGATGGAGTGGATGAAATTGTCGCTCATGATCGGAGTTATTGGGGTGCTGGTCTGGCAGACGTTCACGCTCTACTGGGCGCAAATCGTCACTATGCCTGCTCAGTCGATCGAGGCCTCCAACGGCATCATGCGCACCATCATCCTTCGCGCCCTTACCTACGTGACTGGCGTCGTTGTGGTTCTGGCGGTGGCGGACTTCTTTATTCAACGTTGGCGCTTTGAAGAGAGCATCAAGCAAACGAAAGCCGAAGTTAAGGAAGACATGAAAGCTCTTGAAGGCAATCCTGCCATCAAGGGAAAGATCCGTTCGATCCAACGCGAATCTGCCCGCAGGCGCATGATGTCTCGCGTTAAGGACGCGGACGTCATTGTCACGAACCCGACACACTATGCGGTGGCGCTTGAATACAAACCCGATCGGATGACCGCTCCACGTGTGGTGGCAAAGGGTCGCAACTGGCTGGCTCAGCGGATCAAAGAAGTGGGTCGGGAACATGACATCCCGACCGTCGAAAACGTGCCTCTTGCACGGGCTTTATACAAGGCAGTCGAGGTTGAACAGGAGATCCCGATGGACCTCTATAAGGCTGTTGCCGAAGTGCTGGCATACGTTTACAAGGTTCGCAAGCGAAGCTGAAGCGCATTGGCGCCGCGCGTGCTTTGGCATAAGACGCAGCGGCGTAAAAGGCAGTGCGGGCATGACGCCCGCGGCTAGGGCCCAAGGAAGGACCAGATGAAGACACAGTTAGCAATGCCGATAGCAGTCATAATCATCCTGGCTGCCGTCATCATGCCGCTGCCTCCCCTGATCCTCGACCTCCTTATATCGACCAACATTGCTTTATCTGTAGTCATTCTTCTTTCCGCGGTCTACCTGCTGAATCCGGTTCAGTTTTCTTCGTTTCCGTCGATCTTGCTCCTCACCACGCTTTTTCGACTTTCACTCAATATCGCATCGACCCGTTTGATTCTTCTTCACGGCAATGAAGGTCTGGAGGCTGCAGGCGGAGTTATCAAAGCGTTCGGTCAGTTTGTGGTAGGCGGAAACTACGCTGTCGGCATTGTCATATTTTTGGTTCTGATCGTCATTCAGTACGTCGTGATCAATCACGGCGCCGTTCGTATTTCGGAAGTCACCGCTCGATTCACATTGGATGCCTTGCCGGGCAAGCAGCTTGCAATAGACGCCGACCTGAACGCGGGAATCATCGATCAACAGGAAGCCCGCGAACGGCGAGTGGAAATCGGCAAGGAAGCAGAATTCTACGGCTCGATGGACGGCGCCATTCGCTTCACGCAGCGCGACGCCATGGCGTCGATTCTCATCACGCTTATCAATATCGTCGGCGGCCTTTTCATCGGTGTGTTTCAACACAACATGCCGGTTCTATCTGCGGCCACGACCTTCACAATTCTTACTATTGGCGACGGTCTCGTCACCGCGATTCCGTCTTTGTTGATATCGATCGCCGGCGGTCTCGTCACGACGCGCGCCGCATCGGATATGAATATGGGCGAGCAGGTGTCGACCCAGCTTTTTTCGAATCCGAAGCCGGCGTTCTTCGGTTCGGGAATTCTGGCAGGTATGGCCTTGATTCCCGGCTTTCCTAAATTCTCTTTCTTTCTCCTCGCGTCCACGCTTGCTTTCGTTGCCTATAGCATTTCCGAAGCTGCGAAGCGGCGCGAGCTTGCGCCAATTCGCGACGAATCGGCGAAGGAAACGATCACGCCCGAGAAAGCCACCACGTTCCTGAAAATCGACAGCCTGGCCATTGAAATCGGATACGGACTGGTCGGCATTGTTGATGTTCAACAGGGTGGCGACTTCCTGAATCGTATTCGCTCGATTCGGAAGCAAATCGCGCAGGAAATGGGCGTCATCGTTCCGCCCGTCAACATCAGCGACAACTTGAAGCTCGGCGCCCGCGAATACGCGATTCTGCTCAAAGGCGTTGAAATCGCCCGCGGCGACCTGGCCAGCGACAAATTCCTGGCCATCAACCCCGGCAACGTTACTGGACCCATCGAAGGTTCACCGACGAAGGAACCGACATTTGGTCTGCCCGCATTCTGGATCTCGAAGGAAAACCGCGAGCGGGCGCAGCTAATGAACTACACCGTTGTTGATCCACCCACGGTTTTGGCGACTCACCTGACGGAGACCATCCGCAACCACGCCTACGAACTCGTCGGGCGACAGGAAGTGAAGGCTCTCATTGACTACGTCGGCGAGACGCATCCAAAGCTGATCGAAGAGCTCGTTCCAAAGACGCTCTCCGTGGGTGAAATCCAAAAGGTTCTCCAAAACCTGCTTCGCGAGAGAGTCTCGATTCGCGACCTCATCACGATTTTTGAAACGCTTGCGGACTACGGCGCTCAAACCAAGGACCACGTCACGCTCACCGAAATGACGCGCTCCGCCCTCAACCGTTCCATCAGCAAAGGATTACTCAACGAAAAGGGCGAGCTGGCGGTGATCACGCTAACTCCGGAATGGGAGAACCGACTGAACCAATCTCTCGTTCGCAATGATTCCGGCACTTATCTCGCCCTAGACGCGAAAACATTCGAACAGCTGATTCACGCCTTGTCGGACACCTGCCAGAGGACCATGGCCTCGCAATGGACGCTGCTCTGCTCGAGCGGCCTGCGGTTCCATTTGCGAAAGCTGATCGAGCGATTTATGCCGCCGCTGGCGGTGATTTCACCAAATGACATTCCCCCGAACGTACAGATCGTATCAATTGGAGTCGCAGGACAATGAAGGTCAAAACATACCAAAGCCGATCACTCCAGGAGGCACTGGATAACGTTAAACGCGATCTCGGCGGCGAGGCTCTGATTCTAAGCACTCGATCCGTCAATGCGCGTCCCCCGTTTGGTTTGTTCAAGAGGCAAAAATGGGAAATAACCGCCGCGCTTGACGAACCGAAACCGGCCGTCGAAACGAACACGGAAACGAAGCAACGCCCAGCCGTCACAGCGCCGGTTCGTTCCGCTTCTGCAGCTGCAGCAGCGCCGGCTCTGGCGCCGGTTGCAGTGAACCGACCGGAGGTTGAGGCTCCACGAGTCCGCAAGGACGAGCGCATGGATGCGTTGATCGAAGAGATCGGCGAACTGAAGAAATCTTTCCGCACGCTGAGCAACGCGATGCCATCGAAGGGCCAGGATGTTGGCGGCGGCTTATACGCGGAGCTCATCAGCAGCGGCATTGAGCAGGAACTTGCCGATCACCTCGTGAGGACCGGATCCCGCGGCAAACCGACGCCTTCAGAGTTGAGAGACCGCGTTCGTCGTCTTCTAGCCGACCAGATGGTCATTGAGCCTGCAGCCGAACTCGTTGGCAAATCGCGAATGGTCAGCGTTTTCGTCGGACCCACCGGAGTCGGCAAAACGACCACGATCGCCAAGATTGCAGGTCATGCTTCAATCCGAATGAAGAAAAAGGTTGCGTTGATTTCGACCGACCTCTTCCGCGTCGGCGGACAGGAGCAACTGAAACGTTTCGGAGAACTCCTCGGCGTCCCAACATACGGTTGCGCGGACGCCGGCACTCTTAAAGAACTTGTGCGCAGTCTGGATGATCGCGATCTCGTCATGATCGATACGCAGGGTTCCAGTCCATCCGACCTTGCAAGGCTGGCGAAGCTGGAAGGCGTTATCAATTCCGCGGACGCCAAAGTACACCTTGTCGTGAGCGCAACGACCAGATCGGAAGACATCACTAAAATTGTCGCCCGCTTCATGCGTTTCTCGCCCCGTAGCGTGATCTTCACCAAGATCGACGAAACCGACGCCAAAGGAGCGATTGCCGGCGACTTGCTTCGAAACGAACTGGCGATTTCTTACATCGGCAACGGACAGCGAGTTCCGGAAGATCTGGTGCTGCCCGCTGCGGATGATCTTGCACGATTCGTTCTGCCCTCGGAGCCTGCAATATGACCCACGCCGAAAGAGAAGCACTCATCGTCGATACGTTGCCATTGATCCGGCATATTGCTCACCGTGTAGCCACCCGGCTGCCGGCAAACATCGAAATGCGGGATCTTGTGAATGCCGGAGTCCTCGGACTGCTCGATGCTGTAGATAAGTTTGAGCCGGATCGGGGAGTGAAATTCAAGACCTATGCCGAAGTTCGGATTCGCGGCGCGATTCTGGACAGCCTCCGGAACCTCGACTGGGCGCCGCGCTCGTTGCGCAAGAAAAGCAAGGATCTCGAGCGGACGTATGCCGAACTCACTCAAAAGCTTGGCCGGGCCGCAACCGACGAAGAAGTATCCGAGGCGCTAGGCGAAGATATCGAAGACTTTCACGCCCTTGTGGACCAGCTTCATGGTCTGACGGTTGGCTCGTTCGAGAACATGGGCGACAACGAAGATAGCGACAACTACATCAATTACTATCCCGACGATGGCACGAACGACCCATATGCTCGCTTCGAAACTCACGAATTGACGAAGCTGCTGGCCGAAGCCATCGATACGCTTCCCGAAAAGGAAAGACTGGTTCTTTCCCTTTACTACTACGAAGAATTCACGATGAAGGAAATTGGGGCGCTGCTTGGCGTTAACGAGTCGCGCGTATCACAACTGCATACCAAAGCCACCCTGCGGCTCCGTGCGAAGCTCGGCAAGGCGGCGCCGGATGTTGAATCCATGATGAAAGCGGCGGCGGGATAAAAATGAGCGAGAAAAAAGTCCAGCGATACAACTTCAAACGGCCGGACCGTATATCCAAAAACCAAATACGGTCACTGCACTTTGTGCACGATCGTTTCGCAAGAAATTTTTCCTCTTCAGTGTCCGCTTATCTGCGGACCGTCGTGGAAGTATCCCTCGAAAATATTACGCAGGTCAGCTATGCGGAATTCATGGCCGGCGTCATGGACCCGACCTGCTACGCTGCACTTTCCCTCAAGCCCTTGGACGGTTCTGCCGCTCTGGAAATCAGCCCAACGCTGGTCTTCCCGATGATCGACAGACTGCTCGGAGGCGCGGGCCGTCCAATGGACAACATCCGCGCGATGACCGAAATTGAAACCAGCATCATTCAAAGCGTACTGAAACTGTTGGTCGACACCCTCAAGGAAAGCTGGCGTCCCGTTTATGTCATCGACTTTACGCTGAACGCGACCGAAACACATCCCCACATGGTGCAGATCGTCGCGCCGAACGAAATGATCATTCAATTCCAGTTCTCGGTTCGGATGCGCGAGACCATGGCAAAAATGAACCTGGTGGTTCCGACCCTCGTGCTGGAGCCCATCATTCATATCTTCGATCAGGAGTTATACAGCCGGAAAAAAGTCATTCACGACGGAACGCTGCTTCATCAACTCCGGCATATTCCGGTGAATGTCAGCATCGAAACGGCGCAGACCTCATTCCCGATGTCCTCGTTGTTGTCGCTGCAGCTTGGCGACACTCTAGTGCTCGACCAACGACAGGAATGGCCGATGATTCTCAAAGTGGCCGGCAAGGAGAAGCTGCATGCCGTGGCGAGAATGGATTCAGTGAGGAAAGCATTTGCGGTTACGGGCCACGTACGCCCTAGAAAAGAGGAGGTAGTGAATGGAAACATCGCTCAGTAAACCAATGGATGAAGAATTTACCGGAAACCTGGCCGTGCTCATGGATGTGCAGCTTCCGGTCTCCATCCGGTTCGGTGAAACAGAAATGATTCTCGAAGAAATAACGAAATTGGGCGTCGGGTCGGTCATCGAATTGAACTCGGGGATCGATCAACCGGTGGAGTTGGTCGTCAATGGCAGGATATTGGCGCGCGGCGAAGTTGTTACAGTCGATGGTTATTACGGAATTCGAATCACGGAGATCACAAGTGCCGGTGAAAAATTTAAATCTCTTAATGGGTAACCCCGTTGTCATCTATTCGGTTCTTGCTCTGTATGGCGTGGTGACAATTGTGGTGTTGGCCTACGTTCGCGCGAGGTTCAAGACGGCAACGAAAGCGCTGACATCGCTCAAGAAGGAATGGGCCTCGGCAGAGTCGCTGCATGCCGGTTTTGTCGGCAAGGCTCAAGAGGAAATTTCAAAACTCTCAGTCACCGCAGCGCCTGTAGCGCCGAAGACGGGCGTGGACTTCGACGTTCGCAACCAGGTGATTGCGATGGGCAAGAAGGGCTTTGTGACGACCGACATCGCAAGATCCTGCAACCTTCCCGAAGGTGACGTCGAAGTGCTGCTCGGTATGTCGCGGCTTCAGCGATGACCGCGGGATTCTGCCCAGGGCCGGCGGCGATCACTAGGCAAGAACGTGCAGACCGTCCCGTTCTTACCTATCGGCAGAATCCTTGAAGAAGTTTAGTTTTGTTCATTTAACGGATGGAGACGTCATTGCAATGGTGGCTTTGTCATGAGTGATGCCTTTATTGATGCGTATTCCGCGCTTGAAGCGCGAATGAAGCTGGTCGATGTTATTACGAACAATTTGGCCAACGCCAACACCACCGGTTTCAAGCGTGACTTCGGTACGATCCTGCAGAGCGAAAACGAAGGCTTCGATGTCGCAACCAAGGTTGATCTTACGGGCGGCGATTTGATCAATACCGGAAACGACCTGGACGTCGCAATCGATGGCCAAGGCTTTTTTGCACTCCAAACTCCGTCCGGTGTTCGCTATACGCGCTCGGGAAATTTTGGATTGAATGCCTCCGGCGAGTTGGTGACTAAGGATGGAATGAAGGTCCTTTCGACGTCCGGAAGTTCGATTGTTCTGGGTGAAGGAAAGGTGGCGATTCAGGACAGCGGCGCTGTCACGGTTGACGGTGAAGAGGTTTCGGCGCTGAAGATTGTGACGTTCGATAATCCGGCGAAACTTGAAAAGGAAGGTTTGTACCGCTTCATCTGGAATGGCGAGGCTGAAGGCTTGCGGGATGTTGACGAACCTCGCGTAAAGGGAGGAAGTCTGGAACGGTCGAACGTCAACGCGGTGGACGAGATGGTGCATCTCATGTCGGCATACAGAGAGTTTGAAGCAGTGCAGCGGACAGTAAGAACGCTGATGACGGACATGAATGCACGGCTGATTCAAGAATTGGGTCGGATTTAGAAGTTAATAAGGAGAACAGATGCTCAGAGCGTTGTATACGGCCGCAACCGGAATGCAGGCCCAACAGATCAACATCGACACGATCGCCAACAATATTGCGAACGTGAACACGACAGGCTTCAAGCAAGGCCGCGCCGAATTTCAGGACTTGTTGTATCAGAACATTCGGCCTGCAGGGACCGCCTCCTCAACGTCGACGCAGTACCCGGTGGGCCTTCAATTGGGCTTGGGGACCCGGCCGGTGGCGACCGACCGCATCTATCGTCAGGGAGACTTTCGCCAAACGGATAATCCTCTTGATCTCGTGATCGAGGGCAAAGGGTTTTTTCAAGTCCGGCTTCCGAGCGGCGAGTTGGGGTATACGCGTGATGGATCGTTCCATATGAATAGTGAAGGAGCGATCGTTACGGCGGACGGTAATCCGATCGAGCCGCAAATTTCCATACCCGCCGACGCCCAGGAGATTGTGATCGGGAGCGATGGAACTGTGTCCGTCACCCAAGCAGGGCAGTCCACCGCGCAGCAAGTGGGCACGATACAGATTGCGAATTTCCAGAATCCCTCGGGCTTGAACAGCGTTGGCCGAAACCTGCTTCTTCCAACAACTGCTTCCGGCGACGCCAGCGCGGGCAATCCCGGCGAAAACGGTTTGGGAAGCTTGAATCAAGGGTTTCTGGAACAGTCGAACGTCAACGTTGCGGAAGAAATGGTGAACATGATCATCGCGCAACGCGCTTACGAAGTGAATTCACGAGCTGTGCGGGTAGCCGACGACATGCTTTCGCAAATCAACAACATGGTGAGATAACGTGATATTGGCTTTCTTGCTCTTTGGTTGCTGCATATCGTTCCCGGCGGACGTTTTCATCGATGGGGATACGATTCAGCTTGGCGCGCTTGCGGCTTTTCCTCCAGACGACCCACGAGCTTCAATCGCAGTGGGTTACTCTCCAAGCCCCGGTTTGGGCCGGCGCATTCCCAATTACGAAATTATGGGAAAACTGCAGTCGGCGGGCTTGCCCACGGAGGATTTACGAATACCCGAATCGATCCTGGTGCGCCGGCGAGCCGCCGCCTTGGATCGCGACCAGGTTTCCCGCGTCATATTGGACGCCTTTATCCGCCAGTTTCCCTCCGCAAACGTCGAAATCGAAAACATGGAAATACCTGCGGTGCAGATTGAAACCGGTCCCGTCCAGCTAACAGCCAGCCTTCCTCCACGATTCGATCCAACGGCTTCCGTGTTTGTGCGCCTTGAAGCGCGAGGCGCCCGATATTTGCGAAATGCATTCGTCCGAACCAATGTGCGCATCGAGACGGAACAACCCGTTGTCAAGAACCCCATTGCGGCTCATTCGGCTGTTAGAGAAGAAGATCTGGAAATGAAAAGGATGCCAGTGAAGGGGATGCCGGCGCAGCCGCAATCGCTCGACGGATTGTTGGCCAAGCGCGATTTAACGCCAGGGCAGGTTCTGACCGCGGACGCTCTCTATGCGCCGATGTTCGTTCAAAAGGGAGACTCGGTCACGGTCAAGGCAATTTCAGGATCGATTACCGTTGCCGCGACGATGCGAGCGAAAAGCTCAGGCCGCTATGGAGACACCATCCAGGTGGAACACTTGTCCGGTGATGGCGCGACGTCCGCAGTAATCGTCGGACCTCGGCTGCTTGAAATCGGCAGTTCGAAATCGGATCAAAAGAACAGGTGATCAGAATGACAACGTTAGTGATGATGCTTTTTCTACAGACTGCGGCAGCGAATCCGTCGCTGTTTTCCGAAGCCGCGCCCAACCTTTTCTTGTTCCGGGATTTTAAGGCGAGAACAGTAAACGATATCGTCACGATTCAGATCGTCGAAAGTGCGACGGCGTCCAATTCCGCAAACACCTCTACGAACAAGAACGGCGACGTGAGCGTTTCCGCTCCGAATGTGCTCGGCCTGGAAAAAGGTAAGTCCGCCCTGAGCTTTGCCAACATTCTATCCGGCGCTTCGGCGCTGAATTTTGCCGGCACGGGTTCCACCAGCCGCACCGGTCAACTCCAGGCTTTTGTGTCGGCGCGCGTTGTTGAGGTTTTGCCAAATGGAGACCTGGTGATCGAAGGGACGAAGGAAGTGACAATCAATCGTGAGCGTCAGATTCTCAACATTCGCGGCCTCGTGCGTTCTCGAGATGTCAGCGCCAACAACGTGGTCTTCTCGACATCGATCGCCAATATGGAAGTTAAATTCGACGGCAAAGGCATCGTCTCCGATGCCAACAAGCCAGGTTTTCTCTATAAATTGTTCCAATGGGTTACACCTTTCT
Source organism: uncultured Solibacteraceae bacterium (assembly GCA_964541075.1). Taxonomy (GTDB): domain Bacteria; phylum Acidobacteriota; class Terriglobia; order 20CM-2-55-15; family 20CM-2-55-15; genus CAZIPZ01. The sequence goes on along the minus strand of CAZIPZ010000009.1, from coordinate 23,390 downwards.
AAGGCTGAGCATGAAATACTTAAAGACACTTCTTACTGCAACGCTGGCGCTGACGTTTGCCGCCGCACCCCCCTCTGCTGCCGCCGCGTCCAGAATCAAGGACATTGGTCGTTTTGCCGGAATTCGGAGCAATCAATTGATAGGGTACGGGCTCGTGATTGGACTGAATAAGACTGGTGATAAACGACAGACAATCTTTACCCAGCAAACACTGTTGAACATGCTCGAACGCTTCGGGATGACGCTCAACAGCCAGAGTGTGCGGGTTGAAAACATTGCTGCAGTCATGGTGACCGCAGAGTTGGCGGCTTTCGAACGGACCGGGTCCCGAATTGATGTCACGGTTTCGTCTATCGGTGACGCCACCAGCCTGCAGGGAGGGATTCTCCTTCAGACGCCATTATTGGCGCAGGATGGCAATGTTTACGCTGTGGCGCAGGGACCTGTGGTGTTGGGTGGGTATTCGGCCGGCAACGAATCAACTGGAGTGACTGTCAATCATCCGACAGTCGGAAGGGTTCCCAATGGCGCGTCGGTTGAGCGGACTGTTCTGACCGGCCTTCCGCAGACGGTCGACACACTGGAGTTAGTGCTTGATCGCATGGACTTTACGACGGTGAGGCGCGTTGCGGATGGAATCAACGCAACGTTTGGCCGACCAATTGCAATTGCTGTCGACGGTCGGTCTGTGCGCCTGTCGGTTCCGGCGGATTTTCAGACTCGACCAGTGGAGTTCATGTCGTCGATCGAAGCAGTTTCCATCGACGTGGATACAAAGGCGAGGGTTATCGTGAATGAACGCACCGGAACTGTAATTATTGGCAGCGACGTGACAATCGCTCCGGTGTCGATCGCTCACGGCAATTTGAGTATTCAGATCGAAACACAGTTCACCGTTTCGCAGCCTGCTCCTTTTTCGCAGGGACAAACAGTCGTTGCTCCTGAGCAAAAAGTTACTGCTCAGGAACAGAAAAGCAATTTCGTTACGCTGAATCGGGGAGCTACCGTAGACGACCTGATTCGAGCACTCAACGGTTTGGGCGTTACTCCGCGCGATACGATTGCAATTTTGGAGGCGCTTAAAGCAGCCGGTGCTCTGCAAGCCGAACTAGAGGTCATATGATTCCTGAAATAACGCTCTCAAGTCTGAAGGCTGGGCAAACGCTGGAGCCCAAGGAGATCGCTTCGAAAGTTCAAACCATGTTCATGGAAGTCATGGTGAAGGCGATGGAGGACAGCGTCCAGGCGGAAGATGGGTTGTTCGGAGGGAGCGCAAGTTCGGAGATCTATCGAGGTATGTTGCGGGAACAGTTGGCAAGAACGATGTCGGGTCAAATTCAGTCCTCGTTTGAAGGTCATATGGAGGACGCAATTCAGGCGAAGCCGGAACTCTCCAACGCCGTTTCAGAACCTGACGTGGACCTTCCCGTGGACGGAGTCATCAGCTCCCAGATGGGTTGGAGACGTGATCCCATTGATGGCCGGGCGAAATATCACCATGGAATTGATATCGCGGCGCCTGAAGGAACAGCCGTAAAGGCCGTCGCCGCCGGCCGGGTGGTTGAAAGCGGTGTGAAAAGCGGGTACGGCAACACCGTGGTCATTCAGTCCGACGATGGCCGTAAAATGTTGTACGCACACAACAATGTGAACTTTGTAAGCGTGGGTGACAGGGTTAACCGGGGCGAGGCGATTGCCGAGGTGGGTTCAACCGGCAGAGCAACCGGACCCCACGTTCATTTTGAAGTAAAGTTTTAGTGAGCCCAAGCCGATACGCATTGGATTGGGAGGATATTTGAATGAGTATTGACCGAATCAACATCAGCAACCGCGGAATCGATCCTTCCCAGGCCCTACAGGGAAGCGAATCGGTGAACAATGCCCAAAAAAGCCGATCGACTTCCAAGTCCGACTCTCTTTCTCTCTCATCCATAGCGAAGGACATCGATCGATTTGCAAGCACGTTGGAGCAGTCCAGAGTGGAACGCTTCAATCGCGTTCGCGAGGCCTTGGAAGCGGGACATTATCACGTCTCGGGCGCCGACATCGCGCAGAAGTTGATCGACAGCAATACGAAGTAGGTTTAGGAATCCAGACTCCGGTGACTTCCGGATCGTCGGTTCGTCGTGGTTCTGCCGCGAAACTGGAGGCTGGCGTTCGAACTAGGAGAAAAGTCCATGGATGGGCTCGTTAGTGAACTCTTACGCCTGGAAGGCGCAAAGCATAAGGCTCTCGTAGAAATCGACGCTCCTGCTTACGACGAATGTGTCCGGCAGCAGCTGCAGGTTCTTGCCATTGTTCCAACCGGTGAAGTTGATCTTGAGCGGCTTCTCGCTCTTTCCCAGTTGATCCAGCTCAACAAGCACTTGCTACAGAACCTGGTATCGACCACTCCGTGGTTTGCCTTTAGCGAGAACGGCTATACGGCGAATGGATCTGTGAAGGCGGCATCGAACCGGCGTGTGACCGTCGAGGCATAAGAATGTCTACGTTGGGTTCGGTCATGAACAGCGCATTGAAGTCGTTATCGATGAACCAACTCGCGCTGTCCGTGGCGTCAAACAACATCGCGAACGCTCAGACGCCTGAATACACCAGGCAGCGCCTGGTGACTGCCCCGTCAGGTCCTGGGGACGATATTTTCAATATCGGGACCGGAGTGGACGTACTCCGGGTTCAGGCCGTTCGCGACGATCTCATCGAAAAACGGCTCCTGCAGGAAACCTCTGCGCGCTCCTATCAGGATGTCCTTTCCAGAACGCTCAGTGATGTCGAAGTTTCGTTCAATGATTCGCAAGATAGCGGCGTCCTTTTGGCGATAACGAACTTTTTCAATGGGTTTCATACATTGTCTCTCGATCCTGCCTCAATGAATTTCCGGGAAGGACTCAAGATCAACGCCACGGCGCTCATGAACACGTTTCGCTCGAGAGCAGACATCCTTTCGAACCTACGGCAGCTTGCGGATAACACGATTGGTGCTGAAGTAAATGAGGTCAATTCTCTCACCAGGGAAATTGCAGCCATTTCTCTCGAAATCAAGTCGCGGGAAGGACTGAACGTTTCACACGATCTGCGCGACCGGCGGGCCTCGCTCGTGCGCGAGCTCGGACAATTTGTCGAGGTTCATGAACTGGCGTCTGGTGACGAATATCAAATATCGACGAAGAACAATCGGCTGCTTGTTCTCAATGGAACATCCCTGGATTTGAGCAAGGACGACGTCAGCACGGAGATCGGCGAGGGATCGCTAAAAGCCAACCTCGAGATGCGCGACACGTACGTGCCGTCTTATGCCAATGCGCTTGATCAACTGGCATACGAAATCGTCCAGGAAGTGAATTCCTTACATTCGGGCGCATACTCACTGGACGGAAACACCGGAATTAATTTCTTCGCACCGCTCGCTACCGCCAGCGGCGCGGCAAAGCTGATGGCGCTGAGCTCGGATGTTACGAACGATGCACGCGCCATAGCGGCGAGCGATCTTTCCGTGGGAACGGACAACGGTGCGGCCACGCGCCTCGGAAATCTTCTGCACGACGCTGTGTTCAGCGGCGGAACCCTCACCGACCAGTACTCATCGCTGATATTCCGGGTGGGTGCAGACACGTCGAATGCGAAAGCACGCCTGAGTCAGCATGAGGCCATCAAGCTTCAGCTCGAAAACCGGCGCTCTTCGATCAGCGGCGTTTCGATCGATGAAGAAACAGTTCAGATTCTCCAATTTCAGCGCGCGTATCAGGCGTCCGCAAAATTGATTCAAACAGTGGATCAACTTCTTCAGACGGCTCTAGGGTTGACGCAATGAGAGTGACCAACGCAACAAGCTATCGAAACCTGCTGCATGAGCTTGCCATCGTGCAAGAGCGCATGGAAACGGCGCAAATGCAGATTTCATCCGGGAAGCGAGTGTCGGTTCCGTCCGACGATCCATCCACGGCATCCGATATCATCCGCCTCAGCAGCGAAAAGAACGAGTCCGCGCAGTTTTCACGGAACCTTGACTTCGCAAAGACGAAACTCGAACTCGCGGACACGGTGCTTGACGGCATAGAGCGCATGGTTGAGCGCGTGCGAAGTCTCGGCCAGATCGCCATGAGCAGCTCCACCGCCGCATCCGCAAACATCACGGAAGTGACCGGACTGCGCGACCAGATCATCGCCGCCGCGAACACGACACATGCCGGCCGATTCATTTTTGGAGGAAGCGTTACGACGACACAGCCATATCCGAAAGCAATGGATGGATCCGTCGCTTACCAAGGGAACGATGACCAGACGCCGGTTCAAGTGAGCCGATCATTATCCGTGCAGACACAGATTCCCGGCAGCGACATCTTCACAGCGTCAGTGGATATTTTCGCAACGATCTCGCGCCTCGCGAATGCGATGCAGGCTAGCGACAAGACCCAGATCGATGCCGAAATCAGGAATCTGGAGCGGTTTTCAGAAACCCTTTCGGTTAGCCGAAGCAAGATCGGGAATTACGTGAACCTGGCGAACAACATCGAAAGCGACATGACTGCCGCCAATCTCGCGCGGGAAAAAGACCTTGACGAGGCCGGCGCCGCGGACCTGGCAAAAGCCATCACCGATTTTCAGATGAGTGGGAACGCCTTGCAGGCCATCATGAGCGTAGGCTCAAGGATTTCACAGCTCAATTTGTTGGATTTTCTGAAGTAGTAGTCCCAAGGAGGGGAAATGAAAGCAATGCAGGCGCTGGATAGCAGCAACACGCACCTAAAGCTTCAAAGCAGGGATGCGATCATACACTTCGAGGAAGGGCTGATCGGCTTCTCTGAGTTCAAAGACTTCGTCCTGATGGAGAACGAAAGTATTGCGCCATTGAGGCTGCTGCAGTCGCTGGAGTCTCCTGAAATCGGGTTCCTGGTGCTTGACCCTACAAGTCTGGTCAGCAACTATTTTGACCTTATTCCTCCGAGGGAATGGGAATCGATCGGCGTTCAGGACAGAACGAAATTGCTCGCGTTCGTGATCGTGGTGATCGGTTCCACGCCGGAGTCCAGCACGGGCAATTTCCAGGCCCCTCTGCTGGTCAACTATCAAGAAATGGTGGGCAAGCAGATCATTCTTACAGATTCCGACTTCTCAGTGCGTCAATCACTGATTTAACAGTGCTCCGCGTGCGGATCCACACGGAGGGTCGAAATCCGCGCGCCTGATCACCGACTGACGCAGTCCTCTCGTCTTCATTACTCAGTAGTTCAGCAAGTCGGATAGCCCCAGATCACGCAAATAGCGATGAATGCTTCGCGGATGCACTTGAAGAAGTTTTGCGGCCATCTCGTAGTCTCCATTTGTGCGGGCGAGTGCGTTCCGGAAAATTTCCCGCTTCGCGTGGCGCATGTGCGCGCGATAAGTCTGTGGGTGCGATTCGCGCAATTCTTCCGGAAGATCCTTGCTCTGAATAGCAGGCACGGAGCCGAGGATCAGGGCCCGCTCAAGCACGTTGAAAAGCTGACGAATATTTCCGGGCCAGCTGTAATTCCGAAGAATTAAATCCGCCTCTGCGGAAATCAACCGCCTCGCAGTTCCGGTTTCGCGTGCGAATTTGTCGATGAAGAACTCAATCAATTCGGGAATATCTTCAGGCCTGTGGCGGAGCGCCGGCGTTCGAACGTACAGCACGTTCAACCTATAAAAAAGGTCTTCACGAAATCTGCCGGCGGTTACCGCCGACTGAAGATCACGATTGGTTGCGGTAATGAGACGGATATCGATCCGGACGGGGCTGGCGCCGCCGATTCGATCGATGGTGCGCTCCTGAAGTGCGCGGAGCAGCTTGGCCTGGACCGCAGCATTGAATTCTCCGATCTCATCCAAAAACAGCGTTCCACCGTCCGCTAGTTCGAATTTTCCTTTCTGCCTTCCAATGGCGCCCGTGAATGAACCCCTTTCGTGTCCGAACAGTTCGCTTTCAAGGAGGCCTTCCGCCAGAGCGGCGCAATTCACCGGTATGAACGGACCTCCCCGCCTCTTGCTGTTCCGATGCAGCGCCCGGGCGACCAACTCCTTTCCAGTGCCGCTTTCCCCATGAATCAGGACCGTCGAGTCCGCCGCCGCGGCTTTGGCGATGAATGCGGTGACATTCGCCAACGCCTCGCTCTTCCCGACAAGATCGTGCTGGATACATTCCGCCGCCATCTAACACTTCTCCACAGCCACCGTTTCAATCTCTTGCTGTATGACGCTCAAAGTTATTCTGTTCGATCGGCGTACGTACAGCGTGACCAGAACAAACACGACGAAGGCGCCGAAATTTTCACCGATATGATCCCAGTGGACATCGCTGTCCGGTCGCAGAAAAGCAATGCAGACTGTCGCGGCCATTGAGAGGCCGAGAGGGCCAAGAGCCGCTATTAATGCGCCCGTTTGCCATGCGCGGGATTTGCTCTCGTCGGATCCCCACAACCTGCACCGCATCCGCATAAGTTCGTCTCGATAAGAGTTGGCTGGCCACACCGGCGACGGCATCGCAGCTTGGGCGCGAAAAACAACGCTGAATACGATAATCGGCGTGGAGGTCAAAACCAGCCCACGCCCCCGGAAATCGCCTGGCATAACCTCCGCGTTCGCCATGATCAGCCCTACAAACGTGATAAGCCAGAGGAGATTAAGGGAGGATGTGGAGTGATACGACTCGACAAGAACCGTATACGAATCTTTTAGACCTGCGCTCGAAAACATCGTCTGGAGCGTGCAAAGAAGAATCGGGCAAGCGATGATGCCGCGAATAATAATTTCCGGAGGAAGCGTCAGTGCGGGAACGACGGTGCTGGCCAGCCTGTGGGCTGCGACTCCGAATGTCACTGCTAGCAGGCTATCGACAGCCGTTTCCTGTGGCGACGCGTTCGCCGGGTAGCGGTAGTAGTGCCGCAAAACCAAGATCGCGAGGCCAACGGCAATGAACACCAGGGTTTTGGGTGAAACAGCCGCCTCCGCAAATGCGAGATACATCGCGCAGACCTGAGCTGCGCCCAGGCGATAGTCAACAGCTGCACGCAGCTGTTCTCGGATTTCGCGACAAAGCTTTCCCGCTGCGTCCTTCACGAATGCCGCGAGGGGCATTTCTTCAAATCCTTCACGAAAGTCTTCCAGCAAATCCTGGCGGATCGAGCGAGGAATCAGGAGGCCGATCACGCCTTCGGCGATGTCAGGCAGACGTTTTTCTATTTGGCGCGGCGAGTTATCCATTTGCCGATCCTCCAGGAGTCTCCGAGCGCGCCGTGAATTCGCTCCGACGTTCCATAGGATTCCTGCAATGCGCGTGAACCCGGCGGAAGGAGCTTATAGTAGCGTTTGGCTCTGCCGCCGCGTTCGGGTGTGGGATCCGCCATCCATGACTTGAGAAAACCTTTTTGTGTCAACCTTTCCAAAGTGACGTATACACCGCCGAGGTTAACTTCCCTTTCCCGGCATAGCTCGCACACTTTTTTGTAAATCGCGCGGCCGTAAGCCTTTTCCTGCAATAGCTGCACGGCCGCAAGAACAACCTGTTCAAACTGACCAGGGCTTGACGATGTCGGCATATAACTATCCTTGTAAACGGTAATCCCGCATGCGTCAAGAAATCTCGATTTCAGCAAATTTGTCCGAACTTCGGACAAATCTGCTGAAGGACGAAGCCCGCCGGGATTTCAAATTATTGAAAACGCTAGGTTGCATTTTGCGAACGGAAACGGCGCCGCTCTTGCCATTACAGCCCACCGTGAAAAGTGACATCAAGGTATCGAAAAGTGCGCGACTTTCTTTGGAAGCGGGAACCCAACTGTGACAGACATGCAACGGAGTGTTTCAGGCGGCAACGTAAGTTGAGGCCCTCGCGAACCGTACTTGGACGACAGCGACGCAACGTGCGAAAAGTCCACGCCGGCCTGGGAAAAGAACCGGCGGCTCTTGGCTGTGGCAAAACCGAGTTGAAGAAAGGTCGGGCGTTCTCCGCAGACCGCAGAATTCACTTTTCACTCGCAAAAACCAACTTTTCGAAAGGAGAAATCGATGTCTGAAAACGAAAGACGACCCAACCCTTTATCACTGGTCGGTTCGAGGCCGCTTCGCCATGAAGTCCAATCGACGAAACGTCCCCACGACGACGCAAAAGCAGCGAATCCAAAAACACCATCAAACCAAGGAGAAAGAAAATGAAGAAACTTACAACTGAATTACGTCATTTCAAGAAACTCGTCGCGATGTGCGATTTTGTGATTGCACATCGCGACCGTGTTCCTCCGGGCACTCCTGCTGCGGAGACACTCGCGAGACTGGCGCTGGCCGTTGCGGAGTTGAAAACCTCGACGACATTGCAGGCTTCGTTAAAAAACCGGCTACGCGGTTTGCTCCGAGTCCGCATTGATGCTCGAACAGCACTGCGTCAGGACATGGAGGCGCTATACCAGACAGCCCACGCGATTGCCGCGGCACAGCCCGGTTTTGACGACAAGTTCCAAATGTCGTTGTGGGGGGATTCGAAGCTGCTCAATGCAGCAAACACCGTCGTCCAGGATGCGGCGCCCGCGGTGGACATGTTTGTGAACCACGCCATGCCGCGGGATTTCCTCGATGTTTTGAAAAACAAGATTCAGCGGTTTGAAGAAGCGCGGGAGGAATACGCGAAGGCAAAGACCGCTTGGACGGTTGGTCAGCGAACCTTAGAGGAAACGTTCAAGAAGGCCCAGACCGCATCGAGCGGCTTCGATGCAATCATTCGGAACACGTTCCGTGACGATCCTGTGACTTTGGAAGCGTGGAATGATGCTTGCCGCGTGCAGCGGTCATCGACCAAGAAGAAAGAACAGGAGGTCGAGCCACAATCCGCTTAATCGCAGGTCCAAAGCGGCGGCGGCTCAACCGCCGCCGCTTCCTTAACAGGAGATCACATGGATTCTCATAACGAAATCATGCGGGCGCTTGGACGAATCGAAGGAGAACTCGTCGAGATTCGCAAGCTTTCCGAGCGGGTGTCGAGTCTCGAACAGTGGCAATCCTGGCTTAAGGGCGGATGGGCTGTTCTGGCCGCCGCGCTGGCGTACGTATTTGGAGGCCGCTATTCCGAATGATTCGAGGGTGTGTCCGTCTAGAGGCATGATTCTTATGCCATTTTCACACCCGTTCGCGTGACAGTTCCGCTCGCTCGGTTCCGAACTCAAGTCTTGCCCGGTCACGGGCTTTCGATTATCATTCGTGGCAAGTCATCCTGAAGATCTCCTAATTAGAATTCCCACCAGGATGGAAGCCAAAAAAGGAATTTATGCTTGTAGTTACGCGGAAAAAGGATGAGAAGCTAATTATTGGGAATGAGATCGAAATCCAGGTGCTGCGAATTGGAAGGGATAATGTTCGCCTCGGCATCAAGGCGCCCGCCCACATCTCAATATATCGCTATGAAATTTACGAGGCGATTAAGAACGAAAATACGTCTGCGGTGACGTCGCAGATTCCAGATAAAGAAACGCTCGAGCGGATTTCCAAGGGGATGAAAGTGGAGTGAGGGCCTTCCGGAAGCCCTCACCTAACCTTTAAGCCGGAAGCTATGGCCAGGCCCGTACACGTCGGCGTACTGGTGTAGCGCCCGTGCGCCTCGATCGACCTCTTGCAGCTCCGTGCGAGTCCTCTCTTTTATTGCGTCAAGTCTGGCGTGTGTTTGTTCGTCGATCTCCACAATGTGATTCGCCATGCTGACGATTTCGTCGTTCACAGCGCGCAGTTCCCGCATCATTTCAGCAGTGACCGTAGGATCCGTCCGGATCTGTGAAATCCAGGTGCCCAGTGTCGCTTCGATGGCCGTGAGTTCGATCATTAGATCGGCGCGGCGTTGCAGCAGCGAATTGACGGCATCCAGGTTCTCCTCCTCGAGCAGGAGCAGTTGTTCCTGTGACAAGCAAATAAAATCTTCAAGCAGCGCCCGCTCTCTTTCGAGCGTCTTTAGTACCTGTGCAGGGTGCATCGTCATCTCCAAATCGATTTACACGTGCAAAGCCAACCGTCCATTGGCGGCCTGTTGAACCAGCAAAGTGGGAGGAACCGTCTGTTCCTGTTCGGCTTTGGCCAGTCCTTCCCAACCCGAAAGTAAAGTAGTTAGCAGTTTGATTGCCTCTTCCAATGGCGCCGTGTTCAATTGTCCCGATCCCTCGAGAATCCGCGAAACAATGTATCCGTAGAGTCTTTCCAGGTCTGTTGCAACCTGACCGCCGCGCTCATGATCCAAGGTCGATTGAAGGTGCTGGATCACCGCCACGGCGCGGTCAATCGACTGGCGCTTGGAATCCAAGTCCTGCGTCTGAATGGCCGCAATGGACTGTCGCAGGAAGCGGATAGCTCCTTCATACAGCATCACCACGAGCCTTGCTGGGCTTGATGTTTGAACGGCAACTTCTTGATAGACGTTGGACCTATTCGAATACAAGTTCATAAACCTTTCCTTAGAACAGTTGGGTTCCGAGGTTTCCCAGGGAGCCCTTAATAGCGTTTAAGCTCGATATAGCTTGATCGGCAGCGGTGTAGACCTTCATGAGCTCTTGTCTTCGCACTTCCAATCGGAGTTCCTGCGAACTGATGCGGTCGCGGTAGTTTTTGAGTGAAGTGTCGATGCTGGACCGGGTAGTTTTGATCAACCCGGCAGTTCCGTCCAGGCCGCTCAGTGTCTCTTTCAGGTCGTCAAGGGCGCCGTCCAGACCGGCCGCGCCTTGAAGCAGCTTTTCCAGGTCTGACGGGTAACCGTCGATAGCGGCATTTAACTTCGTCTCATCCACCTTCAAATCGCCCGTAGATGTGAACTCCACGCCGACTTCAGCAAGATAGTGGTAGCGGCCGCCATTCGTATTCGATGACAGAAGCACCGACTTGATATCGCTTAAAGACTGCCGGAGAACCGAATCCGTGGCCAGGGGGCCTCGAGTTGAAGACTGTGTGTTGTAGAACTGGCGCAGTTTGTTGTATTCGGTGACGAGTTTTTTGACATTGTCTTTTATTGCCGAATAGTCCCGCGTGACGTTGACAGAAACGTCGCCTGCACTCAGCAGCGTCACTGTGACGCCGGGTACGGCTTCCGTCGCGGTGTTGGATGCGCTGACGATATCGAGGCCGTTCACCGAAAACTCGGCATTTCGTGCATTCTGCACGTTGCCTGTCGTTGCGTTCTGTCCGACCGCGAATGCGACTGCGGAACCGCCGCTATTCGTCAGACTGTTGTTGATGGTGAATCCGTTATCTTCACCGGTTTCTCGACTGGAAACGATCAGCTTATAGTTTGTGCCGTCATTGACGATCGAAGCGACCACGTCCGAACCCTGGTTGTTGATTTCTTCCTTTAGCTCAGAAAGGGTCGTCGCACTGCTTACGGTAATAGGATCAGTCGTGACTCCATTGACTGTAAAAGAAATCGAACCTCCATCGGCAGCGACAGTCGAAGCAGCAGCGTAACCATTTGTGGAGGAGGTCACCTGTGTTTTGGCGAGAAACGATACGGATATGTCGTACGCGCCTGCAATCCCTCCCGAGCCCAACGAAACTGTTGCAATTGAGGTGTCTGTCGAGCTTGCCGCAACGTTCGAGAACGCCGTCGCGCTGGTTAAAGAGGTTATCGGGGCCTGAATATTCGAGATGAGATTCGACAGCGATGCCAGCGCCGAATCCTTTTGCTGCAGAGCGGATTGCTGGGATCTTATATCATCCAATGGCCTTCTCTCAGCCACCATCACCGCTTCGAGGATGGTGTTGAAATCGATTCCGTTAAAACCTGAGAGACTCACGCCCGCCATAAGATATTCCTCAAAAGAAAAGGACCGCGGCGGTCATTGACCGCCGCGGATTCAGTTGCTACCTGAGCAAAGAAAGAACGCTCATCGAGCTCTGGTTGGCTTGCGCCAAGGCGGCAAGACCGCTCTGGCTGAGGATGTTGAACTTAGTCAAGGCAGCTGCTTCCTCGGCGACGTTCGCATCCCGGATTCGTGACTCAGAACCTGCGACGCTGACGGACATCGTCTGCGCTTGGGAAATGGCAAACTGCAGCCTGTTCATAGCAGCTCCAACTCGACCCTGAGACGTACCCAAGGTCGCTACCGCACTCTGAATGGCCGTGATTGCGCTGTTGGCATTCGCCTGGTTCGTAATGTTCTGCGAGCTGATGCCAAGACCGGTTGAATCAACCGCCGTCGTCAGAGCGAAGGAAATGTACGTCACGCTCGCGCCAGTCGAAATCTGGGTGTTGCCGACGAAGACTGAACGGGCATTGAGGTTGGTGCTGCTGGTTTCCAGACCAGCGGCTGTCGCCGTTCTCGTAATTTCCGAAAGAACCGATGAAAATTCCGCATCCAACGTTGTACGGGAGCCAAGGAACGTGTCGGAAGCCGACTGCGTCGCCAAAGTCAGAGCGCGATCCAGCAACGAAGAGATGTTGCTCATTGCGCCATCTTCAATTTGAAGGCGGCTGATTGCATCGTTCGCGCTGCGGATGCCGGTGTTCAGACCAGCGTTGTCCATGCGAAAACGGTTGGCGACAGCAAGACCGGCTGCGTCATCAGCCGAACTGTTGATTCTCAGACCCGAGGTCAGTCGGGCAAGGGTTCTCTCAAGGCCCATGTTGGTGCGATCCAACTGAGACTGTGAATTTAATGAAGAAATGTTGGTGACTACTGAAAAACTCATTTGAACTATCCTCCGTGATCTACTTTGTTTTGCCGGCAATCCTTGTCGGCGCTTTGGGTTATTTCCGTCCTGGACGGCCCACCATGGACCGCTCAAGTTGTGTATCGAGCCCCCACCTCTCGGACTTTAGGGAAAAAGAGGGGAAGAGAAGAAGGGACAGGGATGACTTCTTCGGTTTCAGAAAGTCCTCACTGTCCATGCCCCTTCCTCCTCCTCTCCTTCCGCTTTGGCTTCCCAGTTGCCATATTCCCGGCCTGTATGGGCATTTCGTTGTGCATGATCGTTAAGAATGAACAAGATTGGGTCGCAGGCGCCGTCGAGAGTGTCAGATCCATTGTTGATGAAGTCATAATTGTGGACACGGGCTCGACGGACGCTACGACCGAGCGAGTGAAGCGCTTTAACCCAACTATCCTTTCCTTTCAGTGGAATGACTCATTTGCGGCGGCTCGGAACGCCTCTTTATTAGAAGCTCACGAACCATGGATCCTTGTTCTCGACGCTGATGAACGTATTGCCGCCAAGGACTTGTCATTTATCGTCGAAGCCGTCAAAACAGATGAATTTGCCGGGCACCATTTGGTTCAGCGAAATTATGTCTTTGGAAATCAAGTATTTGGCTGGACGCCCAACGAGAGCAACTACGAGGAGGGCCGAAACTATCCCGGTTTTGTCGACAATCCTTTAATAAGGTTGTTTCGAAATAGTCCCGAACTCCGGTTCCATGGCGCCGTTCACGAGATCATCGACCCGAACCGACTGCCTTCAAATCTCAAGTTTGGTTCACTCCCTGTCGTTCTTCACCATTATGGAAAGGTTAGAGCCGAGGAGCATGTCGTCGCCAAACAGCACATGTATCTCTCCCTTGGCTTAAAGAAGGTTCAGGAAGACCCCGGCAACGGCAAAGCGCACTTTGATCTCGGCATTCAGTACCAGGAACTCGGCCGTCATGCCGAGGCGTGCAAGTGTTTCGAGCAGAGTTTCGAAAAAACAAGCCTTCCGGTCACTCTGCTTTATCAGGCGATATCCGAAAAGCATCTTCGCAACCACGAGAGTGCGCTGACGCTTCTCGCAAAGGCCGTAAAGCTTGGACTCGATACGTTTGAAGTGCACCTGGAAGCCGGAAATGTGCACCTTGCCAAGGGGAATCTCGATCGGGCCCGGACTGAATATGCGGTTTGCCTGAAGCTGAGGCCGGACAATCCGATCGCGAACTTTAACTGTGGGCTGGCGCTCCGCAAGAAAGGCGAGTTTTCGAAAGCCGAGAGCTTCTATCAGCGAGCGCTTGCATTGGACCCGCAATTCAAAGAGCCCGCGATCGAACTTGCTAACCTCTTGTCCGCCGATCAACGCCATGAGGAAGCCGTCAAGTTGCTCGCTCCGATTGTGGAGCGGCTGCCTGAATTTCGTGATGCGCGTCTCAATCTGGCAAAGATATATATCCAAACGAATCGGCCTGAACGCGCCTTGGGCCTTCTTCTGACTGCGCCGGCAAACGATGCAATTGCGCAATGTCTGCTCGGAGCGGCCTACCTCCAGAGCGGGAATCTGGATTGGGCCCAAAAGCATCTTGAAACCGCGCTTAAGCGAGATCGTTCCCTGGTTGATGCCCGAATCAACCTTGCGCAGGTCTTCGCCCGCAAAGGCGACCACGCCCGGGCCGCGCGATATGCGCAATCGGTGAACTCCTTATGAGGCTGGCCATATACAACCATGGTATTGCCTTTGATGGGGGAACGCCATTTCGCGAGCCGCTTGGCGGCAGCGAAAGCAGCATTGTTTATATGGCTCGTGAATTGGTGAGGGCTGGGCATCCGACCACGGTGTACGCGAACTGTCCTGCGCCTGGCGACTACGAAGGAGTTTCGTACAAGCACTATCATCAATTTTTCACCGATTGCTATCGCATGCCTTGGGACGCCCTGATTTCGTTCCGGTCCCTCGATCCATTTCTGATCGGGCGGGTCGCTCCAAGAATGATCTTCTGGACCGGCGATGCGTTCGATCAGCCGGCGCTGAACAACTTTGGACATCACTCGCTGCAGGAGAACATCGACCGTATCTTCTGCGTGAGCGAATGGCATCGGCAAACGTTCATCGAGGCTTTTGGAGTTCCCGAGCAGAAGGTCATTGCATCTCGCAATGGATTCAATCCAGAGTTCATTCCTCCCAATATCGAGCGCGATCGCTTTAGAAGCGCCTATACGAGCACCCCTTTTCGAGGCCTAGAGATACTTCTGAAAATGTTTCCGGAGTTACGCTGCAGCATTCCCGGCCTCTCGCTTGATGTTTTCAGCAGCATGAAAGTTTATGGATGGACCTCGGACCAGGATCGCGCCGCATTTGGAGACCTTTATGCGTCAGCCGCACAGCCCGGTGTTTGCCTACATGGGAGCGTTTCACAGCCTGCGCTGGCCGCCAGCCTTGCGGAAACTGCGTTTCTTCTATATCCCAACACGTATGACGAAACGTCATGCATCGCTGCCATTGAAGCGCAAGCTTGCGGCGTGGTGGTCATTACGAGCGCCAAAGCGGCGCTGAAAGAAACCGTCGTCGATGGAATTACAGGGTTTTGCATCAAGGGTGATCCGAAGACAGCTGAATATCAATACGAGTTCATCAGGACTGTCGTCGGACTCAGCGAAAACCGTGAGCGCCTGCTTCGTATTTCGGCGGCCGCGCGCGCTCGAGCTTGGAAAATATATACGTGGGCGTCTGTCGCTGCGGACTGGACTGCGATTTTGACCGAGCTTCCCGGTC
Organism: uncultured Solibacteraceae bacterium; assembly: GCA_964541075.1. Lineage (GTDB taxonomy): Bacteria > Acidobacteriota > Terriglobia > 20CM-2-55-15 > 20CM-2-55-15 > CAZIPZ01. The sequence goes on along the minus strand of CAZIPZ010000009.1, from coordinate 7,964 downwards.
AGCACATCAACGCGAGGTGGACAGGGCCGCTCATATTGCTGCAGAAGACACACGACTACCTGCAGAACGGCAACGTAAGTGCTGCAAGGCGAGTCCTGAGCGTTTTGGATCAAACGCCTTTTTTGAGAAATGAAGTGGAGTCACTGAAAGGACAGTTAAGCACATGGAAGTGATCTTAAACGAAAAAGCCATCGCGATTCCGCAGGACCTTTCCACATGGGGCGACGTGCTGGATTGGCTGGAAACGGGCTACTTGAAGGCAGGACAGTGCATCACACGAGTTGTTATGGACGGGAACGAGGAGAGTAACTATCGAAACATGTTGATTTGCGAGCAGGACGTCGCCACTGTCGGAAAAATCAACATCGAGAGTGGAGATTTTGACAGTGTTGTGCGCGAGTCCCTTCAGGAACTGCAGACCGCACTGGCAGGCGCTTTGACAACCGGCCAGGAAGTTGTTGCTCTGTTCGAGAAACGACAGGAAGAGCAAGCATACAACTTACTGGCAAGCCTGCTGGACTCCATAAGGGTTTTCTACACGGTTTTTTCGGAGGACCTTGGGTGGTACGAGGCCCCCGATGCAGAAATTTCCCGCGAGGAATTTTCTGCAGCGCTTGAACGCGCGCTCACGCAATTGATATCGGCCCAGGAGAATCGATTCTGGGTGTCCATTTGTGACGTTCTCGAATACGAAATTGCGCCGATCCTGGAATCCTGGCTAAGACTGGTTGAGAGGACACGTGGCCACATCAACTGACAAGCCGCTAACACGGCCCCATGAAGCTCCGCTCGGAATAGTGGTTGATGCAGGAGCGACGATGGGATACGGACATGCCGTACGCTGTCTGAGATTAGCGGAGGCTTTGAAGTCTGAAGCTCGAGTGATTTTCTATCCGCTCTCGGACGCTTGCGCCGAGTTTCTGGCCACGACCGGCGATCCCTCGTTTGAGATTCGTGACTCGAAGCCCGAAACCTCTTTTCCGCCGCTCGTGATCACGGACCTGAGGGCGCCGCATGGAATAACAGCAAAGATACGAAAGCAGAACGCGTATCACATCAGCATTCACGACCTAGGCTTGGCGCAGTGCGGCTCCGACATTGTCATCGATGGGAGCGTGATGAGGCTGTTTCCGTATCCGAAGCACCACGACCAAAAGCTTTTCCTTGGTCCTCAATACATGATCACCAGGGAGCCAGTGCAAAGAAGAAACGAAGTCCCGGACAATGTCCTCATCACATTCGGCGGAGGATCAACCGCTCGCTTTGCGCAGCAGCTTTCTCAGCAGTTCTACCGAATCGGATTAAACGTCGTTGCAACCAGCGGATTTGTCGGCTCGGCGCCCACGAGTGACAGCGCCTACGCCGACGCCGTGGCCACCTGTAGGTTTGCTGTTTCCGGTTCCGGTGTTTCCCTGTATGAACTGTTGGCCTCAGGCGTGCCAACGGTGGCTGTCGCTTTTGACCGCCTGCAGCTCCGGACTGCCGACGCCTTTCATGAGTTGGGCGCAGTGGTCAGCGCGGGCCTGATGGAACAGATTTCGCCGGCCGTAATGCTCCGGCACGCAATAGAAATGCTTGATAACCGCCTGTTGGCCCAGCGCGTGGCTCAGGCGGGCAAAATGCTTGTCGATGGCAAAGGATTGTCACGAGTTGTTGAGATTGTAAGGAGGCAATTATGGCGAACATGCCAAACCAAAACTTATATGACCTGCTGAGCACCGATGCAAACCGCATCTATGTGATTGCGGAAGCCGGTTTGAATCACGGTGGATCCAAGGAAAGAGCGCTTGCGCTGGTGCGGGCCGCAAAGTGGGCCGGCGCCGATGCTGTGAAGTTTCAAACCTTCAAGGCGGAGCGTCTGGCATCGTCGAAACCGGCTTCTCTTTCGCACACGAAGAGTCAGCCGAACCTCCAGGAGCTGTTTAAAAAGCTCGAATTGCCCTATGACACGTTTCGCGCGCTTCATAAGGAAGCGCAACGCTTGGGCATCGCCTTCCTGTCCACGCCTTTTGACGAGGAAAGCGCGGATTTTCTAGACGAACTCGGAGTTAGCGCATTCAAACTTGCCTCAGGGGATATCACACATCGGCCGTTGATCGAGCACGTCAGCAAAAAAGGAAAGCCGGTGTTGATGTCCACGGGAATGAGTACAGTGGAGGAAATCGAGAAAGCGATTGATTGGATGCACACTCAGTCCAACGATCAGATCATCCTTCTCCATTGCGTTTCGTCCTATCCGGCGAAGTCCGAGGAACTGAATCTCAAATCGGTTCAATATCTGCGCGATCGGTTCGGTGTACCGGTCGGGTTTTCCGACCATAGCGTCGGAAGCCTGGGGTCGATTGTCGCGACGTCTTTGGGAGCTCAGGTAATCGAACGTCACTTCATGATCGATACGAGAGGCGAGACCCCGGACCATGCGGTATCGATGGATGCCAAACAGTTGAAGCTTCATATCGAAGAACTGCGTTCGGTGTGCACGGTGCTTGGCGAGCGCGGCAAGTTTGCAACGGAGGCGGAAAGCCGCAACAAGACCGCGTCCCGTCGAGCATTGTATGCGAAAAGGGCCATCACTCCCGGCGAGGTCATCGATGCCGACATGCTTTACGCGGTTCGACCCGAGATCGGAATCTCTCCTGAATTCGTGCACTCCGTCGTCGGCAGGCATGCCGTGACGAACATCGAAGCAAACGCACCCGTTCAATGGGAGTTGTTGGGATGAAAAAAGTAAACGTCCTCATCACTGCGGCTTCCCGACGCGTTCAGCTTGTCCGCGCTTTTCGCAATACCCTGGAGAAGTCTGGTATCGGCCGCGTCATTACGACGGATATCAATCCGCTTTCACCAGCGCTTTACTTCGGCCACAAGCATTACATCGTGCCTCTAACGACCGACCGGCACTACATTCCGATCATCGAAAGTATTTGCGACGCGGAAAGCGCCAACCTCATCATTCCAACGATCGACGATGAACTGCCGATCTTCGGCAGGGCCATTGCGAGATTCAATCAACTCGGAATCCACGTGGCGGTGTCTAAAGAGAAGACCAGCGAAATCTGCAACGACAAGTACCGCACCTATCTCTTCTGCCGCGATCATGGCATCAGAACCGCTGAGACTCGTCTGGCTGAAGACGTTCGACTGAATACTTTGCGATACCCTCTCTTTGTTAAGCCGCGGTTCGGTCGCGGCAGCGTGAATGTCTACTCCGTAACCAAAGAAAGCCAACTCAAACTCTTTCTCGACTACGTTCCGGACGCCATCGTGCAAGACCGAATCGAGGGAACGGAGTATACCGTGGACGTGCTGTCGGACTTCCGCGGGCGTGTTATCTCGATTGTTCCGCGAGAGCGCCTTGTCATTCGTGCAGGAGTCAGCGACAAGGGCGTCACGCGTAAAAACTCCGAAGTGATCGCATTTGCGAAAGAAGTTGCCGAGAAGCTGGAAATCGTGGGTCCCGCCAACATTCAGTGCAAATGGGACGGCCACGAAGCAAGTCTGATTGAAGTTAATCCGCGCTTCTCAGGTGGCATTTCCCTGACTATCGCCTCAGGCGCCGATTTTACCCAGTGGCTGGTTCAAATGGCCTCCGGAGTTACCGTTCGTCCACAAATCGGCAAATTTCAGGATGCGCTCGCAATGATGAGTTTTGAGGAGAGCATTTTTGCCAACGAGTCCGAACTCCAAATGCGCGCAACCGATAAGCCGCGGATGCTTGCCAAAACCCACGCAGCGTCGGCGTACGTGAACTAAAGTCTGAAGTCATTTGCACCGATGGAATAAGTGTCATGTTGTCAGAAGTGCAAGCACAAACAGTGGAGTATCCAGGCGCTCTGGCTGAAGAGCTGGCGCGCTACCGCGCGCAGCTGGTCCATGCGGACAAAATGTCCGCAGCCGGAGACCTTCTCGCCGGTATCGTTCACGAACTGAACAATCCACTGACGACGATTCTTGGTTTTTCGGAATTGTTGCTTAGTGAACAGGGCAGCGGCGACGCTCGCATTCAGAAAATACATGCCGAAGCTCAGCGAAGCGTTCGAATCGTCCAAAACCTTCTGAACCTGGCGCGGAACGGTGGGAACGAGCTCGAAGTTGTGGATGTGAACGAATCCATACTCCGCACGGTGGAACTGACAGAATTCCAGCTCAGACTGCATAAGATCGACATCGACCTGAGTCTGTCCCGGAAGTCCCCCAGAGTGCTTGCGCGCTCCGGAGAACTTACGCAGGTTGCACTGAACCTGATAACAAATGCCATCCAGTCGATTTCAGCATCGCGATCCTCCGGCAGGATTTCCATTTCGACTGCTGTCATGCAGAACAATGTTCGAATCTGCGTCTCTGACAATGGTCCTGGAATCTGCGAAGCCAACATCCGAAGAATTTTCGAGCCTTTCTTTACGACCAAGCAGAACGGACACGGCGTGGGTTTGAGTCTTTCCCGCAAGCTGATCCGGGAAAGCGGCGGAGACATGTGGGTGTCGAGCGCCGAGTCATGCGGTGCGACGTTTACGATCCAGCTCCCAGTGCTGGCCTTTGAACCGGTCGCGGAGCGGGACCCTGGTTCCGACGATAGCCGCGCAATGATCGGCAGTCGCTCGGTCCTTATTGTGGACGACGAAGAATATGTCGCTGAGCTTGTCGCAAGCATCCTGCAGCAGTCCGGCTATCGAACCAGTCAGGTCAATGAAGGAGCACCGGCGATTGAACTTCTGAAGAAGAACGATTACGACATTCTTGTTTGCGACCTGCACATGCCGGGAATCGACGGCCGAGACCTCATGCAGTGGGTGCGCTCAAACAAACAGAACATGCATGTGCTTTTGCTTTCCGGGGATGTTGCACGCCAGGACACCGCCCAGTTTGCAAAATCCTGCGGTGCGCATTTCCTGTCGAAGCCGTTCACGATGAAGGAATTGACCAAGGCGGTTCGAAGACTGTTTTCATGAAACGAAGGACGGTCGCAATCATTCAAGCCCGTATGGGCTCGAACCGGCTGCCTGGAAAAGTTATGATGCCGCTGGGCCGGCGTTCTGTCCTGGCTTATCTCATCGAGCGAATTTCCAGCGCACGAAACCTTGATAGCATCGTTGTGGCGACGACCACGCATCTTCGCGACGACATTGTTATTGAAGAGGCCATACGCTGCGGAGCGTCATACTTTCGCGGGGACGAGGTTGATGTTCTCGGCAGGTATGTCGACGCTGCACAAGCCTTTAACGCTGAAATTGTGGTTCGCGTCACCGCGGACAATCCCTTCACCGACCCTGAGAGTATCGATCGCACCGTCTCTGCACTTAGCGCCGGCAAGGCGGACTATGCAATCGAAATGGCGCTGCCCATCGGAGTTACAGGAGAAGCCATCACGGCGGAGGCTCTATTTAAGATCGATTCCGTCGCGAAAACGCCGAGATGGCGAGAACACGTCACTCTTTATGCTAAGGAAACGCCTGAGGCTCTTCGCTGTGCCTTCCTTCCTGTCCCCTCTAACTGCGCCCGCCATGACTTAAGTTTCACCATCGACGAACGCCACGAATATCTCCGCGCCCAGGAGTTGGCGGAAAAGCTTGTCCATCCTCACTTTTCGCTGATGGATCTCATTGGAGTTGCCGATGAGATTGGCAGCCAGCGCCTGAAAAGCGCGGTCGTTTAGCGATTTTAGTCGGAGGACGAGAGCCGTGATTGTCGTCAGGAAAATCAATCAAGCGGAGATTGTCGTCAACTGCGATTTGATCGAAACAATCGAGTTCACGCCGCACGCGGTGATGACGCTTACCAGCGGTGAAAAGATCATCGTTGATGAGACCCGTGAAGACATTATGAAGAAAATCATTGATTACAAGCGCGAGATCTATAAGCGCCGAATGGAGGCGCCGGCATGGATCTAGGCACAATCGTCGGTATTTCGGTCGCCCTCATAGGGATTCTGTTGGGACAGGCGCTCGAAGGCGGGTCTATCTTGCAAATTCTGCAGCCGACCGCAGCGTTCATCGTTTTCGGCGGAACGATCGGAGCGACGATGATCGGATTTCCGATGTCCGTTTTTCAGCAGGCCGTCGCGGATTTGATTCACGTTTTTAAAGAAATAGAGACCAAGCCCAATGAAGTCATTGATGAGGTCATCAAGTTCACCAATAAAGCGCGCCGCGAAGGAATCATTTCTCTTGAGAAGGACGCCGCGGGGATTACGGATCCATTTTTCAGGAAAGCCATCATGATGGCCGTCGACGGCAGTGAGCCGAAGGAACTTCGTCAAACCATGGAAGTCGAGCTTCAATGCATGGAAGAGCGCGGGGAATATTCCTCGAAGATCTTCGAAGCTGCCGGTGGGTATGCGCCCACCATTGGAATCATCGGCGCCGTGTTGGGCCTTATCCAGGTCATGCAGCATCTCGACAACATCGAAGAAGTCGGGCATGGCATCGCCGTGGCTTTTGTCGCAACCATCTATGGAGTTGCGGCAGCCAACATCTTCTTTCTGCCTGCAGCCGCAAAACTGAAGTTCAAACATCGGAAACACATCATCATCAAAGAAATGATGCTGGAAGGCACACTGGGAATTCTCGAGGGACAAAACCCGCGTTTGATCGAAGTCAAACTAACCTCTTTCCTTGAAGACAAGCACCAGAAACTGCGCGAGCCATCCGGTTCTGCGCCAAAGAAAAAGGAAAAGGCCGCCTAATGGCTCGCAAAAAGAAACATCCTGAACATGTGAATCACGAGCGATGGCTGGTGTCGTATGCGGACTTCATTACGCTTCTGTTCGCGTTCTTTGTCGTAATGTTTGCCGCATCCAACGCAGACCAGAAGAAGGCGGGCCAGATTGCGAACGCTGTGCAAGTGGCTTTTCACGAATTAGCCGTATTTTCACCCAGTTCAAAGGTGGTGCCGCTCGTTGACGGAGGCGGATTCGGCACGGATTCAAAGCGAGTCATCGGCAGCACCGCCACCGCATTTGACGCAGCGCAGATCGTCGCGGCCGCACAGAAGACGGGCCAGGCTCCGGCCGAACTGAGCGAAGTAAAGAAACAGCTCGAAACGGTGTTAAAAGCCGAGCTTTCCGAGCACAGTGTCAGAATACTGGAGGACTCCCGAGGACTGACCATCAGCCTGGGCGAGGCAGGTTTCTTCAATCCTGGCTCCGCTCTTATGCAGCCCAAAGCTGTTGAAGTCGTCGACCGCATTGCCGCAACCCTTTTGTCGCAGGCCTACAATGTTCGCGTCGAAGGGCACACGGACAATACACCTATTCACACCGCGCAGTTCCCTTCCAACTGGGAGCTTTCGACGGCGCGTGCGACCAATGTTTTGCAGCATTTGATTTCTCGCGACCAGATTCCCCCGCAAAGGCTCTCCGCGGTTGGCTATGGTGAGTATCGGCCGGTTGCATCCAACGACGACGCCCAAGGCCGATCTTACAACCGTCGAGTCGACCTCGTTGTGATTGGCAACGTCGCTCAGAAGCTCGAACCTCAGGCTGACCCTTCCCACTAAATGCTAAGATGATCGAATGAAGTGCGACCTCTGCACCGAAGACGACGGAACTGGCATCCATTATCACGCCTTCATTGACGGCAAGCATCATTGGATCTGTGAAGTCTGTAAACGCAGGTTGAAAATCGAATCCGATCACAACGACGAGTGAGGGAGAAATAACCGGACAGCGAGCAATTTCCTGGTAGGAAATTGCTCACTGTCGCTTATTTCCCCCCTCAGATTCCATCTGCGTGCATGAACACCCTTGTGTATCGACGAACGTAAGTTTCGTACGTCGGTTGCATGACCGAGTACACGAAGCTGTTTTCCAACGGACGAAGATAGAAGTGAATCGAAATCAGATCGCTCGAATCCGAAAGGTTGGAAACCTGGTGAATCTCCGTAGTCTGAATGCTCAGGACGGAACCTGCTTGAAAATCCTCAGAGTAGTCTGCGCGGATGTGACCGCTTGGACTCTTTCGGTAGTT
>CAZIPZ010000008.1:39108-39384 GCA_964541075.1 uncultured Solibacteraceae bacterium | reverse complement strand
TTGATGTCTGCGCCTTTGCTGGCTGCGATGACCTGCGTCTCTTGAACCGACCCGAAATCGCCATAAAGACTGTTTTCAGTGATCACGCCATCGACCATCGCATAATTCTGACCGTCGGTTCCATACGTCCGGTAGCCAAGACCTGTGCCTGCCTGACTGCCGCCCACATCGAATTTCTGCATCATAATTCCCGGGGCCATTCCCATTACTCCCATGATGTCGCGGGCGGTGGGCAGGTTCGTAAGCATTGTTGGCGAAAGATTCACAGCAAGGGTA
>CAZIPZ010000008.1:27179-39098 GCA_964541075.1 uncultured Solibacteraceae bacterium | reverse complement strand
CTTTGCAAGTCCACAACGGGCGATTGCCCTGCCACCGTTATGGTTTCAGCCTGCGTTGCGACTTCCATAGACACGTTGATTTGAGCTGTGAACCCGGCGCTGATTTGAATCCCTTCGCGAATAAGGGTCGCAAATCCCGGGAGCTCAAACTTCACGGTAAAGGCGCCGGCGGGCAATCCGTCGAACCGGTACGCGCCCCGCTCCTCTGTTATCGCCTCGCGCGTCCCCATTACAGCAGGACTGCTCAGCGTCACCGTAACACCTGGAATAACCGCTCCTGAGGTGTCCGATACACGAGCGTTGATGACGCCAGTGCCCTGTTGGGCGTTTGCGCCAGCCGCAAAAGATGTGGACAGCCAAATCGCAAACACGAAAATTCTTATTTTTTGCATCTTCCCTCCCCGAGAAATGCGGTGTCCTTCATGGCGCGAAGGTTCACGAAACGAAACTCCAGCGCCGTGAGTGCGTCCTCTTATGGTTGTCTGAATATTGACCGGATTCTATTTGAAGTGGAGCCAGTAATCAAAAAGGAAAGGATGAAGATAAAACAGGCTGGAGTTGCACACCGGAATCGCGAAGGAAGGCGACTCCGGTGCGCCATTCAGAACTAGAACGTGTACTTCAGACCGAGGCGTGCGATGCGCGGCTCGATCGTGCGTGTTGGCCGCTGGAACGAAAGGCCGGTCAGATCTGTCACTCCAGTCACTGCGGAAGAATTCAGCACGTTGAACCAGTCAAACATTGCCGCGATCTTGCCCCAGCGCTCAGAAACGGTGAAGCTCTTCTCAACGCGGAAATCAAGCAATTTGACGTTGTCCATGAAGTACGTGCCAATCGGTTCGATGGTCAAGTTGACAACACCCTGATTCAGCCGCGGGCTGTTCCAACGACGACCATGCGCTTCACCCTTGGCCGCGCGCCAAACCACCGATGTTTTCAGGCCGTAAGGAGCCTGGTACGTCGCCATGGTTTTTACGTGCCATGTGCCGAAGTGCTGGCCTGCGTTGTACTTGAGCGTGTTCGGATTTTCTGGAATTCCGTTCAAGTCCGTTGCAACGTCTGCAGTGGTCCACACTTTCCGGAACAGATAATCCCAACCAGCGAGCAATTGCCACTTATTGGAAAACCGCTTGACCACGGTCGCTTCCAATGTTGTGTTGGCATGGTCAAGAGCTGGCATGTTCCTCAAGGTATCCTTACGCTTGCCGACAAATGCCGGCTGCAAGCTCCACAGTTGGATGTTTCGGTCATCGGAAGTGCCCACGACTCCATCCTTGCCCGGATCGACGCCATTCACCGGAATGTCATAGGCGGAGAACGGAATTGCATCGTTGTTGAGCTGGAACCGATCGAATTCAAACTTTCGCACTACAGCCAGGCGAAGCGAAAGGTCTGTGATCAATTCCTGCTCGAGTCCAGCGGTGTATTCCGTCACCATCGGATATTTCAGGTTCGGATCGATGTCGCGTTCGCGTCCGCCGGTTACGTTTACAGGCGATCTGCCGGTCGGATCGAAAGCGCACCTGGTCAGATAGCAATTCAGAGCCGGCCCGGTGGAATCCCATACGTAACGTGTTTGGGTGCGTGCTGTGGGATTCACATTGGTCGCGACCGAGCGATTCTCATCGATGACGTAGCGGCTAAAACTCCCTTTGACAGCAGTCTTGCCGTTTCCAAACACGTCATAGACAAATGAAATGCGTGGCACGAGGGCATGGAAATCAACGATATCTCTGGCGGCCACGACCTGTTTTGCCTGGTATGGGCCCGTGCCGTCTTTCCTTTGCTCCGGATAGTACGGCGTGGAATGGTCGAAGCGCATGCCGAGGTTCAGCGTGAGCTTGCGGGTGATGTTCCATGCGTCATTGATGTAGGGCGCCCACGTCTTGAGACCGTTGTCGTCGTCAAACGGAGTGTCCAACGTCTCAATAAAAGCCGGCGTCCTGAATCCATCACGATAGTAAAGGATGATTTGCCCGACCGTTCCGTCGTGCTTAAATGCCCGATGCTGATTGTCGGTGGAGAAGCCCATCTTGAAGTTGTGGCTGCCGGTAATCAGGCGATCCGTCAGGACCGTAAACCCGATGTTGTATTGCCACCGCACGCCGTCGGTCTGGTTTCCAGTGTTGCCCGATTGGAAGCCCGGCGCCTGTCCTGAAAATCCGCCTCGAACCGCTTGCGTGTCCAGATCGCGACGGCTGTATTCATTAACGCGTCCATGGAAGGGCCAGTGAACGCGGTGCGTCGCGTACGACGTGTCCAAAGTCACTCGGCTGGTGATGACGGATGTCCATTGTCCTTTGTATATCCAGTTTGGATAAACCTGCCTCGCAACGGAGTCCGCATTGAAATAAGAAGCATCCGGACCGAAGCCGCCGCGGTAGGGCTGGTGCTTGTCGCTCCAACTCATCGTGTAACCCAGTTGGTTCGTGAGATTGAGCTGATAGCTCAACTTGAGTGTTCGCACAGGCAGGTCAGTGAAAAAGACTTCGTCGTCAGGTGAAGGATTGTCTTTAACGTAGGTTCCGATTGCCGCATCGCGGCATCCTTCGATGATCTTGCATTCACCCTTCTTGAATCCTGGCGAAAAAACACCGATCCAATTGCGGCGAATCGACCCATACCACCACAGTCTGTCCTTCTTAATCGGACCGCCCACGTCGCCATTCAGATCATAGAATCGCGAGACTCTATTGGTTGACGTTAGGCCAAAACTTCGGAGTCTATCGTTCAGGTTGTCTCCCTGGAGCCTTGGCGACTCCCAATATGCTTCCCCGCCCCCATGAAAGTCATTGCTTCCTGTTTTAACGATGTTATTCACATAGGCGCCGGCGATCTTGATATCGGCGCTCTTGCTGGCTGCGACGACCTGCGTTTCCTGAACGGATCCGAAATCACCATAGAGATTGTTCTCGGTGATGACGCCGTCCACGAGAGCGTAGTTCTGACCATCCGTCCCATAGGTCCTAAAGCCAAGGGAAGTGCCAGCCTGACTCCCACCAACATCGAACTTGCTCATCATGATGCCCGGAGCCATTCCCATTACGCCGATGATATCGCGCCCGGTGGGAAGGTCGGCCAGCATAGTGGGTGAAATGTTGACTGCCAAGGTGGCGCTCTGGAGATCCACCACTGGCGACTGTCCAGTGACGGTCACCGTTTCAGCTTGAGTGGCGACTTCCAGGGAAACATTAATCGTCGCCGTGAATCCGGCCGTGATCTGCAGCCCTTCGCGAATGAGGGTTGCAAAACCGGGGAGTTCGTATTTTAGGGTGTAAGTTCCTAGTGGCAGACCGTCAAATCGATAACTTCCGCGCTCATCAGAAATTCCTTCGCGGGTCCCCATGACTGCGGGACTGGTCAATGTGACAGTGACGCCTGGAATGACTGCGCCGCTGCTGTCGGTCACACGGCCTGTGATTGCTCCTGATCCCTGTTGAGCGGTTGCCGCGGTTACAACCAACGTTAGCAGCAAGAGTGATACTGCAATGCGCTGCAATACGATCTTCATGTATCCATCCCTCCTCACTTGAATTGCCTCGACCAAAACCCGGCAAGAGTTCGAAGCCGGAATGCGCCGCGACAAACGGAACACTTGAAACTCCTTTTTGCCGAACGCACGCCGCTACCTGCCTTACATGTTTGTAATCATGCAGGCAGCGATGGAAGGATCCGCGTATTGCCGGGTCCTTCGGATATGAGGCCAAGAACGACACAGACGTCATGCCGATCTCGCTAAAAATTGTTAATAAGGACGTACGGGCGGATTCTACTGCTGCTATGCAGCAAGATGCAATTAGCAAAAGATTGGGACAAAACGAGCGGCTTGTCGCCGAATCGCTTTAATTGTGTTGGTCAGCGCAGCAACTTGAAGGCATGCACCCAGTCATTTCTGAGAAATCCAGGAATGCACCACAGAATGCAGAGGGGTTCAATCGCACGGGCGGCTTGCGACTTTCCCATATCTGCGGTTTCCCAGCCAAATTGGTCAAGGATTTGGGTCACGTCCTTCTTGGCGCCTTCATCGTCGCCACAGATGAACATTGTCGGCTTGCCTTCCCTGAATTGAGGATTCACCATGCACGCATTGCCGACCGAGTTGAAGGCTTTCACAAAACGCGCACCAGGGAATTCTTGTTGAAGGATTTCCATCAGTGATCGGTCCAATGTCGTGAAGAACTTCAATACGCCATTTTCGGGCGCGGCATTCGCAATGGGGTTGGTCGCATCGATAACAGTTTTTCCCGTCAGATTGTCCGGACCGGCCCCGTGAAGCGCTTCTACGGCCGCTCCGCCCTTCACTGCAAGAACAATGATCTGACCGAATGCGGCTGCTTCAGCGAAACTCCCAGTACGCGCTTGGGAGTTTCGCTCTAACCATACACTCAGCTTCTCGGGCGATCTTGTGCCGAGCATCACTTCGTCCTTATATTTCAGGAATCCGTTCGCTAAAGCTTTTGCAACATCACCCGACCCTATGATTCCGACTCTCATCGTCCTGCCTCCTCACTATTCCACGATTCGGGCAATCTTGACGTAATCCAGATTTGGAAACTCTTTCGAGAGGTAGTCCTCGCCCTCCATTTCAATGCGCTGCTGATCGGGGCCGTTCCCCTGTGGGGCGCCCTCACCGTACGCCGAATAGAGTGAATCCACGACGTCCATTCCGGAAATCACTTTACCAAACGGCGAAAAACCGCTCGCATCGAGGCGCGAATTGTCGTCGTAATTGATGAACACCTGCGTCGTGCGCGTGTTCGGGCCTGCCGTGGCAAAGCTGACCATGCCTCGCGTGTTGTGCTCCTTGACGGGATCGTCCGGGATATTGGCATCTCTCCACTTTGCGGAAACCGATGGACTACCGCTGATCCCAAATTGCGCCATAAAAGGACGAGGAGAACGGATGACTCGGAAGAATCGCACGTTGTCGTAGAAACGATCCTTTACAAGACTGTAGAAGCGATCTGCGCCGTTCGGCGACCAGTCCCGATGCACCTCAATGACGAAATCACCTTTGCTCGTCGAAAACTGCGCCTGATAGACCGCCGGAGCGCCCCCTTCCTGCGACTGCGAAGCTGCGCCTGTTTGAGTTTCGTCCTTTGCGGCGCAAGCAACCAAAAGGAGGGCGGCCGTTACAAACAACAAACCCGTCGACATTCGTTTCTTCAACATCGAACCTCCGAAACTGAAAGCAGCATATCGAAAAATCGCCAGCACATTCCTTAGCAAGCGACGGCAAAGGAGAGATTCTTCCACGCGCCGTCAGCTGGCCACTGCCCTGACACTTTAGTTCTCATCCGGGTGCTTCACAACTGCCAACCGACTGTCAGAGCCCAGGGGTTGACGGCTCTTCTCCTCCAATATCCAAGATTTGGCCGAAGACTTGCTAAATGAAATAAGCGTCTCTCAACGATGGCGCTCGAGAAAGGGTGATGAGAGCTCTATTCCTGTTAACGATACTGCTCCTTCCATCGCTCCTATTCTCCCAAAACACAACCGATGAGTCACCTGACCAAGCCCCGGACGAAGACCAGCTAGTCCAGGGTAGCGGGCGGAGGTTCATGTTCTCTTTCAAAGAGCGCCCTTCAATGCAGGTCGGCGAAATCCTACGGGTGGACGTGAGAGCAAAGTGGCATTTCGATTTCCGCCGCTTTGCCCCTCAAGTGGCACACCCTCCCCAAACCGCCGACGCCTTCGTGTTGAACCGGGCGCGCTTCGGACTTAAGGGCCGGTTTACAGACTACTTCAGCTACGAAGTTGAACGGGATGTCCGTTCGACATTAGCCGACGTCGTCGAGCGCAGGCCATGGAAAGACGTCTATGTTGACTTTGACCGCTTTCGGAAGTTTCGAATCCGGATCGGCAAATTCAAAATGCCCTTCGGTCTGGAGCAGAACACGTCCGCAGACAAGCTAAATTTTGTCTATAGATCACATGCATCCAACTCGCTTGCTCCAGGCCGGCAAAGCGGCATTGGTGCGCATGGACGTCTGCTTCAGGGAGATCGGCTCAACTATTACTTTGGCATTTTCAGATACGATGGCGAGCGCGCGAGCAAGCAAGGAAACCCCACGGCGGGCAGAACCTACGCGGTGAGATTAACCGGAACGCCTCTCAGGTCCTTCACGTCTCTTTCCCGTACGATACAGCGCCTCCACGTGGGCGCCGCCGTAACGTCAGGCGAAGTGTTTGAAGGCGCCAACGGCATTCAGGGCGAGACAATGTCGAACTTCACGTTTTTTGAGCATGCATTCGTGAGCGGTAACCGGCGGAGAACAGGCGTTGAACTGGAGTGGACGCCCAGCCCGCTTCGAGTACGAGGAGAATACCTTCGAGTCACTCAGCAAAGAAAAGGGCAAGGCATTCGAGAGGAGGATCTGCCAGACTTGATCTCCAGCGGCTGGTACGTCGCGCTGATCTGGAATCCGCTCAGCGCCTCAACATCTCAAAAGGCCGCCGCCCATCGATTGTGGGACGTTCGCGGATTCGACGCCGTTGAGTTGGCTGTACGCCTGGATGTTTTGAGTTTCTACAGCGCGTCTAGGGTGGGGATACCCTCGGGGAGTCCACGCGCCGCAAACGTCATTCCGGACAGTATTCGGACTTGGACATTCGGAGCAACCTGGCCGCTCAATCGTTTTATGAAGCTTCAGGCCAACGGCGAACGCGAGTGGGTCGATGAGATTGAAAGCAAACTCGTATCAGGACGGCATGTCTTCTGGATCGGAGTCGTACGGCTTCAGGTTGCAATGTAGATGCGAGTGAAATTGACGCTTTTCATCGCCATGTTCTGCCTGTCCACGGAAATACGATGCCTTCTCGCTCAAAGCCCAGACGATCTATTCGACGGCGACGTCCTTCATGAAATCCGCATCTACATGCATCCCGGAGATTGGACGGATCTGAGACGCAGAGTTCTGGAGGATACGTACTATCCAATCGAATTTCATTGGCTCTTCAAAGGAACCGACATTACTCTGCCGCAGGTGGCCGCAAGATCGCGGGGATCAGGCAGCCGAACCGCTTTGAAGCCTTCTTTCAAGATCGACTTCAATCGTTACGAGAGCGACATGACATTTCTTGGCTTTCAAAGCCTCGTCCTTCGCAACAATGCTCAGGACGCGTCCATGCTTCACGAACGGATTGCCATGGACTTCTTCCGGAGATTAGGTCTACCGGCGCCGCGAGAAGTTCACACGCGACTCTTCGTCAATGACATCTATATGGGCGTTTACAGCATCGTCGAACAGATCGACTCTGTGTTCGTCCAGCAGCATTTCGGCGAACCTGAAGGCCGACTCTACAGCTATCAGTGGGCGGATGTCTTTGTTTTCGAGCGCCGCGGATCGAACCCACTCAACTATTCGCCTGTACCGTTCGAACCTGAAAATGACTTTTTCACACCTGATCCGGTCCTAGGGATGATGGTGCGGGCGATCAATGAGGCATCCGATGTTGAGTTTTCGTCTATCGTCGGCAGATACATCGACCTGAATTCATTTTTTACTCAAATCGCCGCTGAGAACTTTGTCGCAGAACAAGACGGATTATTGGGAAACTGGGGACTGAACAATTTCTATCTCTATCGATTCCGCGATTCTCCTCAGTCCATCTTTTTGCCATGGGACAAGAGCCATGCGTTTTCATCGTTCAGATTTCCTATCTTCCACAACTTCGAATCGAATGTTTTGACGGCCCGCTCTCTCCGCGTTGCACCCGAGTGGATTGCCTTTTACCGGACGGTGCTGCAGCGCGCCGCGGACCTGGCTGGAGGACCTGGCGGCTGGATGGAACTCGAAATCACACGAGTTTATGAACAGATTCGGAATGCCGTGCGCGAGGATCCTGCAAAAGTATGTGATTCCAGAGACCTTGGCATGCATCCCTGCACAAATGAGGAATTTGAGGCGTCCATACAGTCCATGCTGGAGTTTGCACGCCGGCGATCGCAGGTCGTGCGCGAAGAACTAGGAACTCCATAAGGGAAGTTTTCCGTGACGACGGTTTGTGGATTTCGACTTAATATGCTGCGATGGATCGCCGGAAGTTCCTGGGTGCACTCGGCGCAATCGGCGTCCAGAGCCGGTTTCAGCCGAGCAATAAGATTCTCTTCAGCGTCGAAAACCCCGTTGTAACAACCAGACAACCATACGTTCAAAACATCAGGCGCAATCGCGCTGCAATCATGTGGGCTACTGCGGAGCCTGGATTCGGATCGATTGAGTATTTCTCGGATAAGCAAGGTTTTGTTGAAGAGGCTGCCAGAGTCCGCACTTTTCATCCGGTGGAAACCCGCCTTGCGAAGCCCTACACCCAATTTTCCGCCGAGCTTAGCGGACTACTTCCCAATACCACCTATTACTACCAATCGAGAGTGGACGGGCAGGAGGTCGGCGTCCCGGGCCGCTTTCGGACGCCGGGCGATGATCCCTTCAAGTTCGTGGTCATTGGCGACAGCGGCCAGGCCACTCGAGCGCAAGTACGAATCGCCGAGCAAGTGACGCGCGAGAATCCATTATTCGTGATTCATACCGGCGACATGGCGTACGGTGGTGGGAACTTCCGGTGCTTTCAGGAACGATACTTCGACTTTTATTCCAGCCTGATGGCTGACGTTCCTTTCTTCCCGACTCCCGGAAACCACGATTACGAAATGGACAATGCGGCCGCATATCTCTCCGTGCACTCGCTGGCCGATGCCAGTGTTCCGAACTCTGACTGCGGCCGTTATTATTCGTTCGACTGGGGTAATGTCCACTTTATATCGCTGGATTCGAATCTGCCGCTACACAATGCATTCCTCGGCAGCGACAACATGTTGAGGTGGCTAGATGCCGATCTGAGGTCAACGAGACAATTTTGGCGAGTCGCATTCTTCCACCACCCGCCTTATGCGGGCGGGCCGAACATGCACGACGGCCTGTCCTCTCTGGCTCGTGAACTGATATCGCCGATACTCGAATCCAACGGTGTGCAGCTTGTGTTGAATGGCCATGAGCACAGCTATCAGCGTAGCATCGCAATTCGAGAGGGAAGAACTACGAGGTGTTCAGGCGACGGCACAATATATGTCACATCCGGCGGCGCCGGAGGGGATGTTTATCCGGTCTTTCCCCTGCCGCTCATCGATGCTCAAGCGGCTCTTCACCACTATGTGCGAGTTGAAGTGCAGGGAGCGCGCATGACGCTGAGTTCCATTGCGTCAGACGGAGCCGAGATCGACCGGTTTGTTATAGCGCCGGAGCCAGCACTCGTGGGCGAGAAGCCAGTCACACTCTCTTCTCTCAACGCGGGCGCCACCATCCGAATCCGCGGGCGCAATCTGTCCGCTGCGGAAAAATCGGCGAACGCGCCCTTTCCAGACACCCTTTCCGGAGCAAGAGTCTTTGTTAACGGAATTCCGATCCCGCTCATCTATGTGAGGGCTGATGAAATTGCCGGCCAGTTGCCCATATCCATACCACCATCGTTCGCCCTCAACGTCACGACCGAAAACGGTTTCGTGGAAATCCCGATCCATCTTTAAGGCGCCCCTAATTTCGCTCCGCTGAAGCTTCTATGGACGCAGACGCTCACCTGCGTTGGCAAAAACGGACGCGTCGTGATGGTGCTTCTTGTACAAATCGTAGTAACAACCCTGCAACCTCATAAGCGTTTCATGGCCGCCTCGCTCGACAATCCTTCCCTCCTTTAGAACAAAGATGACATCCGCATCCCGTATTGTGGTCAGCCGATGTGTTATGACGATACAGGTTCGGCCTCTCATCAACCGCCCGAGCGCGTCAAGAACCATTGCCTCAGACTCGACGTCAAGTCCCGCTGTAGGTTCGTCCAAAATCAGAATTGGAGCGTTGCGGATAATCGCTCGCGCAATGCCAATGCGCTGCCTTTGCCCGCCGGACAGGGTTACGCCGCGTTCACCGACAAGCGTGTCATACCCCTCCGGCATGGCTCGAATGAATTCATGCGCGTTCGCCGCCTTGGCCGCCTCGATGATCTCATCTTGACTAGCACTGGGCCGTCCGTACGCAATGTTCTGCGAGATTGGAGCGCGAAACAGAATCGTCTCTTGAAGAACGAAGGCGAGCTGCTTGCGCAATGAACGAAGCCGGAAGGACGCTGCGTCCACCCCGTCCAAACGTATGGCGCCTGCGGTTGGTTCGTAAAAGCGCGCCAGTAGGTTGATAATTGTGCTCTTTCCCGCTCCTGTCGGACCCACAAACGCGGCCACTTGTCCCGGCAGAATATCGAAGCTGACGTCTTCTAGGATCGGAACGTGTTTTCGGTATTCGAAACTGACCTGTTCGAACTCAATCATTCCACGAAGCGGTGGAGCACTGAGCATACTTCCGGAAGGAGTGGCTCCGACCTCAATCCCCATGACTTCTTCGATTCTCTCGAAAGCAATCGCGGGTTTCGCAAAGCTGTCGGGCAGCCTCGCCAACCGCCGGACAGGCGAGTACAACTTGCCCAGGTACATCAGAAATACGATTAGTCCTCCAGCCGTAAGGGTTCCATCCAGAACCAACCATCCGCCATACCACAACACGGACGCGCTCCCTGCGGCCACGATGATATCCACGACTGGCGACACACCCGCCTTGAGCGCCTTCGCCCGCAACGCCAATTCCATGCTTTCCAGACTCTGTTGCTCGAACCGGCGCCTTTCGTATTGCTCGCTGGCGAACGCCTTAATCACCCGAATTGAGGAAAAGACCTCCTGGACTTTACAGATGATCTCGCTTTCCTTTTTCCGAACAGCTCGTGACGCGCGCTTAATACGATGCGAATTCGCATGGATAAAGAAGAAGAGCGGCGGCGCTATCAACAACGCGACAAATGTGAATTTCCAATCGATGTACAGCATGATCGAAATCATGCCTGCAAGGGTCAGGATGTCGACGAGCGTGTCCAGCAACGTCGACGTTATAAAATCCTGAACAGTATCGATGTCGTCAGTTACGCGGCTGATCAGGTCGCCTGTCTGACTCTGGTCGTGGTATGAGAGCGAGAGCCGCTGGATGTGATGGTAGAGCGTCGTTCGAAGGTCGTGCGTCACCCATTGGCCGACTGCACTCATCAAGAGCGTCTGAGCGTACGACGACACGGCCCCGATGATTGCCGCCACCAGAAGAAGGAGCGCCATTACATTCAGGATGGCGAAAGGAGTGGAAATTCCTACTAGCGGCGTGAAGACACTAAACCATTCCGGCATCGGTTTTGAACCAATGACGGAATCGATCACGATCTTTAAAGGCCAAGGGTGCAGAAGTTCCGTCAGTCCTGTCAGCATTGAAGCAATAAGGCCCAACAGGAGGAACTTCCAGTGAGGAATTAACAGACGAAGGATATGGAGTTGCCTGGACTTCGGAAACATCTCCATACATCAAACCTACACTGCGGACACCCAAATTCAACGGCCCTCCGTAGGTTGCCGCATATTCGGCTGTTTTCATGGAAATAAGAAAGACCTCGTGGACTGCCTCAAGTTCGAAGCAGTCCACGAGGTCAATACAGAGAACAGAAGTTGTCGACTACTTTAGCTTGCCGTCGAGTTCATCGTACACGCGCTTCACTGCGGCAGCCGCGTTGTCCGTCTTCCTGGTCCAGGAATCATACGGTCCAAAACTGGCCTGTTTCTGGGCTTCTTCCACCGGAACCTTCGCCGCATGTAGTCTCTTCGCCTCAGCAATCAGCGCTTCGAGGGCCTTCCGGTACTCCACTAGCTCCTGCTTCATCACCTTGCCGTCGTCAACGAAACCATGGCCGGGAATAATGGTGTTGACATCCATCTTCTCCAGCTTCTTCACCACTTCCACCCACTCCGATGGATAAGCTGCGGCCGCTGACGGGAACAGCCGGTTGAAGAACGTCTCGCTCGCGAAAAGAATTTTCTCTTTTGGCAGATAGAGTTCGAGA
>CAZIPZ010000008.1:21297-27169 GCA_964541075.1 uncultured Solibacteraceae bacterium | reverse complement strand
GCGGCCCGACCTGTTCGAGATCGCCGCCCGTGTGAGCCCGACCAAGCATCAAAATCTGAATCTCGGTGTTGCCCATCTTGAGGACCCTCTTGTCCGCTACAGTTTCCTGCGGAATGATCACTTTGGGTGCAGTCGGGGGTCGGTTCGGTGCATTCGCTTGCGTTTCGAACGTCGCTTTTGATTTCGGGCTGGAAATGAACGTCACACCCTCAGGAAATGCAGAATTGCCTCCCGAGTGATCCCCGTGTTCAGAGCCGATCACAACATACTTAATCGGCTGAGGGGTAATTTTCTTGATGTCCTCAACCATCCTCTTCACAAGGTCAGGATTGCCTTGCCCATCGAAAACCAGAACTCCATCGGTTGTGACGATGATCCCGCTATCGCTTGTCACGTTTTTCCATGCGGCATGAAGTTGCTCGTAGGAATAAACGTTATCGGCAAGCTTCTTGATCCTAGGAAAATCGTTTGGCGTCAAACCCCGCTTTTCGATTTCAGCGGTCTTGGCGCCTTCCTGGGAGAAGGCGAACGTCGAGGCGACAAGCACTAAGGCAAGCGCCAACGACAAGGATCGCCAGTTTCTTTTAGTAACCGTTTTCATGTGTCCTCCTGGCATTGCTATTTCAGTTCACAAGCGCCGTATGGCGCGGACGAATTTCTCTGACAAAAAAGGGCGTCGTATCGGAGAAGACAATATCATCAGTTCAGGGGAAGCTGAAAAGAAAGCTGAATCCGGTTCGCCCCGAAAGGATCCCGGCCGTAAAACGGACGGCCTGCACCGTCCGTTTTACCAGCCGTTTAGAATTGGTACTTCACCGCCATTCTGGCAATGCGGGGCTCGAGCGTTCTGGTTGGCCTACCGAAAGCAGTTCCAGTCAGGTCATTCACCCCCGTCACCGACGCGTTGTTCAGTACGTTGAACAGATCGAACATTGCACTAATGGACCCGAAGGATTCCGATAACTGGAAGGTTTTTTCCAACCTGAAATCCACGATCTTAATCGTGTCCATGAAGTGCGTGCCGATTGGTTCGACCATGAGATTGACAACTCCCTGGTTCAAGCGAGGACTGTTCCAACGGCGTCCGTAGGGATCGCCTTTGGCCGCGCGGAACATTCCTGAGACTTTGATTCCGTAAGGAGCATCGTAGGTGCCCATGGTCTTGACATGCCATGTGTTGAAATTCTCACCACGGTTGTACATGAGGTTATTCGGATCCTCAGGAATAGCGCTGACCCACGTCTTGCGGCGCAGGTAATCCCAACCCCAAAGCATCGTCCATCGGTTGGAGGCGCGTTTCACCACCGTAATGTCGAGCACCGTATTGGCGTTGTCCAGTGCAGGGTTATTTTTGAGGAGGTCTTTTCTCTTTCCAAGATACGAGGGATCAAGACTGAACAAAGCAATCTGCTTGTCATCCGACGTACCGAGGACACCGTCGCGGCCTTGATCGACGCCGTTCACTGGAATGTTGTATGCAGAGAACGGAATCGCGATATTGAAGAGCTGTCTTGCGTTCTGATCGAACTTGCGGACGACATTGACGCGCAGAGAAAGATCGGTCATCAACTCCTGATCGAGTCCGGCAGTGTATTCATCGGTGTGCGGAAATTCGTAACTTGGATCGATGTCCCGGTCGCGTCCCCCCGTCACCTGCAGAGGCGTTCTTCCTGCCGGGTTGAATGGAAGAGTTCCGTCCCAGGCATATCGGCTGACAGTCATCGTCATCGGATTGATGTCCTGAGCGACATCAATAACTTCCGGATACACATAGCGACCGAAACTGGCTTTCAGGGCAGTTTTGCCGTTTCCGAAAACGTCGTAGGTTGCCGAAACGCGGGGAACGGGACCGTTCAAGGGCTTCAGGTCTCGCCGTGGAACCACAAGCCTGGCCTGAAACGGACCTTCGCCCGTCTTTTCCTGCTGCGGGTAATACGGTTTGGACCGGTCCATACGGAATCCGAGGTTGACCGTGAGCTTCGAATTCATCTTCCAACTATCGTTAATGTAGAACGCAAAGTTTCGCATGCCGGTCTCCGTGTCAAACGGAGTGTCCAGCGTCTCAATGAAATTTGGCGTTCTGAAGCCATCGCGGTAATACAGAATGATGTGGCCGATCGTTCCTTCTTCGTGGAAAGGCGAACGATAAGACTGCCAGGAATAACCCACCTTCGTGTTGTGCGATCCTACGATAAAGCGATCCGTCAACATTGAAACGCTGACGAGATACTGCAGCCGTTTTCGTTCGTTCGTATTCACCAGTGAACCGGACGTGAAGCCCGGACTTTCACCGGAAAATCCACCGCGAACCAACTGCGTATCGAGATCACGCCGGCTGATTTCGTCAACGCGGCGATAGTACGGCCAGTGATTGAAGAACCAGTTAATTGAGTTATCCAGCGTGATGCGGCTTGTGAGCGTGGAAGTCCACTGACCTTTATGAAGCCACGTCGGATACGTCTGGCGAACTGCAGAGTCCGAGTTGAAGAAGCCCGCATTCGGACCGAATCCACCGCGATAGGGCTGGTGCTTCTCGCTCCAGTTTCCGAGATAGTTGAACTGATTATTCACGTTCAACTGATAATTCACCTTCATTGTTGCGTTCGACAGACGTGTGAAGAAGACTTCGTCCTCATTGGAAGGATTAATGGCTGTGTAGGTTCCAATCGGTTTACCCCGGCAACCTTTCACTTCAGTGCATTCGCCTTTCTTGAATCCTGGTGAAGTTACTCCGATGTGATTGTCGCGCAGCGAGGTATACCACCAGAGTCTGTCCTTGCGCACCGGTCCCCCGACTTCAACATTGAAATCGGTCAAACGATCGATTCTGTTGGTTTCCGTCACACCGAGACTCTTGAGGCGATCCGTGAGGTTTCTGCCTTGGAGCTTTGGCGTTTCCCAATAGGCTTCGCCGCCGCCGTGGAAATTGTTGCTCCCGCTTTTCACAATCGAGTTCACGTATGCGCCTGCGTTCGGCACCTCCGCTCCTTTACTTGCCGCAACGACCTGAACTTCCTGAATGGAACCGAAATCACCGTAATAGCCGGAGGTGATGACTCCATCGAGCAAGTCGTAATTCTGTCCATCGGTTCCATAAGTCCGGAAACCCGTGGATGTGCCGACCTGGCTGCCACCGACGTCAAATTTTCTTGCCATGACGCCGGGCGCCATTAAGAGATGCGCTCGATAGTCACGTCCCGTCGGCAGGTCGGTGAGCATCTGAGTGGAAAGGTTTACGGCGACCGTCGCCGTGGAAGTGTCCACAACTGGAGAACTGCCGGTCACGGTGATCGTTTCGGCTTGAGTTGAAACTTCAAGCGTGACGTTGATCGTCGCGGTAAAGCCGCCCGTAATCTGGATTCCGTCCCGGATAAGGGTCGCAAAACCAGGCAATTCGAACTTCAAAGAATACGTACCGACAGGAAGCAGGTCGATCCGGTACCCTCCCCGTTCGTCGGTGATCGCTTCACGCGTTCCCATCACGGCCGGACTGCTCAGAGTAACAGTGACTCCGGGTATCACCGCGCCGCTAGTATCCGATGTGCGGCCAGTGATCACTCCTGAGCCCTGCTGCGCGCTCAAAGGAGCGGCAAATACACCTACGAAGAAAAGGCACGCCAAAATGAACAATGAGGCGCGCCAAAGAACCGATTTCATAGTTCCCTCCAATGTTCTGTGACGGATTCGTCCCAGAATCCTTTGTTGTTGAGTAAGATCGAACAAATTCTAGGCTGAACGCGGCCTATTCACAAAATGGAAAAGGCTTGAACTGGCCGCATTGAACGACTTTTGAATGAAAGGAATCACTCGCGCAGGAAGACGAAGTCCCATATTCTCCTCGTGATGAAAATCTACAGGGCCGTTCAGCGGACGCCGGGCGGAATGATGGTCGTGCCGTTGTTCATCGGCATGCTGATCAATACATTCTTCCCGAACCTGCTCAAAATCGGCGGCTTTACCGAGGCGCTAACCGGAGTGGGCTATCCGACGCTTCTCGGAATGTACCTGTTCACCGTCGGTACGAAGATCACAGTGAGAACGGCTCCTCGAATGTTGCTGCGCGGATTCGGCATTATGGCGGCGAAAGTCGGCATAGCTACGATTTTCGCCTTGACGGTGGCCAAGTTGTTTGGCGGCAGTATTATCGGCCTCAGCACCCTGGCCATCATGGTTGCGATGAGCGACACCAATGGCGGGATGTTTCTGGCGCTAACGAGCGCTATGGGCGATAAGGAGGATGCAGGAACTTATGTGGTCCAAAGCATCGAAACAGGTCCTTTCCTGACGATGCTGATCTTTGTGGGCGCCGGACTCGCCGTCATTCCCTGGCTCACCATGGTTTCGGTGATCGCGCCCATCGTGGTGGGTTCGATTCTCGGGAACCTCGACGAGGAGGTGAAAGGATTCTTCGGATCGCATGAACCGGTCATCATTCCTTTTATGGCGTTCACTCTTGGCCAGACGATCAATCTAAAGTCCGTCGTAACGGCGGGTGTAGCTGGAATCGTTCTGGGACTGACCGTCTTGATCGTAACCGGCTTCGCATGCATCCTTGTGGACAGACTGCTTGGGGGAACGGGAATCGCAGGCGCCGCAGCTTCCAGCACAGCAGGCAATTCTGCCGCAGTCCCGCAAGCCGTGGCGATGGCGGATGCCGCTTATGCGCCAGTCGCAGAAGCTGCGACCATCCAGGTCACCGCTTCAGTAATCGTAACAGCGGTCTTAACGCCGCTCCTGACCTCCTGGTGGTTCAGGAAACTGGTCAAGCAGCGCGTCATTAATCCACGCCGCAATGATTCTAATCCGGTCTCGGCGGCGGTAGGCGCCGCATCCGGAGAACGACAACGCTAAGACTACGCGACCCTTCGTCGATCCGGCTCCACCGTTACGGCCTCGGTTTGGACCAGACGCCGATGCCGGGCAATCCAAATTTCTCCAGAGACAAAAAGAATCAGTTGAATTACGCCGGGAAGCGTAAAGACCCAACCTAGAGTGGTCAGCAGAACGAAAATAGCCGACCACAGCAGCGCTACTTTTAGGGGCTTCATTGTTCACCTGCTCTTATCTTTTTAAAGCACCGCTCTCCAAGAGGGCTGTCCATCAACTCGACGCTCCAAGTCAGTCATCGACGCCATGCCTGAACGCATTCGCATCCCAAAGATGCGACCTCCGCTCGCGGAAATTCTCTCTGTGTGCGAGGCTTCGCAAAACCCTCTCTTCATTGGGGCGGACGCTGGACGACACTCAGATGCTCCAGGAAATCCTGGACATCTCGCTCCGCTTCTAACCGTGGGATATGCCGCCTGAGAGCAACAGTGTCGACTAAACGATCCTCGAAGCCGTCGATATACTCAAAATCTGTTGGAGTCAGATCGGGCCAACGTTCTTTGAGTTCCTTCGAAAGCGTTAACCAATGTTTTTTCAGCGTGTTGGTTGGCATAGCTTTTACGCCCTCTGCATGCCGCCCGGACGATCCTTCACAACGTCAAATTTTGACGTCTCTCCCGGTCTCTTGCCGGTTGCCCTAGGTCTCGGCATCGGGCGCGCACCAGCCTCCTTGGCGCGCATTGCCTGGATTTTCTTGCTCTTGTTGACTCCGTCTTTTTTCTTACGGTGCTTCTGATTCGGCATAATCGAGACTCCCGCTATTCATGGTGCAAGTCTCCTGCCATCAGAGATCGTTCAAACCTTATGGGAATCGTCCTAAAGCTCGATTCATGTCGAACCCTTCAAAGGGCGTGGGTCTCGCATTGAATGTTCACTGCCGGTCACGAGTCGCTTATGCCGGAGCGCATGGGCTTGCCGAGGAAGATGCGACGGAAATGTTCGGCGCGACCCAGAGTGGAAATCCGCGAAGGCTGTAGGAGGGATG
>CAZIPZ010000008.1:0-21283 GCA_964541075.1 uncultured Solibacteraceae bacterium | reverse complement strand
ACCGAAAGACGTTGACGGAATGACTCATTCCGCCAACGTCTCTGCGATCGTGATTAGAAAATGAACTTCAATCCGGCCTGCATTTGGCGGCTCGGTAGTGCTATTCCGATGGTTCCAAACGTAGGCGAATCAAAGTTCAGCTGATTTGATGGGAAGAAGTTCACCTGATTAAACACATTGAACATTTCCCAGCGGAACTGGAAGCTCTTTTCTTCGGAGATCACAAACCGCTTCATCAGAGCGGCGTCGGTGCCGAAGTAACCGGGACCGATGATGCTGCCCCGGGCTGCATTGCCGAAGGTTCCGGGAGCAGGAAGGGCAAACGCTGCGCGATTCCACCACCCTGTTCGAGGATTCGGATTCTCAAGCTTGGGATTGCCAACGATGTTCGGCCGATCTGCGTTCCGTCCCCTGCCGCTGATGTTTTGAGCGAGAGTCGGAGTCTGCGGGCTTCCCGTATTGGCGCGCACAATTGATGAAAGTTCCCATCCGGTGAGCAATGCTCGAGCGACTCCGCCCAAGCTCGATCCGAATGGCAGATTGTAGACGAAGCTTCCGGAGAAGCGATGGCGAATGTCTTCCAAACCGAGACCGCGTTCGGCCTTCAGGTTGTACGCATTCTGCCGAGGAGGAGTGTTGGAAATACGCCGGCCGCCGCCGTCGTCAATCAACTTGCTCCAAGCATAAGAGATCAGCATGGTCAGTCCTTTTTCGGATCGACGCTCGACTCTCGACTGAAGTCCGTGAAATATACTGCTGCCCTGGTTCTCCACGTACTCGATCGGCCCGAAGTCCGGATACGGTTTTGGACCGTTTGCTACCAGCGGCTGATTGATATCGCGCGGCCCGAGAAGCTTGGAACCCTTCTTTCCGATGTAGGAGACGTCCACGACTACGCCGCCCGGAACCTCCTGCTGGACGCCAAGATCCCAGTGGCCGTAGTACTCATTCACGTAGTCATAGTTGAGATTGTTGGCCAGTACGACCGCACCCACGCCGGAACCGGGCCAGAGATTGTCCCATGTTGGGTTGTCGGCGCGCGTAAAACGCTGAGTGATCGAATAGGGCGGTTGATTGTAACCGCCGCACCAGCAGAGGTCATCGATTTGATAGAAGATTCCGTAGCCGCCCCGAACGGCTGTGGTGGTCTTCCCCCCAGGAGTCCAAGCAAAACCGACGCGCGGGGCAAAGTTGTTGGCATCGGTCTTGTGGTACTTTTCCGACGATCCAAAGATGATATTGGGATACAGCCTCTTGAATGCGTTGATCGCGTCCTGCTGCCGTGAATTTTCGCGAAGAAGCCTTATTCCTCCCTTGCCATTTCCCAGACTTGGATCGAACGTTGAAAATTTGTCGTATTTCTCATCCATTGGAAACATTGCTTCGTATCGCAGGCCCAGATTCAGGGTGAGGTTCGACGTCGCTCTCCAATCGTCCTGGATGAACCAATCACTGGACCATTTGCTTGGATACATGGCGATCGGCAAATTAGCAGCAGTCGGAATCTTTCGCTGGGTCGTGTCGGGATAACCTAACAGGAAATCGGCCATTGCATCTCCCGTGACCGATCCTGTGAAGTTGAAGATTCCCGTCTGCGGCGTAAAGAAGATCCCGCCGGTTGAAAACTGCTTGAAAAGGTCCCCGCCGAATTTGATGGCGTGATTGCCCCGCTGTATCGAAATGATGTCGGTTATCATCCAGTTTCCTTCGACTCGAGGCTCAAGCAGTGAGTTCCCTAGAAAGTTGTAACCAGTGACGTTGACTCTGGGATAAGCCCAGAACTGCGGATCATAATCCGATCCTGTTCCATGAATGCCGAACTCGGCCGCATAGTTTTTCTTTCGATCCTCAGGAACCCGAACACGGTGGCTGCGAGCCATGCCGCCCCGGAATTCGTTGATGAAAGTAGCAGACAGCGTCAGCACATCCTGAAACGAAAAATTCTGATTTCGCACCGAACAGCAGAGCATGAAGCCCGGAATCTCAGGGTTGCCGGCGACGTTCCATTCCAAGTGATTGATGCTGGACATCGACCACGAACCGATCATCTGGTGGCTTGACGAAAGATTGTAGTTAACCTTGATGTTCGGCGTGTTTACGTTCTCAGGCTCCCTGATCGTTGAAGCGGCGTTCCGAATCAAGGAACTATTGACCAACGTCGCACGCTCCCAGAGCGGTCTAAATTTCACCGAAATCGGGTGGATTCGACTTTTGGGAATTTGATTATTCGGGAACGGCTGGCCCGTCAATGGGTCGCGAACGACTCTGCTTATCCGCGAGAGATCTCCCTCCCAGAATTCCGGCAGAGGGATGGTCGGCGTTGTCGAACGAATCTGAAGCTGTCGCTGACCCTGATACCCGACGAAGAAGAACAACTTGTCACGCACTATCGGACCGCCGACGACTCCCCCGTACTGATGCCGCTTATACTCATGTTTCTTTGGAAACGGCCACGGGTCGAAAAAGTTTCGGGCGTCCAAGTTGTCGTTTCGCGTGAATCCAAAAATCGTTCCGTGGATGTCATTCGTTCCGGATTTCGTGATCACATCGACCTGCGCCCCCGCAAAACGGCCATACTGTGCAGTGTAGTTTTGAGTTTGGATCTTGAACTCACCCACTGCATCAATATTAATGCGGGCGGCTGGCTCCATTGTGATGGAGCTGTTGTTGTTGACGCCGTCGAGAATGAATTGATTGGTTCGCTCGTCCATGCCGACAGCGACGAATTGCCCGCGCGTCGCAAGGTGAGAATTCGGGCGGGGGGCAAACGTTCCCGGCGTGATATACGCAAGAGCGGAAAAGTTGCGCCCAGGCAGCGGCAGATCGACAATCTTGCGTTCGTCAACGACTTGTCCGACCTGTGAACTGTCCGTTTGCACCACAGGCGCCTGCCCGGTCACTTCGACAACTTCGCTGACGGCGCCGACTTCCATTTTGAAGTCAATTCGGAGGCGCGCATCGACGTCGACCTTAAGGTCGCTTCGAACAGCCTTTCTAAAACCCGGCAGTTCGGCAGATACGGTGTACACGCCGGCCTGCAAGGGTTCGATTCTATAATTTCCCGTTTCGTTGGTGACAACCTGGCGGGTCTGGTTCGTGCCCAGATTCGTTGCTGTCACCTCTACACCGGGAATCATTGCTCCCGAGGCATCCGAGACACTTCCAACAATGGCTCCGGCGCTCGTTTGGGCATACCCACGCGAGACATTCAGGAGTAGAAAAGAAACTAAGAGGATCCATCGCACAGACGTTGGGTGATGCATTTCGCCTCCTCTTTGCACGTCAAGGTTTGCGCTGAAATCGCCGGTCTCCCTCCAAATCCATCCCATCCCAAGCAGGAGATTCAGCAAATTTCCGCGATGTTCAAAAAAACGACTAGAACTGTACTGCGGTCATTCTTTGGCACCGTTGATTTTGTTGTCAACGAAAAATCCGAAACCGGATAGGAGAAAAAAGAAAAAGGCGCAGAAGACTGAAATCTTCCGCGCCTCGTTTCTACCGAAGCTTAGTGAAGTTTAGTGATTCAACACGAACTCCACGCCGTTGATCAATGCCCATTGCAGATCCTGGGCAGCCTTCTTGCGGTCCTTTTCAAACTCGAAGGACTGAAGAACGGTCTGCTTTTCCACTGCAGTCGGCCAGCGCGACAAAGTCGAAAGATACAGTTCTTCGATCACCTCATCGCTCGTCTTGTTGGACTCGACCAACTGCTGAACACGGCCGCCGCCTTCTGCAAGGACGCGGGAATTCACGAGGTTCGTGCTCATCATCAGGATGGCCTGCAAGGCAGTCGCCCTGTTGCCGGTCGGAACCGGAGACTCACGGTTGTTCTCAAAGAAACTGTTCATGATCGAGCTGACATCGAGGCCGTCCTTGTTTCCTGCGCCTCGTCGGGCCGGAATGTCGCCAAGGTCGGTAACCTGCTTGATTCGGCTTACCGGTACGCCATCAAAGACGAACTTATACGGACGGGCCGTAACCTGGGCTAGCGTGTCCACAACTTCGGGGCCTGTCATCACGCGCACGTACTTCCTGGCGTAATATTGTGTGTATGCATCCTTCCATTCCCCTGGGAACTTCGACGAAAGCTGATATGCATTCGACTTCATGATCATTTTCATCAAGCGATGCATGCTGTGGCCATTCTCGCGGAAATCGTTGGAGAGAGCTTCCAGCAATTCAGGATATGTTGGCTGAATCGTCCAAGGCTTCGGCGGAGGATTCTTGGGATCGATGCGAGCGAGATCGAAACTATCCCACGGCTCGACAAAACCTACCGTCATCAATTTACCCCAGATCAAGTTGACAGCAGCGCGAGCGAATTGAGGATGCGACGTGATCATGCGCGCCAACTCGGCGCGAGGGTTCATTCCAGCTCGTGGCTTTTCGCCAGTCAGCATGAACGCCGGCTGATAGGTTTCGCCGGTGCGCGGGAAGCGGCTTTCGCTCTCCGTGAAGTACGGCGCATCATTTCCTGTCGTGTAGCCAGGAGCACTGTCGTCCAGCACCAGTTCCGTGGCGTTCACGTTATACGTGCCGACCATTCTCAGCTTGCCAAGGAAAGCGGCCTGCGAAGCAAACTCGGTTCGGGTCTTTTCCGAGAGGTAAAGATTGACCGATTCGAGGTGACCGGCGCCGTCATGGCATGAAATACAGTCGATGTTGAGTCCAAGGAAGAATCGGGAAATCTCGACGTTCATTTCGTCGATAGCGTCCAGACGATTCACGGTCGCCGCAATATTGTGCGGATCCGTT
Source organism: uncultured Solibacteraceae bacterium (assembly GCA_964541075.1). Lineage (GTDB taxonomy): Bacteria > Acidobacteriota > Terriglobia > 20CM-2-55-15 > 20CM-2-55-15 > CAZIPZ01. The sequence goes on along the minus strand of CAZIPZ010000008.1, from coordinate 16,528 downwards.
AGATCTCTGTTCTTCAATCCGCTGTTTCGGAGAATGCGGCCGAAGAAAGCCAACTGCGACACGAGTCCATGGCTCTTTGCGCTTCCGGTCAAAAGATCGGAGACGACCTTGTCATAAGGACGATCCACTTTCAGCCAATCCTTCGTCCACACCTGAAACGCATCTTTGCCGTTGCCGCCCATGCTGTTCAGGCGATACAAGTCGCCGAGGAACCACGCCCACTGTTCTGAAAATTCCTCAGTCCCGATTAGAGAATCGATCACCTTGTCGCGCTTGTCGGCGCTCTTGTCCGCAACAAAGGTGCGAACGGCGTCCGAGCTCGGCAGAAGGCCGGTCAAATCCAGATATACGCGGCGGATGAATTCTTCATCGGTGCTCAGTCCGGCGTGAGGAATTCCATCTTTCTCGATGCGGCCAAAGATATATTCGTCGACAAGATTCTTCCGTTCGATCTTGCCGACCGCGGCAGCGTCGCCCGGCAGCGACTTTGACATCTGGTCGGTGAACTGACCAACGTCTTTCGCTTTATCAGTCTGATTGGTAAACATCCCGCGATGGGCGTCCTCGAACTGATCCGCGCCCATCTTGTCCTTGTCCTTGGCCGGATTCTGGTTCTGAGCCGATATCGCAAGGGAAAGACACAGCAGCGCTATCAGGAGCACTATTGGTTTCATCCCTGTGAGCTTCATTTAAATCTCCTTGGAATCCCGATTATTCGAGAATTGGATTTCCTCAAACTCTTTTGCGGACGCAAAAACAAAGCGCCCAGCAATGCTGCAACGCGGTGAAACTTTTCGATTAAACAGGAAAACAAATCGAACGCTGGAGGGATTCTAATCGAGGGATGTTCGAAGTGCGAGCTTTTTTATGTGCGACTTGCCGGATTTTTTCAACCACGCTCGACGGGGATTTTCGGCCTTTGATTGTCGCCCAACCACTCCACAAATCGATTTTGTTCGTCCACACGAATCATCAAAGGTTCAACGACTTCATCCGTAAGCGTGAAGGCCGCGATAATAACCTTGTCTCCCGCCTGAAATCGCCTGGCCGCAGCGCCGTTCAGGACCACAGCGCCGCTCCCCCATGCAGCGGGAAGGGCGTAGGTCTCGATCCTTTCGCCGTTATTAAGGTTCCAGACATGAACGTGCTCGCCTGGAATGATGTCCACTAACTTCAGAAGTTCCTCATCAATCGAAATGCTGCCGACGTATTCCAAACACGCTTCCGTCACCGTGGCATGGTGTATCTTGCTCTTACATATGGATCGCAGCTGCATCAAAGGAACTCCTTTCCGCCATGGCGGAACCTTAAGTCTAGCGGTAGCCATGCCAAAACATCAAGGCGGCAGTCCTAAACGCTGGAACTGGAAGGAACGCCTTCACGCGTAACTTTACGTATTCACCCGGTGTTTGAGCGCGCGCGGCCGCTCGCGAAACACCTCGAGAGGCTTCTTGTCCGTTCCTTTTGCTGGCGCGGGGTTACTTTTCAAATAACTGTTTCTCAATGTCTTGAAATGCCTTGAACTCGATTGCATTTCCGCTGGGATCCAGCAGAAACATGGTGGCCTGTTCACTGGGCTGTCCTTTGAATCGAACGTGAGGCTGAATGACAAATCGAACACCGGCGCAGCGCAGCTTTTCTGCAAGGTTATTCCACGAAGGAACGTCCAACACAGCGCCGAAGTGAGGAACAGGCACGTTGTGATCGTCCACTACGTTTGATGATTGGCTCGCAACCGTTGAAACATCTTCCGAGCGGTGGCACACGAGTTGATGCCCGAAGAAGTTGAAATCCACCCAAGTTTCGGAGCTTCGTCCTTCCTCACACCCGAGAAGCAAACCATAAAACGCTCGCGCCTCAGCCAAGTCGCGCACGTTTATTGCAAGATGGAATGGATAGTGGATCGATTGCGACATGTCGATCTTTTCAAAACTACGGCGAGAACCACAACGTGGTTTTGACTGCAAATACATTGTCTCCGGAAGCTGAGAACGATCCGAAAAGGTCGCTAAAGGTCACCCGATTCCCGTGCGCCTCTGAACCCGATCTGTCCTGCTGCCAGACGAAGTACATCGTGCTGCCTGGATGCCATTCCCAGCGCAACACTACATTGCTCCTGAAGGACCGAACGTTGAAATCTGGGTTGCCAAGTATGAAAGCGGCGCTTCCCTCGGCTACGCGATAGCTCATGTCGGCTTGGCGTTCAAGGCGAATACCATCTTTCCCATACTCACGCAGGAGGCCGCTGCGAGAGAAGAGCAATTCACCGAAGCCGTCGTAATGCCCGCTGGCGGCGAACGGCTCGGCGTACACATCAAGCGTCAGGTCAGGCTTGAACGTATAGTTGAACCGCAACTGCGTGGACAGCGTCGTTCTGTCAATAAAACCAAAAATATATCTACGCCCGTAAGACTCCATCCGGCCGCCGCCCATCGTCGTTAGATATTGTCGCTTGGAGATCTCGTGTGCATATTCCGGCAGAAACTCGAGCTGCCAGGACGGCGCTGGCCGGATCGCGAGCGTCGCAGTCAAACTGCGTGTGAGATCGCCAATTTCGCTGTGCTTGTAGCTTGGTGTCACGCTCCAACGAATTTGGGAGGCGGTGCTGTTCTTCAGCGTCCCATTGACGCCCCATCCACTGGGGGTTTTCATCGAAGGACCGCCCCTGGAGAGCTGCGCATCCTGGCCCGGCATATTGAACGTAAGGGCTGTTGTTGCATTCCAGAAATTCTTGAACGTCAGATTCGCCCCCGTTCCCACATTCACACGTGTACCGAGACCAAGGTCGTAATACGTAGTGCTGCTGTGGTTGATATTGAATGAATAGTTCCTCAACAAGCGTCCGGGGCTCGTTTCCCGGTAGGTCAGACGGCTGCTCGCCATGATATCCCCGGCATAATTGAGGCGTCCAAGATCGGTCGGTTCGAATTCGGGAGATTCGAACATGGTGTTGGCGTTCCACAACCAGTGACGTCCGGCGAACTTCTCGATGCTGATACGAAACTGAGAACCGGTCAGCGATGTGCGCGTGGGATCGAGCCGGACTTTTGGTTGATCCGGCCGCTGAAGCAAATGGGTCGGAGCGCGCTGAATACGCTCCATTGCCGGAGCTGCACCGTTGATATGCGTAAAACCAGCGGAAAACTTGGCTTCGTACATACGTCGGCCAAATCGGATCTGTGTATCGGCCGCGCCGCTGACGGCATTGTGAGGCAGAATGGCGGACAAGGGATCAGCATCCGTCAAACTCCGGTGCACCGTCAGAAGCTGAACGCCTGCATTCGAACCTTCCGCTCCGATTTCCTGTTCAAATCTGGTGACTCCCCAAAGTGTTCGCGGCGCCACGCGCGTTCTTGAAATATTTCCGGCGGTGGATGTACGTGCGAACTCCTCGTCGGTGACGGCGCTGAGCGCGCCGATGGAAAGGCCGGATGAAAGTCGCCCTGTCAATTTCGCAGCGCCCAGGATAGTGGCGGCATCCGGGTAGTTGACGTAGTCGCCCCTAACCGCTGTAGTCGGACGAGCCCCGATTCTGCGCGAGTAAAAGAAATTACTTGTCTGCCCCTGGAGAAGGTTGCTGCCTTCCAAGAAAAATGGCCGACGCTCCGCGAATGTGGTTTCAAATGCGCTCAAGTTGACTTCCGCCGGATCGGCTTCAATCTGCCCGAAATCCGGATTGACGGTCGCTTCGAGTGTCAGGTTCGGCCCAAGGCCCATCTTTACATCAACGCCTGTTCTTCCTTTGAGATTGACCCCGTTGTCGAACGGATTCCCTCCTGCTCGATTCCCGGTCATCCTTGACGACGATGCAACATAGGGCAGGATCTCGAGACGGCGAGTGGGCTCAATGCCTTCAATACCGCGCAGCTCGCCAAATCGGGACGACCAACCGCGTTCAGTTCTTCCGATGACGACCCAGTAAACCTCTTCTTTCACGTCCGGCCGGTATCGTTTGATGTTAAGACCCCAGACCTGTTCCTCCGAATGGTTGAAGCGCAACTGCGAAAAAGGCAGCCAGAGTTCTGCGGTCCAGCCATCCTCGTCGACTTCGGTTCTTGCCTCCCAGACGGGATCAAACCCGTTGTCTGCGGTCGCTTCTTCATCCGATGCGTGAAAGTGGTCCAATCGAACGCCTGCGGCCGTGACGCCAAACATGTAAGCCGTCCGGCGATCATGGTAGCTGTCGAACTCCACTTGAAGGTACTCCGACTGATCCCCTTCATCGCGACGGCTCATGGGGGCCTGAATCTTGGCGCCGGAAGGACTTCGCATTCTCGCGCCGACATAAAGGGCTGTCTCGTCGTATGCAAATCGCACCTCCATCGGCTGGGTTGGCGGCGCACCCTCAACCGGCTCCGCCTGTATGAAGTCGCCTACTGCGGGTGCGAGTCTCCACGCCTCATCATCAATGCGCCCATCCAAACGGATGGACTCCGCCGGAATCCGAACGGCGCGAGCCTGCTTGATGCTCGATTCCTGGGGTTCAAAGGAGTTGCGCCCAGCAACGGGCAAGGTCGTTGCACAGAGACACATCGCCCAAACGATCCATTTTCGGTGATGCATGAGCGGAGACAGTATTGGACGGTGCGATGGATGTCAATGCGCCTGTCCGTCTCTTGGGACATACGGCGCGCAAGGTCTTCGTTTTTTAGCGCGCGGCTCAAGGAAAGAGCGTTTTTCCTTTTGTGCCTATCCAACCAGCGACTACACTGGGGCGTCTTTTGCCACACATAAACTTAAGGAGCGAACACTTTGGGCCGGAAGGTATCTCAAAAGCGAACTGCAATTTTCTCTCAGTTTTTTTCAACAATTGTTTTGTTTTTGACGGTCTTTGCATCTGCAACAGGCGTCGCCAGCGCACAACAGAGCGCAGAGTCTTTCGAAGCTTCACCTGTGACGGACTATCAGGGTGTGCGTCGAGGCAAGGTCTATCATGCGACCCGAACTACGGAACGCATCGTCATTGACGGCAACATCGACGATGAGGCTTGGTCGAAAGCGGAAGTCGGCGGCAGTTTCTATCAGACCGAACCGAAAACCGGATATCCGGCGACCGAGGCCACCGAGTTCCGGTTGATGTACGATGACAAAAACATATACGTCGGAGTTATTTGCCACCAAGACGGTCCAACCATTATTAGCGAACTGCGGCGCGATTTTGCGCCAGTCGACGGCGATCAACTCATCGTGCTTTTCGACACCTTCGATGACGATCGAAACGGCTTCGCCTTCCACACAAATCCGGGCTCCGCAATGAGAGACGCGCAGGTCACCGGAGGCGTACGCGATGAAAACTGGGACGGAATCTTCGAGGTCGCTTCCCGCATTCAGTCTCCAGGCTGGACCGCCGAATTCGCAATTCCGTTCAAGACGCTGAGGTTCGACAGCAAGAAGGCGAACCAGCGTTGGGGCTTCAATATCGAGCGCATCATCCGTTACAAGTTTGAAATCGCTCAATGGGCGCCTGCCGAACGCCCCTTCAAGGTTTACGACATTTTCACCGCCGGTGCGCTCGAAGGAATTGAGGGGCTTCGCCAAGGCCGCAATCTCTATGTAAAACCTTTTGTGGTTGGCGACTACAAGCCCGACGCCAAGGGCGGTGTTTTCAAGAAGAAGGATGCAGATGCCGGTCTTGACATCAAATACGGTGTGACCTCAGGTCTCACCCTTGACGCAACCCTGAATACTGATTTTTCCCAAGTGGAAGCGGACGAACAGCAGGTCAACCTGACCCGCTTCAGCCTGTTCTTTCCAGAAAAGCGCGAATTTTTCCTTGAAAACTCCGGACTCTTCGATGTCGGCGGTAGTTCGGGCCAGGCGGGAGGGGGTGGCGGCGGCGGTGGCGGACGTGGGGGAGGTGGCGGCGGCGGAGGACGCTATGGCGGAGGACGCGACGTCATCCCGTTCTTCAGCCGGCGCATTGGATTATCCGCGGATGGAACCGAATTGCCGATTCGGGCTGGCGCGCGGCTGACTGGTAAGTTTCAAGGTCTCGACGTTGGTCTTATGAACATTCAGGTTGGCGCTCAGCAGACCACGCCGTCCGATAATTGGACTGTCATACGTTTGAAGCGCGACGTTCTGGCGAACTCCGATTTTGGCGCGTTCCTTTTCAATCGGGACTCTTCGGTGGCAGGCAACTGGAATCGAGCCGGCGGTCTGGACGGCAATTTTCGATTCCTACGGCGGCGTTTGATCTTCTCGGGCTTCGCGATGCGCAGTCAAACTCCTGGACCAGATGAGAGAAATCTCGCAGCAAATGTGGAAAGCTCGTACCAGGACAATTTCTATAACTTCAGCGCGGCATATGCCACGATTGAAGAGAACTTCCGAAATGATCTTGGGTTTATTCCGCGAAGCAACATCCGAAAAGCCACGACATCCGTGGGTTTCAGACCGCGGCCCCGCTCGGGAATCATTCGTGAATTGTATCCAAGGCTCAATTCACGTTACACGATGGACCAGTCCAACCGGGTCTTGACTCGATTTCACGCCCTTGGAAATCAGATTAGTTTCAGAGACGGGGCAAGTTTCATGTTTTACCGCAACATGACATTTGAGCGGCTGCAACAGCCCTTTCTCCTGCGCGGCAAGGTGACCGTGAATCCGGGCGACTATGCGTTCGACGACTGGAACTTCAACTTCAACACTTCACGAGCCAGGCGCATCTACGGCGGAGGAGGCTATAACGCCGGTGATTTCTGGACCGGAACCATCCGCGAAATCCGCGCCAGCGCCGGATACCGGGCAAACGCCCATGCTCAAGTCAATCTGAACTGGACGGGCACCACCGTAAAGCTGCCCGAAGCGAAGCTTCGATCAGATCTGGTCGGCATGCGGCTGGACCTTGCGTTTTCGCCCAAAATGTTTTTGGAGAACTTCATTCAGTACAACACCGATGCGAAGACCGTGTCCTCCAACATCCGATATCGCTTCATTCACCATCCGCTCAGCGATTTCTTCGTCGTCTACAACGAGGTTCGGGGCATCAGCGGCAACAAGGATCTCAATCGTGCGCTCAGCCTGAAAATGACGCATGTATTGAACTTCTGAGCTTCGGCTGAATTTGGCGCCGGTGGAGAGCGCTTCTGCTCTCCGCCGGCGCCTACAGCAACCACACACCCAGTGTTATTCCAGAGGCACTCGCTCCAGAAACTTCGGAACCTGCCTATGCTTCGTCGCCTGTTCGAACGCGTATGTAATCGCGATCAACTTAGGTTCACTCCAGGCTCTGCCGAAGAATGAAATTCCAACCGGAAGGCCCCGGATGAACCCAGCGGGCACATTGATGTTCGGGTAGCCCGCAACCGCGGGGAATTGAGAGCTTGCGCCGGTGAAATGATCCCCGTTCAGAGGATCGGTGATCCATGCCGGTCCGCCGCTTGGCGCAACAATCGCATCAAGTCCATCCCGGTCCATAACACGATCGATTCCATCCTGGCGCGCCATGCGCTGCGCTTTAGCAAGCGCCTCAAGATAGGTTGCCTCGGTTAACGGCCCTTTCGTGGCTGCCATCAAGAAGATGTCCTGATCGAAGTAGGACAATTCACGCTCGCGGTTCGCTTTGTTAAATTCAATCAATTCGTTTAAAGACTTGATGGGCGCGGTTGGACCAAGGTCCTTCAAGTAGGCGTTGAGATCCGCCTTAAACTCGTAAAGCAAGACTTCGAACTCGGCTTCGCCCAGTGCTCCTGAAACGAGCGGAACGGGATCAACAATTTCAGCGCCTGCAGATTTCAGCGTATCGAGTGCTTTATCAAGGAGCTCGTTCACGTCCGCCCCAAGGTTGGCGAGTTGCCGGGCAACGCCGATTTTCGCTCCCTTTAACCCGGCCGGGTCGCAGAACCGAACGTAGTCCGTTTGAAAATGACTCTGTCCGGACTCTGTCATGGGATCACGAGGATCAAAACCCACTAGCGCCCCCAAAACGATCGCGGCATCTTTTACGGTGCGCGCCATAGGCCCAGCAGTGTCCTGACTATGGGCGACAGGAACGATTCCTGACCGGCTCACGAGCCCAACAGTCGGCTTGATCCCAACGATGCCGTTTCTTCCTGAAGGGCAGACAATTGAACCATCGGTTTCTGTACCGATCGCGATAGTGCAGAGGTTTGCGGCCACAGCCACCGCCGAGCCGGAACTGGAGCCGCAAGGATTACGATCGAGAGCATAGGGATTTCGGCATTGGCCGCCGCGCGCGCTCCAGCCGCTGGTCGATCGCGTTGAACGAAAGTTGGCCCATTCGCTGAGGTTCGCCTTCCCCAGAATGACGGCGCCCGCCTCCCGCAGCTTTTTTGCAACGTAAGAATCCCTTGGCGCAATCGAGTTCTCCAAAGCAAAAGACCCAGCGCTCGTGTGTAATCGATCCGCCGTGTCGATGTTGTCCTTCAGAAAGATCGGGATTCCGTGAAGAGGGCCCCGAGTTTTTCCCGCCTTACGCTCGGCGTCCAATGCTTCTGCTATTGTGACTGCTTCCGGGTTGATTTCGATGACTGAGCGAAGCACTGGCCCACGCTTGTCCAGCTGTTCAATCCGATCGAGGTAAAGCTGGGTGAGCGACTTGGAAGTGCGTGAACCGGAGAGCATCGATTCTTGCAAGGAATCGATTGTCGCTTCGTCGAGTTCAAATGGCGCCACGTCGCTAGAACCTGCGTTGGTCCCGGTCTGAGGCGAAGCACATCCAACTGCAGTAATGGCTTCTCCTATAACGGCGAGATGGAAGAATTCGCGTCTGTTCATGTGTGAGATTGTGCATGCGACTCGCAGTGATTGGCAATTCGGCTGTAGGCTCCCGGATCCCGGCGCATTATACGGCCGCGCGATACAGAGCTACGCGCAATGCGAAATATATTCAGCAAGCGTCAGATCAATAACTTAAGCATAGCGTTCAGGGCGCAATAGCCTCCTGATGCAGTCGCCTTTTCGCAGACCCAACAATTCTTGTCCTACAGCATCTAACTCTTTTGGAGGTTAACGATGCCCAAAAGAGCCAGCATTATCACTTTCATCGTCGTCATCGGCGTAATGCTGTTCAACTTGACAGCTGCCGAAGCCGCCCAGCGGCGGTTGGACTCCAAGCAGAGTCGGCAGGAACGAAGGATGGAATCCTTGAAAGAAGAGGTGCGCCATCAACTCGTGACCCAGCCGTACTACAGCGTTTTTGATTGGCTTGAAGCGGAGGTTCAGCCGGATGGAGCGGTCACACTCAGGGGTCAAGTGACCCAGCCAACCACCAAGGGCGATGCCGAATCCAGGATCAAGCGACTGGAAGGAGCGACACGCGTCGTAAGCAACATTGAAGTGCTGCCCCTTTCGCCAAGCGACGATGCATTGCGCCGTGCGATTTATCTGGCAATCTATCGCGACGACACACCATTGTTTAAATACGCTCTTCAATCTGTCGGCCCAATTCACATTGTCGTAAAAAATGGACGAGTGGTTCTCAAAGGAGTGGTTGCGTCGCAAATGGACAGCCAGCTTGCCTATACAGCCGCCCGCGAAGTCCCGGGCGCATTGGACGTGCAGAATGAATTGAGGGTTGAGAATGCCGTAACAATGAATGTTCCGAATGGCGGCCGCCTCTGAGGAATGAGCGGACAGATTCTGATCTGCCCGCAGCCTTAGCCGGCGACCGTTTTTCGGGCGCGTAATTGTTGTTTCCTTCCGTGTAGACTTCTTGTTGGGATGCGATGCACGTTGCCCTACCGAAATAGACAGCACCCGGCGCGAGGAGTTTCGCTCACAGGTGTGCTCGTCTTACTTTTACTCGCCGCTGTACTCGCAGCCTTTGCATTGACCTATAAGCGATGGGAAGGAGGAACGCCTGCAATAACCATGGATCGCGACTTTAAAGCCTTAGGCCGCGAACCATCGCTGAATCTGACTATTCGAGACGACGGCGCCGGGCTGAAACACGTCGTGATTCGTCTGAGACAGAAAGACGAGGAAGTCGTGCTTGCGGATGATTTCTTCCGGAACGCTGAGCGTGAAAGAGTCTACGAACTTGGAAGTTTGATTACAGGAAAGGCGCATTTCGAGGACGGTCCGGCGACGCTCAGCGTCGTCGCATTAGATCATTCGCTACGAAGTTTCTTCCGCGGCAACGAGAGCGAACTGACCAAAGAGTTTGCGTTCGATTTCAGTCCTCCAAGGCTGGAAGTCCTCTCCGGCCAGCACTACATCAATCAGGGAGGCTCCGAGTGCGTGGTGTATCGAGTTTCCGAAGCTGAAGTTTCCGGTGTACAGGTAGGGACACACTTTTTCCCAGGCGTTCCTATGACGGAGTCCGAACCGGATATGCGGTTCGCATTGTTCGCGTTCGCGTATGACTTACCCTCAAACACTGCAGTTACGGTGATGGCGCGTGATGAGGCTGGAAACGAAGTTACTTCAAGCATCCAACAGAAAGTCTTTCCGAAGGCGTTTCGAAGCCGGGAAATCGTGATCGACGATCCGTTCCTGACAAAGGTCGTCCCAGAAATCATGTCCCATACTCCTTCCATTCAGGATCAAGGGGATCTGGTGAAGAACTTCATTGAAATAAACTCCAAACTCCGCCAGGAAAATCACGGAACGCTCGCAAAACTTTCCGGCGCGTCGGCGCCCCAAATTCTTTGGAACGGAGCCTTTCTGCAGTTAAGCAATTCTCAGGTTGAAGCAGCGTTCGCGGACCGCCGCACATACGTCTATGGGGGACAGCCCATTGACCGGCAGGACCACGTAGGTTTCGATCTTTCCGTTGTACAACGCACTCCTATTGAAGCAGCCAACGACGGCAACGTGATCTTCGCCGGCTATTTTGGGATTTATGGCTACGCGGTGTTGATCGATCACGGTGCGGGATTGGTGTCACTCTATGGTCACATGAGTTCCGTCGACGTTAAGCCAGGGCAGGCCGTGAAGAAGAAAGAAATTCTGGGAAAGAGCGGTGCGACAGGTCTGGCAGCGGGAGACCATCTGCACTTCGGTTTATTCTTGCGCGGCGTCCCCGTAAATCCTACCGAATGGTGGGACGGAAAGTGGATCAATGATCATGTCCTCGACCGTTTGAAGTCTCCGTCGTAGCCGGAACCAACAAGACGGGATGCTTTCTCAAAGGCTACGGGCTAAGGTTTCCGCCAGGCGTTTCGCGGTGTTCACTCCAGCGTTGGAGAACTCAGATTCGCTCTCAATTCTTCGGCATTCAATAATCCCCACCCTCCGGACCCTTTGGCAATGCGGCATTTCCATCGTGCGACCGCCAACACTAAAGGCTTCTTAGAAAGGCCACAAAACGCAGCACGACTCACCTCCATTCATGCTTGGGATATTTGCGCTGCAACTCGGACTTGATCCTGGGGTAGTGTTCCCGCCAAAAATTTGCGAGATCCGGTGTGATCTGCACGGGCCGCATATTGGGCGCCAAAATCTGAATGCTGACTGGCGCCCGTCCCATCCCTATTCTGGGATTCTGCATCACGTCGAACAGTTCCTGTATTCGCAATGATACGAAGGGGGGCGCTCCCGCGCGATAGGTCACTTTTGGAGTGCGGCCATTCGACAGCGCGATTCGTTCGGGGGCGTATTTTTCGAGCAGTTCGATTTGCGCATCTGAAAGCCATGCTTTGACGGCAGACTTGACGTCGCGATCCTTCACTTCCTTGTAGCTCACCGCGCCCAGACACAGCTGCTCGATAATATGTTTGCGGTCTTCGTCTCTAATCGGCGGGAGGTGCAGATCAGGACAGAATTCGCTAAGAAAATGGAGCCTCTCGATCCATTGGTCAACACTGTGATCCCACCGTGGCAGGTCCAACCGGCCCGCAAGGATTTCTTCCGCAAGGAGTCTGGCAGCTTCTGTCGGAGGAGGCGGCTCAACCGCTTTTGTCCTTATAACCAGATCCCGGAAGCGCAACACGTCATCGGCCCGTACTCTCCTGGATGCTAAATCGAAGGTGACACGCAGGTCGGATTGCATATCATTTGGAAATAATTCTTGAAGCCACTCCAGTTCGATTGCAGTTGCCAGCGAGAGAATCGTGTTCACTTCGCCCGCCCGTCTGCCCACTTCGCGGATCTCTCCCGCGACCACAAGACTGCTGTCCTTCACCACGCTTTCCCGGGCCAGTGCGCCGCGGCGTCCATGGACAAGGTCACACTGCAGTGCTCCTTCCGCCGTTCGTCGGGCCACACGATCGCTGAATCCAATCAATATGCACTTTCGCAAAACCACGTCCTTTTCGTCGCGGGCCATCGAAATTGGATCCGCCTTCAAACCCTGCTGTTTGGCGATTCGCACAAATTGTTCGTACAAAGGACCTACCTGGCGAGCCGACGCAGCATGAATCCCGACGCTCCGCAGCAAATCCACATTGAAGTGATTTCTTGCCGCGTACTGCCAGGCGCGAATGAGCGCCCAGAAATCGGAAGAGTCTTCCTTCCCTATCGCGTTTTCCCGCTCGAAGAGAGCGTCACGACCGGCGCTTCGCACAAGCAAATCACGCCCTTGAGTCATTGCTGCAATCAAGCACGCCTCATACACACAACCGTATTCCTGCGCCGCGAGCAGCATTCGGGAATAGCGGGGATGAATAGGAAAAGCAAGCATCCGGCGTCCAAGCTCAGACAGCTCTGTTTGAGGACGCTCTCCACCGGAGGCAATCGTGCGAGTTACAGCGCCAAGATCCAGAAGCAGTTCCTCAGCAGCAGCTAACGCTGCATCTCGGGGAGGATCGATCCAGCGAAATGCCTGCAGATCGCCAACACCTGCCGCCTTCAGAGAGAGAACTATCTCTGCCAGGTCGAGACGATTCACTTCCGGTACATCGCGGAGAGGTCTTTCGTGCTGCTCTGCCTCCGACCAAAGCCGTACGCACTCTCCCGACGATGTTCGTCCGGCGCGCCCGGCCCGCTGCTCGCTGCTCGATTGACTGATCCTCTCGACCAATAGCGTATTGATCCCGCGGTTCGCATCGTAACGTGGAATGCGGGCCAACCCGCTGTCGATAACCAGCCGGACACCGTCGATTGTGTTTGATGTATCGGCCACGTTTGTTTCGACGACGACCTTGGCCCGGTCATAACTTGCCACGGCCGCATCCTGATCCTGCGGAGGCAACTCGCCGTGCAATGGAAGAAGCAGGCGGCCTTTGGATTTTGGTCTACGGCGAATGGCTTCAATAGTCCGGTTGATCTCGTATGCGCCCGGCATGAAGACCAGAACGTCGCCATCGTCTGGGGCATGATCGGAGAATGCATCTGCAGCAAGCTCCCAAATGGGGGGTTTGTTGTCGCCCAAACGCCGCGGCAGGTAGCGGACGGTCACCGGGAACCTTCGTCCCTCGGAACTTAGGACTGAACAGGGCTTCAGATACCTCTCGAGAGTCCCCGCATCAAGCGTCGCCGACATCACAATGATGAGCAAGTCGGGACGATGCGCTTCTTGAATGTCTAGTGCGCGAGCAAGCGTTATATCGCCGTAGAGGTGCCTTTCATGGAACTCATCAAAGATCAGAGCCTGAATTCCTTCAAGCCGGCGATCTTCGATCATTTGCCGCAGTAAGATTCCCTCGGTCTCGAATGTAATACGAGTAGTGAGGGCGGTCGCATTCTCAAACCTAACCCGATACCCAACTTCGCCTCCGAGACTCACGTTGAGTTCTTTCGCCACTCGCGCCGCAAGCAAGCGTGCGGCGAGACGGCGAGGCTGCAAAATCACGACCTGGCCATTACCGAGCAATCCGTGCTTGAGCAGCATTTGAGGGGTTTGCGTCGACTTGCCCGAGCCCGTTGGGGCCTGAAGTACAAGCCGCCTAGTGCGTGTCAACACGGAAATTATGTCGGCTTCAATGTCATAAATCGGCAGGCGTTCAGTCATCACTTCCCTTCTACTGCGGTGCTTCCTATCGGGTCAGAAGACCGGAGGTCTCCATGTCTCTGAAATCGAAGAATAATCAGTTTTGGACTGGAGATTGCACCCCAAACTCTTAGAAAGGGAGAATCGTATCCATGTCTAGAAGATATTTTGATCGACCATGGGACGAGGAACGGCGTTATCTGGAAGAAGAACGTCGTCGTCGACAACAAGAAGAAGACTGGGACCGCACCAACCGCAAACAATCCCGCGACGTAGTACACGACACGCCTAGAACCTTCGGAGAGAACTACGGAAGCGCTGTGGGCGGTACATCCGGTCTAGGGGGCGTCTTCACGACGGCTACGTACGGAAGCGGCGCAGAATATTACAGCATCACCGGAATGTACGATAACCCGCTCCTGCAGAAAAAAAGCAAATCACATCGCGGAAAAGCCCCGAAAGGCTACATGCGAACCGATGATCGCATCCGCGACGAGGTGTGCGAACAGCTCACCCGACATCCTTTGATTGATGCCAGCAGAATGGAAGTCCATGTGGAAAAAGGTGAAGTGACGTTCACTGGAGAAATCTTGGATCGGCGCATGAAATTTCTTGCCGAAGACATTGCGGAACACGTCAGTGGCGTAAAGGAAATCCATAACCGGCTTCGCCTCGTTAAGGAAGAAGCCGCCTGACTAAACGGGGACCGTTTTAGGTCCCCGTCCCCTCTGTTCATGCGGCGGACTGAGCTTGTTTGTGACCTTCAACACGCCTGAGATGGATATCTAGAATTCGCCGCACTCTCCCGTCGAAATCGACGCGGCAACGGTGGATACGCCGCCCAAACAATTCGCTGGGCCGGACATCGAGAACGGTTCCAACTTGCCCGAAACAATCCGACTGAACCAGTCCCCGGATACGAACACGGTCTCCGATTGCGACTTGCACGGTGTTCCTCTCTCAATGATGGTGTATCTTCCAAGTATCCGGCTGCCTGTCCGCCCATGTCAACATTCGAAGATGTGCGAGGCTGCTGCTTCTATTGCCAAGCGATAGCCGGTTCCTTTTTGGAAAATTAGTCTCTCCATTCCTCAGGTTGGTGTTCATTACTCCTAACTCCATTTTTCCTTTGCGACGCCTGCTTCTCGCTTTGAAAACGTTGCTTCATCGTCATCCATACTTGCTTTCCCAGTTTGAACAAGGTCTTTTTCCGTTCATCCAAATCTAGATTGGGATCGAAACAATGTCTTTCGCTTTTCAGAACACGGCATACTGCCATGAGCAAGTTGTATTGCAGTCTTCGAAAGAGGATATGATTTTTTTGGGACTAAGTTTCCCTCTTTCGCGGCCGATCTTCTCCGATAGGTCGATTGGGCGAACCGTTCCGTGACGCACAAGTTCCGTTTCGGTGATGCACTTATCAAATATGGACCTTCAGGAAGCTTTCGTGATAAGAAGCCCAAGTATTTTGTCGGGACGCAATTCAAACAGATAGCTGCACCAAAAGGAGTCGCAGATATGAAGAAGCAACACACCCGTCGGGATGTTCTCAAAGGCAGCCTTGCCCTCGCAGGTTTGAGCGCACTGGGTTTGCCCGAATGGGCGCTGCCAGCGCTTGCACAAGGTGAAACACTCGTCCCGTTCACTGATCTGCCGGAAACCATTAACCTGACTCCAACGGCCGATAGACGAATTATCGACATTCGAAAGATCGATGGTCCATTCACACCTAAGGATCAATTTTTCACGACCCAACATTACGGACACCCTGAAATAAATCCAGAAATGTTTCGTCTGAAGGTTACAGGGCTCGTGGAAAGGCCGAAATCGTTCTCGCTTGAGGAGCTTCGAAAAATGGGAGGCGCAGAGGTCATAGCCGGATTTGAGTGTTCGGGCAATCGCCGGCCGCTGCAGGGTCTTTCAGGAAATGGAAGATGGACCGGCGTACCGCTCAAAACCGTCCTCGATGCCGCGGGAGTCAAGCCGTCGGCTCGCGAGTTCGTGTTTTTCGGCGCGGATCATGGTGAAGAGGATGTGAACTTTCGCGGACAGATTCATAAACTCGACCAACAGTTCGGTCGCAGCATGCAACGCGACAAGGCGCTTTCGGGCGATCCGCTCCTTGCCTACGCTCTCAACGGCGAACCTCTCACGCGACATCAGGGTTCTCCATTGCGACTGCTTGTGCCGGGATGGTACGGCGTCTGCAACGTCAAGTGGCTCTCGCAGATCCACTTGCAGGAGGATCCATACGTCGGGAAGTATCAGGTCAGCTGGTATCGCACAGTGCGAGGCGAAATGATCGACGGCGAATTGAAGTGGAAGGAAACGGGCATTACGCATCTCCAATTGAAGTCATTCATTGCGCGCGTCACACGTGACGGCAATCGTCACAAGGTGTTCGGCATCATTTTAAACGATGGAACACCAATTAAATCCGTTGAAGTTCGCGTCGATCAGGGCCCGTGGCAGCCGGCGACATTGGATCCGGCGACGAATGGAAAATACTCGTGGAAGTTCTTCAACTTCGCGTGGAATGGCGCTACGCCAGGAGAGCACATCATCGTGTCTCGTGTCACAGACGCAAACGGGACGGTTCAGCCAACCGAGGAAGACTTGAAAAATAAAAAATCATTTCTCGAAGACAATTCCCAGCACCCACGAAAAATCATGATTTCGTAGGAGTGCCAACGC
>CAZIPZ010000007.1:0-39639 GCA_964541075.1 uncultured Solibacteraceae bacterium | reverse complement strand
TTGGCCCTTTCCTATCTCAGGTCCTTTTTGCAGAAGACTCGGAACATAACCCGTTCCTATGAGCAGACTCACGACTTTGCTTTCTTTCGGCTCCAGATTGTTCGTGTTCGTTTCATTGGCGGCTTTGGGCGAATTTTTTGGCTCGAGCCCGATGAATTTTCGTCTCAAAATCCATTCGCGCCGAACCAGGAATTGCAGATCATCCAACACATGAATAATGACCATGCGGACGCGGTACGGCGCTACGCCGGCGACAAGCCCGCAGAAATGATCGGCATTGATGCTGAGGGTTTCGATCTCCTTGAATCCGGCAGAAAGACTCGCATCGCCTTCGAGCGGCCGATTCACAACATGGAGGAAGCCCGGCAGGCACTCGTGGCCATGGCGAAAAAGTGATTGCCTCAGGCTATGACCTTCAGCTCCGACGTGCAATGCGGACAGCGGCTGGCGTTCACCGAAATAACAGATCGGCAGAAGGCGCACTCTTTTGTCGTTGGAGTTGGTGAAGGCTGGGTTTTAAGTTTGTTGGCTTGGCGGACGACGAGAAAAACCGCAAACGCGATGATCGTAAACTCGAGCGCGGTATTCACGAATACACCATAACTGATCATCGGGGTGCCTGCCGCCTTAGCTTCCGCAAATGTACCGTACGGCGCCCCAGACAGGTTGATAAACATATCTTTGAAATCCACTCGACCGAGCAAAAGGCCTATAGGCGGCATCAGAACATCATTCACAAACGAAGTAACGACTTTACCGAACGCGGCGCCAATAACGATCCCAACTCCGAGATCGAGTACGTTTCCACGCACTGCAAACTCTTTGAACTCTTTGAACATGGGTTAGTCCTCCACAGTACAGTGAACTCTACATAGGACTTGAGGCGTTCGCAAATCATCTGAAGCGGAAAAGACTGAATCAATGGCTGTGGTTCCGAGCCGGAGAAATGGGATCAAGATTTGCCCTTCTCAGAGCGACCTTTCAGTCTTGAGCAAGAAGTAGTACATTCAGGCGAGAAATGGCCAAAGTTACTGCCGGCGGCGGGTGGGCCGCCATTGGTTACACCGTTCAGAAATCCCTCACGGCGTTCGGGGGCCCGGCTGCTTTCTGGCGGCGAATGGCGTCTCGCAATGCCTGCAAGACATGCGCAGTAGGCATGGGAGGACAGCAGGGTGGAATGCGAAATGAAACAGGGCATTTCCCCGAATTCTGTAAGAAGAGCGTTCAAGCAACGGCGGCGGATATGCAGCCGCCCATTGACTCCAGGTTTTTCGAAATCCGCTCGATCGACGAACTCGCTTCCCTTTCTTCCCGTGAACTGGAAAACCTCGGCCGACTCTCTTATCCGATTATCCGGGAATCCGGCGGCGACCATTTTCGGCGCATCGCGTGGGACGATGCTTTAGATCGAATCGCGGCCGTGCTAAGGAACACCGATCCGCGGCGGTCTTTTTTCTATTCTTCGGGGCGCAGCAGCAATGAGGCGGCATTTCTTCTGCAGTGGCTTGCGCGCGTCTACGGCACAAATAACGTCAACAATTGCTCCTATTACTGTCATCAGGCCAGCGGGGTTGGTTTGAGCGCAAGCATTGGATCGGGAACGGCCACGGTGACATTGGACGACCTTTCCGATGCCGATTTTGCAATGGTTATTGGTGCGAATCCCGCGAGCAACCATCCTCGACTCATTACACAGTTGGTAGGTCTCCGCGCCAGGGGCGGCCATGTAGTGATCGTGAATCCTTTGCGCGAAACCGGTCTCGACCGTTTCAAGATTCCCTCATCCATGGGCTCTCTTCTTCTCGGTTCGCAGGTCAATGACCGCTATCTCCAGCCGAGAATCGGCGGCGATATTGCGTTGTTAAAAGGTCTCTTGAAGGTCCTTATCGACAAGAACGCTGTAGATAGAGGTTTCATCGCTAATCATACGAATGGCTTTGCGGAGGTGGAGGCTGACCTGCAGCGTGCATCGCTTGATGAGCTGTCCTGTAATGCCGGGATTGATCGTTCAGTGATCGTCGACCTAGCCGAACTCTACTCAAAAGCGAACAATGCAATCTTCATGTGGTCGATGGGTGTCACCCATCACGAGCACGGAGTCGACAACGTACTGGCAATTGCGAATCTCGCGCTCGCACGCGGGATGGTCGGTCGTCCGCATGCCGGCCTGATGCCCATCCGCGGCCACTCCAATGTTCAAGGGATAGGCTCTATGGGCTTTACGCCGGAGCTGAAGTCTGGATTCTTAAAAGCGATGGAAGAACTCTATGGACTGAATTATCCAAAAGAGCAGGGCCTCGACTCGATCAATTCCGTTCATGCCTCGCATCGCGGAGAAATCGACTTCGCACTGATGATGGGTGGGAACTTTTATGCTGCGAACCCAGATCTTGCATATTCGGCCGAAGCGTTCGGACGCATCCAAAACATTGTCCACATCAGCACGAAGCTGAACCATGGTCATGTTCGTGTGCGTCCGTCGCGGACGGGCGCGCAGGTGTTTATTCTACCGACGTGCGTGCGAGACGAAGAGCTTCAATCTACTACGCAGGAAAGTCTGTTTAACTTTGTACGACTGTCAGAGGGCGGAATGAAGAGGCCTTCAAGCGATTTGAAATCCGAAGTCGAAATCGTCACCGGCATTGGTGCGAGGCTGCTGCCCAATGACGGTCCAATCGACTTTCGTTCACTTCGCAATCACGATGAGATTCGTCGAATCATGGCTCGCACCGTTCCCGGCTACGCCAAGGTGAGCCAAATCGGATCTACGAGAAAGGAATTTCACGTTGAAGGGCGAATCCGGCACGAGCCCACCTTCCCTTTTGCAGACAACCGCGCGCGGTTCCAGGTGGTTGCTACGCCGGACAACGATCTTGGATCCGACGAACTGCGCCTGATGACCATCCGCTCCGAGGGACAATTTAATACCGTCGTGTATGAGGAGCACGACAGATATCGGAACCAGCCAACACGCGATGTAATCATGCTCAATGGAGATGACATGAAGGCGCTCGGCGTTCATGACGGAGATCGTGTGACCGTGACATCGGAGACGGGAACGCTAAAGAACATTCGCGTATCCCAATACAATATCGCCCGGCGATGCGCTGCGATGTATTACCCAGAGGCGAACGTTTTGGTGCCCGCCCGTGTTGATCCCAAGAGCGGCACACCAAGCTATAAGGATGTGCGGATCAAGATAACCAAATGAGGCGCCTCTGCTTTCGATGTTGGTTGTCTGCTACCTTCTCTGCGCTTGAGTCATTCGCTCCTGCATCTCTCGTGTCAGATGCGGCACGATGCCGAGCATCCGCTGAATGAGCATGATCTGCGCACGATGGTGCATCTCGTGCTCCTTTACCGATAGAAGCATTTCCAACCGGCTTTTTGCGGGTGGAGTCCCGCCCGGGGGCGTCTGAACCATCTCACCGAGTTGCGCTTCTGACACGGACTCCAAGAACTTCGCCCAGACTTCGCCTTCTTTTTTCAGCAAATCAATGACCTGAGCCTTCGTACGAGGTTCAGACTCTTCGGCTCTCAACTTTGTAACCAGCGCCGGAAAGTCAAAACCCTCCAATGTGGTCCGCTTTTCAACTGCGTGAATTTGGTGCTGAAAGCGATAGGCGAGTGCAATGTGGGTCAAAAGTTTCTCTATGCTTCGTGTGTCCTTCGTTGCCTGGAAGCCGTACTTGTCTTCAGGAATATCTTCCGCTGCCGTGACCGTGTTCTTTCGAACAGTTCTGAAGCTTTCTGCCAGTTCTTTAGCGCCGTAGTAGTTCATGTGGTCTCCTTCCGAACAGAATAACAGAATTGTAGAGTTACAATTGCCAGATGGATGGGAAACACCGCGCGAACATTCGGCCAGGAATGAAAGTGCGCGTTATCGAAAAACAGAATCAATGCAAAGGGCAGGTGACCGAAGGAATCGTGCAAAGAATCCTCACGAAATCGGCCGTGCACCCGCATGGAATTAAAGTGATGCTCGAAAGCGGCATCGTGGGCCGTGTCCAAGAGATTGTGTAATGTAGCAGTCTTTTGAGATGCCTGCATCGACGTAAAACGATATTCTTGACGATTGTTTACGTAGTACGATCCGCGACACCGCAATCTCATGATGCGAGTATCCGGCGCGACGTCCAACTCTGCAAAACACCCTCGGAGCTTCCGCCTATGGTTCCGCTAGTAGCGCTGACGCTGTTCACGAGCGCTTTTCTGCTTTTCTGGTGTCAGCCCATGGTTGGGAAAATGGTCCTTCCTTTGCTTGGCGGAGCCGCTTCGGTGTGGACAACCTGCATCGTGTTTTTTCAGGCAATGCTTCTGCTCGGCTACGTTTATGCGCACCTTTTAGCGCGTGTCGCCATTCGCATGCAGATTTTGGTTCACATCCTGGTCACGCTATCACCGCTGATCTTCCTTCCCATTCAATTCAGCGGCGTGGCGGAACAGGGATCGCTGGCGCATCCTGCGGTGTGGCTGCTTGGACAACTGCTGGTCTCCGTAGGGGTCCCGTTCGTCGTTGTCTCGACGACCGCTCCCCTCCTGCAAAACTGGATCTCCCACAGCCGGGCTGCATCCGGGCGAGACCCGTATTTTCTTTATTCGGCCAGCAATGCCGGAAGCCTCCTGGGATTGGTCATCTACCCATTCCTGGTGGAGCCGCGCCTGGGAGCAAGCGCGCAAAGTCGTGTCTGGGGTGCGGGCTATCTGGTCCTCGTCGCGTTTATCGCCATCGTCGCCAGCGCGCTTTGGACGAAGTCTACGCGTCAGACTCTTGAAAGCGCTCCTGCCGTTGCTCCCACCAGAAGCGCCAGATTCAAATGGATCGCCGCAGCCTTCGTGCCATCGGCTCTGATGCTGTCGGTGACCAGCCATATCACCGCCAACCTTGCATCCGCGCCTTTTCTCTGGGTCGCTCCCCTTGCTGTTTATTTACTGACTTTCATACTCGCTTTCGCACCCGGCCTCGCTGTAACTTCGGGCCGTATTTCGCGCATCATTCCGGTGATCCTTCTTGCGATCTTTCCATTTGTCGCGGCTGATGTCGTTGCCCCTCCTGGTTTGAATTGGATTCTAATCGCCGCCCATCTTGTCCTGCTCTATTGCGCTGCGCTGCTGTGCCACACTGTCCTGGCCGAGGGTCGACCGCACCCGCGCTATTTGACCGAGTTCTACTTTTGGGTCGCTCTCGCCGGTATGGCGGGGGGAATATTTGCGGGTTTGATTTCTCCAATGATCTTCAACACCGTTCTTGAGTACCCGCTTCTAATCGCAACGCTTCCCCTTTTCCGCTCCTTCAGTATTAGAAGCGCGGTGTCGGATTGGAAAGCTCCGGCGGTATTTGCTGCAGCTATTCTTGTGGTGTGGCTCGTATTCCGGGCCACCGATGTGGACTCCGATTATGAAGTCCTGGCCTTCGCCCACAGCGCTTTTGTGTTCGCCTGCTACAAGTTTAAGGATCAAACGCACCGGTTCGCCATTGCGTTTGCTTCTCTGATCCTTGCCTATGCGATGGTATTGCCTGGCTATATTGATGGCGCGAACCGCTTATACGTCGCGCGCAACTTCTTTGGGGTAAAGAAGGTTCTTCAAGATTCAGATGGGCGATTTCGCCGGCTGAAGCATGGAGACACGTTGCATGGCGTCGAAGCGACGACGCCGGAGGGCGCCGGAAAACCCATCTCGTATTATCATCCGACCGGACCAGTCGGCGACGTTTTGAAGATGTTTACCGACCGCTCTGGAGAACAGAAGGTTGCAGTCATCGGGTTGGGATCAGGCTCGATGGCAGCGTATGGCGGAGCTCAACGGAGCGTCACCTTCTTCGAGATCGATCCTGCTGTGGAGTCGGTAGCGAGAACGTACTTCACATTTCTTCCGAGCTGCGGGCCTAATTGTCGAGTTGTGGTTGGGGATGGACGATTGGAACTCGCCCGCGCTCCCGACGGCGGCTTCGATTTACTGATGCTCGATGCGTTCAGCTCGGATTCCATTCCGGCGCACCTCCTTTCGAAGGAGGCATTTCAGCTTTACATATCGAAGTTGGCCCCTGGGGGCGTTTTACTCTGCCACGTTTCGAACCGATATTTGAAAGTTGACCAATTGGTGTCGGCGCTTCTCGCAGACTCCGGCCTCATCGCGTTTTCCAGATTCGATGAGGCCGGAGCGCTTCGCGCTGAAGGCAAGAGCAACTCATCGTACGTGGTTGCGGCGCGAAGCGTAAACGATCTTGGATCAATCTCCGAGAGTTCCGGCTGGCAGAAAGTCGACAGACCCCCAGACTTCATCCCGTGGACCGATGACTACTCCAATCTGTTCAGTCTTATTCGCTGGTACTGAACAGTGCCTGCGATTTTACCGTCCCTTCCTGTTCTTCGGCTCCTGTGGAGGCCCATGATCATGGGCGCCTGCAACAGGCCCATTTAGACGCTTGGTTCGGGGATCTTCCTGCCGTGTTTGCTTAGGCGGTTCTGCTCGAACCTTCTTTGCATAGTCCTCAGCGATCCGCGTCCGACGCCTGGGCACGGGCTTGGATGTCGGTTTTGGAGTCATCGTTTTTCGAACGGCGCGGTCTCCGCCGGCTTTTCTATGTTGATGTCAATGCTCCTGTGAGCCGAAACGCCTCTACTAAAAAGAAAGTAGAAAGCAAAGATAGCGAGAAGGATAATGACAACGATGCCCACGGACGCCACATTACTGCTGCTATTTTCCTCAGCCATTCGGGACCTCCTATTAAGATGGACGGACCGTCGCAGCATCCGTTTGCGATGAAAATCGCCACGTATAACGTCAATTCCATTCGAATCCGTCTGGATGCCATTCTTGCCTGGATTGAGCGGAATCAACCCGACGTGCTATGCATTCAAGAGACCAAGTGCCAGGACGACGCATTTCCTCTACTTGTCCTGTCTTCCACTGGGTATCAAATTAACTTCCGGGGTATGAAGTCCTACAACGGAGTCGCGGTTCTGACCCGCGTGGTCCCGGATGCTGTTTTCTATGGTTTTGATGATCAGTTGCCCGAAATCGATGATGCTCGACTGATGCGAGTGGTCGTCAGCGGGATACCGGTCATCAATACGTATGTCCCGAACGGGTTCAAACTCGGCACACCCCAATACGAATACAAGCTTAGGTGGTATGAACGCCTTCGCAACTATTTCGCCACCCATCTCTCGCCGGATCAGCCTGCCATTTGGCTTGGAGACATGAATGTAGCGCCCGACCCCATTGACGTTCACAGTCCGGAAAAGCATCTCAAACACGTGTGCTTTCATGAAGACGTCCGGCGAGCTTATAAGCACACCGTCGAATGGGGATTCATCGACGTGTTCCGCCGGCTTCATCCCGAGAAGCAACAATTCACCTTTTGGGACTACCTTCGCCCAAGCTCCCTGGAAAAAAACAAGGGTTGGAGAATCGACCACATTCTGGCGACTCGCCCCTTGGCGGAAAAGGTGACGCGCTTCGACGTGGACATGGAACCACGGCGCGCGCTTAGAGCCTCAGACCACACTTTCGTCTGGGCAGAGTTTGAGATTTAAGCGCTATTTAAACAGCGTCGCTGACGCTGGCGAGATTGAAGTCTCGAACCTTGACGGCGGGAACTACTATCGGCGCACCCACAGAACTAGTTTCGGTTGCGCAAACCCGAACCGATCTGCCGAGCATTTCGACGTTCTTCAACAGTTCGCCGATCGATTGATTGAATCGAAAATTCACGACGGGGCGGCTGATCTTCCCATTTTCGATGAAAAAAGTGCCATCACGGGTTAGTCCGGTTTGGGAAATCTGTCTTGGATTTAAAGGCCGTATGTACCAGAAACGTGTTATGAGGACTCCCCGTTTAGTGGATTTGATCATGTCCTCCAACGAAGCGCTTCCTCCAGAAACAATGAGATTCAACGGCGATGGCCTTGCTTCGACATTCTTGCGCTGAGCCCAGAATCGCGAGAACGACAGATTCCTCAGGACGCCCTTGTCAACCCACACTTCGGACCGAACCGGTTGTCCATCAGAGGCGAAAGGGCTCGTCTCGGCATTCGCCGCTGCGGGATTACTCGTGATGGTGACCCGTTCGTCGAACACCTTCTCGCCTAGCAGTGTTCCACCACCCTGCTTGGAAAAGTAAGATCGACCTTCTTCGGCCATTCTCGCGTCGAATACGTTCATCATTTTCAGCATTAGCACACCAAACGCCGTGGGCTCGAGAATGACATCGTAACGGCCGGGTTCGAGCGGGGTCTTCCCTTCCCATTCCCCGCATTTACGAATTGCGTCCAGTGCGATACGCTCGGAGTCGATGGCGGACCAATCGGAGCCCTCGTCTCCCGCCCAACCTGAAGAGAGTCCGTCATGAGTTCGTATCGTTAGCGTCGCAGCCACCGCGGTGCTCGATTCATAAGCAAACAGTCCCCGTGAAGTACAGCAGGATTGAGATCCGGCGCGAACGTCGATAAAGCCGGCAGCCACCATCTTCGGAGAGCGCATATGCTTAAGGACCGCGCCCGCTGAACGTGCGCGATCCTCCATGGAGAGGTCGCCAGTGCTGGCGTAGTATCCGTTAACGTCGACATACTTTTGCGACTCCAGTTCGGGCAAATACTCGGGATCTTCGGGGGAAAGGCGTGCGATGCTTTCGCAATTTCGAACCGTCTCCTGCAATCCCCGGTCATCGAGTCTGTTGGTTTCCATCGATGCCGTGCGTTTTCCAAAGACGCTAGTGATCCGCACGGACACATTGCTGATGTTGCCGGCGGTTGTTACGCGATTGATGGCAGTTCGGGTAAAGCCTCGAACACCTGACTGGATATTTACACGGGTGTAATCTGCCTTTGCGTAGCTGAGAACCTGCTCGCTGAGCCGCAGCATGTCGTCCGGATCCAGACCTCGACGCTTTACTTGAGGCATTGCAGTCATGAAAATCCTCTACGCCGTTCGAATTATGTTCGCGCCCCTGAAGAGCGCCATCGGACAGCCGTGGGACACCGCATTGGACTGCGGCGGCTGGCCTTTCCCATCGGCGATGGTCCCACCCATTCGATATGTCGACGGACCGCCGATCATCGCCAAAGAATTCCAGAACTCTGGGCTGCGGCCAACGTAGGCGACATCCCGCAACATGCGCGTCTTTTTTCCGTCACGGATCTCCCAGAAAATCTGCCCGCCGAATTGGAAGTTGTAACGTTGCTGATCAATGGAATATGAGCCGTCACCTTCGATGTAGATCCCGCGCTTCGTCGCGGAGAGGATTTCCTCTGTAGTGACTGCCGTCGTGGCGGGCATCAGACTGACATTGGGCATTCGAGGAAAGGAAATCGACGACCAGTCCTCCCCGTAAGCGCATCCGGGACTTTCCTTGATGTTTGTATACGGCGAAGTCCAATGAACCATCTCACGTGTCGCGCTATGGTAGTTGACGAACAGGCCGTTCAAGATCACGGGCCAGGAACGTGCAGGAATGCCTTCATCATCCCACCCCACGGTCGCACAAGCTTTCGGTTCGGTGCGATTGGCCACGACCGTCATGAACTCGGGCCCCATCTTGAACTTTCTCAGAACCTTCTCGGGAGGCGACAGGTACGTCGTACCAGCGTAGTTGGCTTCGTAGCCAAGAGCCCGATCCAGTTCGGTGGGATGGGCGATCGACTCGTGAATGGTCAGCCAGAGGTGCGAGGGATCAAGCACGAGATCCCAGCTTCCAGGCTCAACTGGCGGCGCTGAAAGCTTCATCACGGCTTCTTCAGACCAGCGGATTACGTTTTCGGGAAGGTCTAAGCCGGTAACGTACTCCCAACCAGCGCCCGCGGGTCCAATTGCAGCACGCCTCGATTGTGAATCGGAGTTATCTGAAGAAACGGCCGTCACATTGATCTCGGGGCCAATTCGCACGAATGTCTGCTGAATGAGCGACCCATCGGTGTTCGCGACCAGCCGGGTTTCCTTAATGAAAAATATACTGGAGAAAACAAACCTTACTCCTTTGACCTTCAGCGCTGACTCGTTCACCTTGAAGAGAAGATCTGCCTTTTGCTCAACAGAGATGCTGAAAGGATCGATGTCGTGCGGCGTCGCCCATCTGCCGTCCCGAACTCTGCGGGCCGGCGCTAGAATTGTTTTGGCGGGAGCAACCGCGTTATTGGTTCTTGCCGTGGCCGCAGCTTCGCGAGCCGCTCGGACGACGGCATCCCTGGTTACATCCCTGGTCGCAGCAAAACCCCAGGATCCGCCGACCAGCGCGCGGATTCCGATTCCGTAGGAATCGGTCTTCATAACTCCTGTAATCTGCCGTTCTCTTGTGGTGATGAACTCGAGGAAATTGCGCGAAATTCGAGCATCCGCATATGCGACCCCGGAAGATTTCGCGGCATCCAGCGCCGCCATCACCAGTTCTCTCTCGGCAGGATCCGGAGCGGGTCCGACTGCGGCCGTCTGAGGTGCAGCGCCTAACAAACAACCGGGAAGCGCGACTCCCGCCGCCGCCATCCGGACAAACTCGCGCCTCCCGATTGGACCATCCATTGCGCCGCCTCCAGGAACGGGAATTCTATTATGTTTACCAATCGTTTGCGCGAATTATGAGAATCGCCTGGGATTCAGGATTGACGCGGGTTTCAGAGGTGTCGTAGGATGCTGGCTCCTGTGCTGATTTTAACAAAACTCTTAATCGTCGCCTGCACCTTGGGCCTTCTCAGGACTTCTCAGCGTTTTCAGAGCATGAGTCGCGAGATGGATGACCGCGCCCTCGCGGCACTAAAGAGAATCATGAATGCCTCCGAGGAATGCGGCTACCCTCGCGAACTGATCCCGCTTCTCATGCTGCTGACAGCACTAAGTTTCATGCTGTCAATGTACGTCACAACGGCCTACGTCCGGTAATCAACTGGATCACAACGGCCACGAGCGCTAGAACCAGCAAAATATGAATAAAGCCGCCCAGAGTGTAAGACGAGACCATCCCAAGCAGCCACATTAGGAAGAGAATTACAAACAAAGTCCAAAGCATTCAGTAAGCCTCCCGTTATGGAGATGCACGCTGACGACCATAGTGCGTGGCGCCATTAGGAGCGCGAATACGCGTCCTATTGCACTGTTAGGTTCAACGCCTGTCCAGACTGACCAACAAACGAGATCGAGCCGAAGGAGGTCTGGCCAGTTACTCCGCTAAAAAGAACGAACTGGGTTGTGTACCCGCCGCGATCAACAATGTGGGGAAAGAACACGTCAGCCGTGGTCGCCTGAGCAATCTCATTGGATGCCGGCGTCATTGTGATCATAAAGTCTCCACGTTCGTTGAACCGTGTGCGCAGTCCCGAAACTGCGATAATGCTGCTTCCGCCGTTGATTCTGAGAATTCCACGGAATGGCAGATCCAAGGTCGGAAACAATTCATTCAGAAACTTCGAAACGTGCCCGAACGCTGGGACGACGACTGCCGCGCTCAATCCAACGCTCGTTCCGCTGAGCGTCGTCAACTCGAAATTCACGGTTGCCGGAGTGCTCGATGTGTTGCCTATGGCGATTCCGGTTTGTATCGAGGCCGGCGAGGCCGAAGACGATGTTGCTTCGGCATACATTCTGAAAGCTGGCCCCGGAGTCTCTGCGGGAACAGCAGCTTGAGCAACGGTGACTCCGGCGGTCGCCAGCGAAAAGACAGCGAAGCTCGAAGGCCCTCGAATGCCTGGTGTTGGAGTAATCCGAATGCTTCCAACTTGCACCACTGCACTCGAAGAACTCATGGTGGTGAGCTTGACGGACGCGTGAGGCCGGATCGTATAGTCAAACGATGCAGCAACCAGTCCGTTCACGTTGATCATGATGGCCGCCCCTGACACCGTCGAGCTCCCCTCGCTGAAGAATTGAACGCTGCCTGTAAGAGTCTCCTCGCTCGGATTCACCAGCACCAGTTCCATCTTCCATCCTCCACCATCGGCAAAGTGACTTATTGTGACGACGCTTCCATTAAAGCTGGAAGGAATTGGCGTGACGGGTTGAGTCGCAATCAAGAACTCTCCCCGCTCATTCGTCAAGCCGCGAAGAGCCACGACAGCTACAGGCTCGGTCGAACTAAAGGAAAATGTTCCGGTGAATTGGATACGCGCGCCGAATGGATCCTCGCTCAGAAAGCGGGCGATCTGCTCTCTGGGACCGAGCGTCAGACTCCGTCGGCCAAAGTCATTTCCATTTTGATCGGTGAACGTAAAAGTGATAACCACGGCATTGCTGTTGGGATTTGCGAAAGCGATGCCGGTATTGATCGCTCCTCCGACTTCGGCGAATGTGCGGCCAGACAGGATCGGCGTCACCGCCGGCACTCCCGCCTCGGTCACCAATATGCCGTTGAGGCGCAATCCAAAAATGGCGACGCCGGCCGGTACGGTGCTTACAGAGGGTTGTACGCGAGCGTACCCCACAATGACCGGTTCCGCGCCTCCCAGAGTTTCTATGATCTGGCCTCCACGTGCAGCCACAGAATAGGAAACAGAACTCGCGGTTGTTTGGGCGACTGCGACAATCTGAAATGAAAGGATCAATAAAAGGGGAAGGATCGATTTCCGCATTTTGCCTCCTCGTCCGGAAAGCATTACGCAAAAACGTGACCAATGAAGCTCGCGGGCGACCCAGCAAAAACAGAGGGTTAAGGTGGCAACGGGCAACCACTACGTCATTCGGAGTGGAAATTGTCCCGTTTCAAAGGAAGCAACAGGCAGTTTAACGCTGTCGACGCGTCGGATGGGATTAGGTCACCTGTTTACAACGATGGTTCCGGCGATCAGGTCGTGGAGAGCCTGCTTCCTGGCGGTAAAGGCCGCCATGATGAAGCCAACTAGAAACGTGCCAGCCGAAATCCATTTGGCAAAGTGTCGTCCTGTCGCTCTGGCGAAGGAGATTCTTCCGCCGTTTACACCGGTAACAACGATATTCAAGGCGCGTTTACCTAGCGTGGCTT
Source organism: uncultured Solibacteraceae bacterium (assembly GCA_964541075.1). Lineage (GTDB taxonomy): Bacteria > Acidobacteriota > Terriglobia > 20CM-2-55-15 > 20CM-2-55-15 > CAZIPZ01. Next base: position 26,693 of record CAZIPZ010000007.1, on the reverse strand, counting down.
GCCACTCGGAACTGTGCAGCCAAGCCTCATAGAGCCAAGGTATGAACAAACCGGGGAAGATTCTTCCGCTCGCACTCAGCAAGAATGACAAGACGATGCTAAGCACGACTGCATCGATCGCCCAGGCTCCAACCCGTTTCCAAAATCCCGCGTAATTGCCAATATTTTCGGTGACAGGCTCAGGCCTGATCCCGGCGCCGCAAGACTGACAATATAGCGCCGCCTGATCGGCCGGCCTGCCGCACGTTGGACAGAAAGGCATGGCGCGAAGTTTATCACGTTGATCCCGGCGCCCATAGAGACCGCCCTGTGAGTTCCCGATGATCCAGCCCTGCCGCGCGGTCCATCAGTTGAAGTTTCTCCGGCAGGGTCAGCCGAAACCGCCACTCGTCGGCTCTTCCTCCTTCTGATTTCCAACTGGTCGCCCACTCTTCCCACCAGGAAGACAGGCGTCGCGCGATAGGTTCTACAATCAGGACGGGAGTGCCGCGCCGGATGGCGCTCAAAAATTGGCTGTGCATGTGCGCTCGCCTGGCTTCATCGACTTCGTTAACGGTAAACGCAGCGATCACTGCCACGCCGGCCGGGATTTTGAACGAAGCCAAGTCGACCGCCTGCACACGGCCGCGAAGTCCGAGCGTTCGATACGTCCACTTGCACTCAGACAGCGCCCAAGGATTATGGTCAACGCCGATGACCGCGGGATTTCGAAGAGATTCCAGCGCCCATGCGGCGCCGGCAACACCCGTTCCGGCGCCGACATCCAGGATTGAAGCATTATTGGGAACCGTTGCATGGAGCGCCCGCACGATCTGCCTTACGAGAAGAAAGTGGAGAGGGCCATAAAACATTGCGAAGGCCGCGCGTTTCCCTTCGCCATCGAGTATGCCGCCTGTGCCAAATCGATGGCGTTTTTCGACATACCTAATGGAAAGCGCCTGAACGGCGCGACGGACTTCAGAAAAGTTCAAGTTGGCAAGATGGCGCGCTTCGAGGGCTTCAAACCAATCGACAAAGGGATCTTGGGGCATGAAGGACAAAGTTTGGAAGGCTTGCTGCGGATCACGCCAGCAACGCTGCCGTAATCCGTAGCTGCTTGTGCCGCGAGTCGAGCAGGATCCGCTGCTACCAGCGGTTTCCTCTGCCGCCTCGCCCACCGCCACCGCCACCGCCTCCGCCTCCAAAACCTCGGTCTTCGCGTGGGCTCATTGGACGAGCTTCGGCGACGGTCATCGACCGTCCTCCGTAATCGGCGCCATTGAATTTCTGGATCGCGTCAGCCGCTTCCTGATCTGAAGCCATTTCGACAAAGCCGAAACCCTTGCTTCTGCCCGTATCGCGGTCCGTGATGATCTTGGCGGATTGAACCGTGCCCGCTTGGGCGAAAATCTCCTGAAGAGTTTCGTCGGTCGCGGCAAAAGGAAGATTGCCGACGTAAAGTTTCTTACCCATGTCCCTCCTCCACAGCCGCAAAAGAGGTCATGAGCACCATGCTCCCACGCTCCAGCGACTCACTTAAGGATGCCCTCCTTATAGCATAAGCATGTTACCGTTTGCATTATGTCTCGGTTTAAAGTCGGTTCGCTGGTTCGCGTCTCAAAACGCGATGTGCTACGTCCTGGCGACGCCGGCATTGTGCGCAAGGTTTTGGACAATCCAACCGGAGAAGAATCCCTGCAAGAGTACATTGTTGAGTTCGGGGAACGTGTGATGGACGAATTTCCCGAGGAGGGATTTCGGCTCCGCGTTCACAGCGAGCAGCGTGTACATTGCTACCTTTCAACATACCTGGAAGACGCTGACGAGCCTGTGGAGGAATAAGAACTGTTCCCGACTGTCGGCATCATCGTCCATTCAACCATGCCGCCCGCAGCGCTTTCGCCTGGTTTCCCGCGTTTGGATCTTCTTCGATTCGATAGATGAAACTTTCGGACGGGGACTGGAACAAACGCAGTCCAACGTAGGCGAGCGCTTCTTCATATGGAAGCCTCTCTGCTGTATTCGCGTAACGTGCAAAAAAGTCGCTCAAGTCGATGCCTACTGCGTCACTGGCGGCCCGCTCAAAGTCTTCATTCGTGAAGCCGCGTCCCTTCAGGTAGTAGCTGGCGTTGGGGCTGTTGAGGTAAAACGCTGCATACGCACTCCTCATGACGTCGTCCAATGATTTCCGGCCATTGGTCTTGCCGCGAATCATCAGATCCAGGACCAAGCCGATCAATTCACCTTTGTAATAGTAGCTAATCGAACTGTTCTGAAGATTATTCCGCTGCCTGTGGACGGCCCCATCAATGAATGGGGCGGCCATAGAGGACTCGTTGGCCGACATCAGCTTGCTGCCTGGAGCACTTTCGATCACGCGCACGGCATCGGAAAATTCCTGCAGGGTCGCCCTATCGTCCGCCAGTCCTGCTCGGCGCAGCATCAAATCGCCGTAATACTCGGTGAAACCCTCCGCGATCCAGAGTCCGCGCGTCGCTACTGGCCTTGTCCAGTCCCACGGTCCTAGCTCGATGGGCCGCAGCCGTTTGACGTTCCAAGCGTGAAAGAATTCGTGCGCCGCCGTTTCCAGAGTCGATCGGTACATCGCCGGATCCGACAGTTCGCCAGGAACGATGATTTGCGTCGAAGTGAGATGCTCCATGCCGTCGCTGGACCGATCGTCGCCCGCAAAATGGATTAAGAAGGTGTAGCTGTCAAACTCGGGTTCGCCCCACATTGCGATCTCCGCGCGCACGATCTTCTCGATGTCGCGAATCAGAGCCGGCCTACGGCCGCCCTCGTTGCCTCGAGAATGAACGACCACGCGATATCTTTTTCCAAACAACTGAAATTCATCGATCGTCCAGTCCCGCCCAATCTCTGTAGAAGTGTCTATAAGCGTCTCGTAGTTCGGAAATGTCCATTCGAGCTGGCCGGGGTAATCGGTCTCCCCATTGATGACGCGCCATCCATCCGGAGGCTGAATCCGTAAACTGATCGGATCCTGCTTATGGCCGGATACGTACATAAAAATTTCGCCGCCGGTGTAATTCGCATGAACGGAATTCAGCTGGGCATATGTTCCGGAAAGATCGTCGCCGAACACCTTGTACGTTGCGGTCAGGCTTCGATTTCCCGAACGCTGCACTCGCCACGTCTGATCGTTGATTTTGGCCCACCGAAGGGGGCGATCCCCGGAACGCGGCTCAAACTCCTGCACGTTTTTCGCGAAGTCTGCAACCGCGTAGCGGCCGGGCTGCCACATCGGCATTTGAAGATCGACGTGGTCGGCGTTCTCACCCACCGGAACCGACAGGGTGATGGTGACAACAAAGAAGTGAGAAGCCGGCCGAGGCATCGACAAGTGATAAGCGATGCCGTATACGGGCGTTCCCTTCTGAGCTGGAGCGCTTGCAGAAAAAAACACTAGGAGCGCCGCGACGATGCTCAGGCGCACCCGCCTACGCTCCCTCATTCTTCCCATTCTCTTCGGGATCGCAAGCGTTTGATCGTTGTGCGGACTCTCTTCTTATGCAGGCGGCGCTGATTCGCAGCGAAGGTTGTCTTAGTCTCGATCCTCGGCGAAGGTGCTTCCAGTGCACTCAGGATCAGGTTGGCGAATCGATTCCGCACCTCCTGCCGATTGGCGTCCTGACTGCGCGTCCGCTGCGATGTAACGCGCAGAATTCCATCCTTGTTGATGCGTTGTCTAAGCTTACTTGAAACAGCATTCTTCTGGTCGGGCGTCAGCGCCGTAGACGCGGCAACGTCGAACAAGAGGGTCACTTTGCTGCTGACCTTGTTTACGTTTTGTCCGCCTGGGCCGCTGCTGCGTGAAGCAGTAAACGTGATTTCGTCGTCTGGAATCAAAAGCTGATCGGTAATACGCATCTACGGACCGAAATCGACTTCATTGGAAAGCTCGTTTTTGTCGGTCGCATGATAGGGGAAATGTGCTCCGAGCTGTCTTCCGACTTCTTCAATTGCACTCACAAGTCCGCCTGTAAAGTCGCTTTGCCTGAATTTCTCCGACAGCGCTGATGCAATGCTGTCCCAAAAGTGTTGCCCGACCCTTTCGTGGATTCCCGCATCTCCGAGAACCACAAACTTACGCCGCGCTGGAACGAGGAAAAACAGAATGCTGTTTCTATCCTTTGTCTCCTTCATTCCCATTCGCACAAAAGTCCTCTCGGCTGCCTTTTGAACATCCCCCCAAAAAAGCGGCGCGACGGAGACGCGTATCTCGCCCGAGGTTAACCGCTCGGCATTCTCAATAGCTTTCTTAATTCGCTCCTGATCGATTGAATTCAGAAGCCTGCGACGCGTCATTACCATGATCCGCTTGCTCCGCCTCCGCCAGAGCGGCCGCCACCACCTGAAAAGCCGCCGCCTCCGCCCCATGACATTCCTCCCCGTCGGTTACCGTGGCCGCGGGAGCCGCTCAGCATGCTGGCCAAAAGGTAAATCGCAAGTGTGGGATTGGTCACGAAAAGAATTAGGAAAGCGATTCCGGCGATGCCGAAAACGATCAGATTCCCGATACCAAAACCACCGCCGTTGTCGCGACCATCCGCTCCTTGAGCCGGTAATTGTCCTCCGCCAGTCACGAAGAGAATCGCTTCGACGCCCTGCAGAACGGCGCCGTCAGGGTCGCCGCCCCGGATTCTCGGCGTGATGACGTCATTGATGATCTGAGACGCAAGGGCGTCGGGCACCTGCCCTTCAAGTCCATAACCCACTTCGATACGGAGCTGCCGGTCCTGGGGAAAGATGAACAGCACAAGGCCGTCGTCCATTCCTTTTCGTCCCACCTTCCACGCTTCGAATGTGCGAACCGCAAAGTCTTCGATGGGAACGCCTCCCAAGGTGGGAGCAATCCACACAAGGATTTGATGGCCGGTCGCCCTTTCGTAGGCTTCAAGTCGTTGGTCCAGAGATTGAATGGTTTGGGAAGAAAGAAAATTGGCGTTGTCGGTGGCCCAACGCGTGGGCGCGGCAGGAATCGGGCTCTGAGCGATCGAAACCGGTCCCGCCAGAACTGCCGCAAGGATAGTGAAGAGAAGGAGCCGAAGGTTCAACTAGAACTTTACCTCTGGCGCCTTTTCAGCCCCGGCCTGAGCTTTGAAATACGGCTTGGTTTGGAAACGGTCGCCGAAGAAGCCTGCGATCAAGACAGTCGGAAAGCTTTCCCGGCGAGTGTTGAAAGCCTGTGCAGCCTCATTAAATCTCATACGTTCGACCGTAATTCGATTTTCTGTTCCTTCGAGCTGCACCTGCAAATCCCGGAAACCTTGAGTCGATTTCAATTCCGGATATCTTTCTACGACCACCATCAAGCGAGAGAGGGCCGAGGAAAGACCGTCCTGAGCTTCTTGAAAACGCTGAAACGCCTGCGGATCCCGCGCGACGTTTTCCATCGCACCGGACGTTACCTGTCCAACTCTTGATCGAGCCTCGGTGACCGCCGTCAATGTTTCTCTCTCGAAATTGGCGGCGCCTTTGACGGTCTCAACCAAGTTGGGCACCAGATCGGCGCGCCGCTGGTACACATTTTCCACCTGCGCCCACTGCGCCTGCGTCGCTTGATCAAGGCCAACGAGACTGTTGTACGTTCCTGTCACCGTCGTGCCAATGATAATCGCTCCCACAACTATCACCCCGACGATGCCTATAAGAATCTTTGTCGCCATAATTCCGACCTCCCTTTGCCAATTTTAAACCTACCTGGACAGGTAGTCGGCGGATTTCCCTCGAGGGATGGCGAGAGTCTCCCATTTTTCACCTTGGAAGCGCCTGGTGATTCAGACGGTGTGGCCGACACGGTTTGCGTAGCGTGCAAATCTGGCGATGCACTGCATGATTCACGATCCGGCTGCCCAGTGCAATTCGGCGTCATCCAGCTGAGCGATGGCTTTTCGCCGAGTTCCTTGCAGCGCCGGAACTCAACGATGGCGCTTTCGAGATGCTTCAAGGAAGCCTCACAGCCGGGACATCCACCTTGGCTAGATCTTTGAACGGGCCGATGCCGCCATGTCCGCCAACGATCTTGTCTACCAATATATTGGCGTTCCTTAACGCTGAATACAGCGCCAGCGCATTCGGATCACCGGGCTGAACAGTACCGCCCGGCGAATAGATGTCGCTGACGAAAACGATTTTTTCCTGGGGCAGGTACGCGACAAGCATCCCAGCAACGTGAGGGTTGGAAAGCGTCCGAAGCTCGACAGTCCGCGATCCATCCGTCAGGGTCTTTACGTCCGCCACGCCTTCGACGTTAGGTGTAATGTTTCCTGCTTTTGCGAGAGAGTCGGGACGGATCGTCTTGGGCCGCGCCATGACATCCTTGAGAAAAGGAACGATCGACTCGTGCCCCACAATCGTCGCACCCTTGGCCGCGTACGCGCGAACGCCGCCCGAATGATCGTTGTGAAAATGGGTGACAACTCCGTACCGAATCGGCTTTCCAGGAAACTTCTCCTCGAGAGCCTTGATAACCGCAAGCGAACGCTCTTCAAAGAGGGGCATCTCGACGACGATCAAATGGTCGCTCATTTCAACGACCATGCTGTGGTGACTTCCGCCGGTCACATGGAATACTCCAGGAGCTATAGGCGACAGATCGACTTTCTGTTCTGTACCGAAAGCTTCATAACCAACACCGAATGCGATGCGTCGAAGCGGCCACTGAGAGACAATCTTCTCGCCGCTATCCGGCATTGCACGAACGTCGTCAGGTATTGCAAAGGCCGCATCGTCCAAATCCGGATTATTGATCAGTGTGCGAACGCGCTCTTCCCGAATCTTGTTTCCGTTTAGAAAAACCGCAATCGTGTACGGCAACCGCACGCCCGCGCTGGTCTCTCTCCAGTCGAGGAATGCAACTTCGTTCAACGTATCGCCGAATATGGGGTCATCCTCAGAATAAATTACGCGGACCGGAAGTTTGTCGAAACTGTCGATATGGAGTTCAACGGGCGCGCCTGAATCCGTGTAACGCAGAATGTGTATAGGGCCCTTGTCGCCCGCGCGGTCCACATCTCGTGAAAGGTCTGAGGCATTCTTCGCAATGTACAAGACACGCAGCGGCATTCGCCTGAGGTCCCGCTGCCGTGTGGCAAGGCGGCTTGGATGCAGTCGCTGACTGACAGGCTTTCCCTGCGCGTCCGTCGTCTGAAGCACGCCGATGTCGCCCTCAATCACTTCCGCAAATTTCACTGGGCCAGGAGCGGGATACGTTCGCTTAGCGTCGAACGTCAGCTTCAGTCGTCCCTTCTCGAAGTCCACTAACACGGTTTGCGCAAAGTTGTTCACTTGAGGTCCGGGTGCGCCAGGCTCCGGGGCCTGGTGAGGCTCCCAATCGCCTCCTCCGGTCACTATTTCCTGCGCCTTAATGGAGTCCATTGCCTGCCATCCGCCTATGGAATCTGCGGATTCTTCAATCAACGCTCGCGCTGCATCAGGACCGATAGGTTGCTTTGAAGAACAGGCTGAAAGAAACATGAGGATTGCCGTTACAACGATCACAAACATGCGGCCTCCACAACTGCAATCTGGCTTGAATGCAGCAGCGTACGGGATTTCCAGGAATTTGTCACGATTGGCGAGTCGACAGCTTGGCGAGTCGAGAGGGTAAGTCAGTTCTTAGTGGAGCTTCGATCACGCGGGAGGCGCCGCCACGACGTCCTCGTAAGGAAACCGATTTTTAAACACGCCCGTGTGGATGAAGACTTCCATCGCCATTTCGTATTGATCGCGCGTGATCAGAGGATCGTCTCGCCAGCAGCCCAGATCCTGATATCGCGCAATAGCCGACGTCAGGACATCCCGATCAATTCAGGAGGCGACGTCGCGGACCTGCGACAGGCCGAGCAATTCCGGGGAAGAAAGACGACTCAGCATCCGCCAACTCAGCCGCGGTCGCCGTGGTTACATATTTCAGGGAGTGTCTGTAAGCCTTCATGAAAGCCTTTGCAGCATCAGTCTCCAGAAAATCCCGGACTGCCATCAAACTGCTGAAAGCTACTGGAGGAATGACTTCACCCATAGCGGCGACGACTCTTCCCAAGCCGTCTTTCTCCAGTTGTTGAGGGCCAGGCCCCTGAAGGTGAAGATAGTCGCCTTGACCATTACGGAAGGCGGAATACATTGAATCAGGCTCGCCCGCATTGATCACCCTAATGCGATCCCAATTCAAACCTTTCAGGTGCAGGCCATATTTCAGCATAGCAAGAGGCTGCTGAGCATAATCGGCCACAAGCTCGGCTCCTTCCAGAACGCTCCACTGAAATGGTGGGGAGCCCTGGCGCGCCGTAATAAAAAATCCATCCCGTTGGTTGATGTGTGCAAAGTGAACCGGAATGTCTCGCATACCTCTCGATAATGGATCCCAGCTCGTGGAAACCGCCGCCTGCATAATGTCCACTTCGCCGCGCCGGAATGCGTCATAGATGTTGAAGTCTTTGGGCTTTTGACGGTATTCCGCCTCCAACCCCTCTTTTTTGAGGAAACCTCCGGCAATGGCCGCGATCAAGGGGCTGTAAAAGACAGAATGGCGATAAACCATGATCCGGATCTTCACCATGTCCGGATTCTATCAAAGGCGTGCAGAAACGAAATGGGGACGCAGACTATATGCCCGCGTCCAGTGAGTCTTAGCGGGAAAAACGAACGGTTCTCATCATGTTGTCGAATACTCGGTCATAGGTTCGATAATCGTTCGCTGGGGCGACTCCCACAAAGTAATAGAGTGAACCATCCGGACGCAGGACCGTGACCAATTGATCAATCTCCCGGCCGCCCACCGGAGAGACATTGGAGAGTTCCGTTGTCAGCGCGTTCTCTCCGTTTACGCGCGTCCGTTCGTGACGCCGCGAGATTCGCATCTGCGGGTTGTCGCGTCGCATTTCGTCCAACAATTGATCTGTAGCCTGCTCCAGAGTCATGCGACCGTTCCAGTCGTCGAAATGAGGCTCGAACATTGCGGCCATCATACCGTACGCCAGGGCGCCCGAGACGATGCCCCCGTCAGGAGCAATGGTAATGGCATCGCCTTGACCGTACACGCGCCAGTTTTCGGGGTGCCTTATTTCAAAGTCTCCGCCACGGTACGCCACCATACGATCTGAGGGCATCGACAAACGGCCATTCGAATCGCCGCGATCTGCGGCTCGCGCCGCGACACGCGGGGCTGATGCCGATGCAATCAGGTTTTTAACGGAATGAAATTCCTGCGAGTCATTGCGCCGACCAGATCTCACACCACCCAAACCTTCAACCTCGCGCTGAACATTTAAGACACGATTTTCCGGATTCGGGTGAGAGCTGAAAAACTCGACCGGTCTGCCCTTGCTCTCCGCTTGAAGTTTCTCGAAAAATTGCACCATTGCGTTAGGATCGTAACCGGCGTCATACAAGATCTGTGCGCCCAATAGATCCGCTTGCCGCTCGGCGTCACGTGAGTACTTTAGAAGGATAGAGTTTGCTGCAAAGCCAATGCCGAGCTGCGCAACAACAGATCCCACGGAATTTCCACCGCCAAGTGCACCGCCCAATATCGCAAGCGGCACCTGAGCGATGTATTGCTTGGATGCCTGATTGGTGCCATGCCGCAATGAGACATGCGCAATCTCATGCGCGATCACACCCGCAAGCTGCGCTTCGTTGTCGGCGGCCTCGATCGTTCCTCGATTGATGTAGACAAAACCGCCTGGCAGAGCGAAAGCATTTATGGCTTTGTCATTGACTACCTTGAACTGATACGGATACGAGTTGCCTGGAGCGCGCGCCGCAAGCCTTTGTCCCAAGGTGTTTACGTAATCTGTCACTCGACGGTTGTTCATGATAGGCAGCTCTCGGTCCGCCTCGGCCGCCACCTGCCTTCCCATTTCCACATCCTGGTCGGCAGAAAAAATATTGAAGCCTGGCTTCAAACTGGTTCGATCAGCCGCCGCCGGCAGCACCAATGCCAGGATAAGGGCCGTAACCATCGGGATTCTTGGCATCTTCCGCAACATACTCATTGACTCCTATGGCTGAAATAATTAGAGCCTCACATTGATAGACGAATCCTGGAAAAGAATATGAGAAGAATATTGCGTGAGGTTTATCCCCTGACGAAATGACGCAACCGGCGTCGAGCTGGTGTCATGCAAACACTTTTGGATCTTTTGGCTGAAATTCGGCGACTTGGAACCGCAGAGGCGGTCCGCTGCTCGAACGGCCTCTGCACAACCATCTATAGTTACCGCGATCTCTATGGAACGATCGGAGCGGCAGTTTACGATTTCGAACGACTTGGAGTTTCCAAAGGCGACCGCATCCTCGTTTGCGCCGAGAATGGATTCGGATGGGTCGCGGTTTTTTGGGCATGTGTGGCGCGGGGCGTCTGCATTATCCCAGTCGACTTTCGGTTCTCACCAGATCTCATGGAGAAAATCCGACATGAATCGGGAGCCAAGCTGGTTCTCAACAATGAAGCGCTCGAACACATTGCCAGCCTTCCGCGAATCACTTCATTTGAAGTCGAGTCGGTCAAGCCAGACGACATTGTGGAGATCGTTTATACCTCTGGCACGACAGGCGAACCGAAGGGCGTTATCCACCGCCATCGAAACATCTGTGCCAACCTTCGGCCATTTCAAAGCGAAATCAATCGTTATAAGAAGTGGGCGTGGCCATTCCAGCCCATTCGGGTGCTCGATCTCCTTCCTTTGAGTCATCTGTTCGGACAATCTCAGGGTCTTTTCATTCCGTTATTGCTTGAAGGTGCAGTGACGTTTTCCTCCGAAACCCATTCCGGCCGGCTAATGAAGATCATCCGCGAGGAAAAGATATCGGTTGTGGTTTGCGTTCCGCGAATACTTGAAAACCTCAGCAACGAAGTAAAAAGGCGGTTCCGGCCGGAGATCGAAGAGAATGCGAAAGAAATCGGTGTTTTCCGGCGATGGATCCGGCATCGCCGCGTTCATTCGCAGTTTGGCTGGAAGTTCTGGGCTTTCGTCGTTGGCGGAGCACGCGTCGATCCGGACCTCGAAAGCTTCTGGGGAAGGCTCGGATTCCTTGTTATTCAGGGATACGGACTGACTGAAGCGAGTCCTGTGGTTGCAGTCAATCATCCTTTCAATGCCCGCAAAGGATCTTTGGGAAAGGTGGTCCCCGGACAGGAAGTACGGATCGCGGCTGACGGAGAAATTCTGGTTCGTGGCGAAAGTGTCACGACCGACGGCGAGTGGCTCCATACCGGTGATTTTGGAGAAATCGACTCTGAAGGAAGGCTCTATTTCCGCGGTCGCAAGAAGGACGTCATCATCACCGCGGAGGGGCTCAACGTCCATCCCGAGGATGTCGAAGCCGTTCTCAATAAATTGCCTGAAGTGCTGGACAGCGCTGTCGTCGGCGTGCGGAATGGAGGCGGGGAACGGGTTCATGCCGTCCTGATACTGAGCGGATCCAATTCGAATCCCGAAGAGATTATTCGTTCCGCCAATCTGAAGCTGGAACAACACCAGCGCATCCAAGCATGGTCGATATGGCCGGATAAGGACTTTCCACGAACGGCTTCAACTTTAAAGATCAAGCGAGGAGAAGTGGCGCGCCAGATCCAACGGCCAAGTGCGCGTGAACGGGATGTCGGTCCCGATCTCAGCGCGATGTCGTCGCTCGAACGCGTCGAACTGCTCTCAGAACTGGAAAATGCACGGCAGGTGGAACTCAATGAAGAAGAGTTTTCCAGATTGCGATCAAATTTGGAGTTGGAACAGTGGCTCGAGACCGCTCAATCATCGACAACGGACCGTTCCGCGCCACCTTCGCACTGGGCGCGCCGATGGCCGATAAACTGGCTTCGCGACATTTTTCAATATCTCGTCGCTATCCCAATATTCAGAAACTACCTGCTGCTCACCGTTTCCGGATTGGAAAACCTGCGCGGAATTGAACCGCCAGTTATTTTCGCTGCTAATCACACGAGCCACCTCGATACTCCTGCTATTCTCGCCGCGCTTCCGTATCACTGGAGACGCCGCGTTGTTCCAGCAATGTCTCAAGATGTATTCCGTGCTTACTTTGAATCCCCACAACGGTCCCTAACGAAGGAAACTCTGAAAACAGGCATGGGCTATTTTTTAGCTTGTGCGCTCTTCAACGCGTATCCTCTGCCACAGCAGATGGCTGGAGTTCGACGCGCACTGAACTATACGGCGGACCTCGTAAGGCAGGGGTTCTGCCCGCTGGTGTATCCCGAAGGATCGCGAACCACCGATGGCCAAATGCACGAGTTCCGTCCGGGCATCGGCATGATGGCGGTGCGCCTCCAGGCGACAATCGTCCCTGTTCACCTTTACGGTCTATATCAGATCTACTCCATCCACGACGAGTGGCCCAAGTCGGGCCCCGTTCACGTCAGTTTCGGTGCACCGTTTCGCTGCTCCGCAGCAACCTATGAGGAAGCGGCTAAGAAAATAGAGGCGGCCGTAAAGACGCTGGAGGAAAAGCGCGGACAATAGCATTTTGCATTGAGAAAATTGCTCATGGCTCCCGTTTTATTTATGCTGACCGCCTATGAAGACATCCTTGGCGCCCGAATTAACCGAACTTCAGAAAAAGACCGCGCAAGCGATTGTTAATATTTTCGAGACCGGTACGCCAGAAGGCTCTTACTCGAAGGTCACTTTGCTGGTGGGAGACCCCGGTCATTTGACATACGGCCGTTCTCAAACCACGCTTGCGAGCGGCAATCTTTATCTCCTGATCAAAGCGTATTGCGAATCCGCTGCGGCCTTAGAGGCCGCTTCCCTTCAGCCTTACTTGGACCGGTTGGCGATCCGCGACTATACGCTCGATGACGACGCTTCCTTTCGTCGAATCTTGCGTGATGCAGGCGAAGACCCCGTGATGCATACGACGCAGGACCGTTTTTTCGATCGCGTGTATTGGGCGCCCAGCCTGGCATCTGCGCGCAATGAAGGGTTGTATTCGGGACTCGCAACTGCGATCACCTATGACAGCCGAATCCACGGCTCCTGGGGATTAATAAGAGACAAAACAAATACGACCTTTGGTAGTGTCAAGAAACTCGGCGAAAAATCGTGGTCCGCGCGATATGTGGAAGTTCGTCGCGAATGGCTTGCGAACCATCCCAATAGACTCCTGCGCAAGACTGTGTATCGAATGGAGACGTTTGGACGCCTGGTCCAGGAAGAAAAATGGAACTTGGATTTACCGCTCGGTGTTCGCGGAGTCGTCATTCACAGGGAATCGCTCATGGGCGAACCCACCCGCGTCTCAGCCGAATCCGGACAAGAACGCCTGATTAGACTCCAGACGCCATACCTGATCGGCGATGACGTGCGCGCCATCCAGGAGGCTCTGAATGTGAGCGGCATCAGCGGACCGACCGACGGCATTTACGGACCGATGACGGAAGCTCGCGTGCGGCAATTCCAAGTCCGGCAGGGATTGAAGCCGGACGGACTCGTAGGTCCAGCAACGCGCGCCGCGCTGGGTCTCTAGGAAGCAACCGCGGCAGGACAGCGCCAGGCGTCTTCTTTATCTGCGGATCCTCCTGGTCGGCCCGGTTGTGCCTGTCCAGGCAGGGGCATCGCTTGCAGGAAACGATTCGTCCGAAGCGATCTCCACATCAGCCGACTTCGGATGTTTATCTTCGACCTTGGCGATCTCACCCGCTTCCATCAACTGTTTGAACCGCCGCAGTCCTTCTCCAAGGAGCATATTCGGTTTGGCGCCCAAAACGGTGGCGAGAGCGGCTCCCAGTTTTCCCGCCGGCGGATTGTATTGAAGTGCAACTCTCACTACCGCGCCGCGATCTCCGGTCGAGCGATCAAAACGAACGTATCCCGCGTTCGCGATGTCGGCCCCTTCCAGGGACCGCCAACCGATCATTTCATTCTCGCGATCGATCGTGATTTCCGCCTCCCACGAAAGAGTAGTGTTGGCAGGTCCTTTCAGCGTCCAATGAGACACCGTTTCGTCATAGACTTCGACTGACGCAACGTTGTCGAAAAGATGCGGCAGGTTGTTGAGGTCCCTCCAGTACTGGTAAAGCTCCTGGACAGGTCTATTGATCGTGACAGATCTTTTCAGCTTAATTCCGCTTCCATATGGGAGTGTATGAATGCGCCTTCCGCCGAACATACGCTGCATTCCGTACAGGGCGGCCGTAACGCCTGTGCCGGCAATAATTAACTTTGTCTTTGGTGTCATATTTATTGTTAGACGGATACGCGTAAGACAAGGCGCAAACGATTCCCGCTTTCGGACGCCGCGCGACACGGTCTTTGTAGCTCCACTCTTTTTCCCAAATTGTCAAAGATTGGACGAACAACGGGGAGCTTCTGAAAGGAATTCCCTCAACGGCGCACTTCGTTGGGTGAATGTGTTCCCAAACAAGCGGGAGGCGGGCCTCCCGCTTGTTTGGACGTCTGACTCTTTAGGCTACGCGACGGGGTCGATCAGCCTCCCTCGCACCTTTGCCGGATACACCAACACCGTATAGGTAAACCAGCGTGCCGCCAAGCCACCCCGACGCCGCCATCATTCCAATCGAAACAGCCGACAGAACGACGGCAAAATACTCGTCAGGCGAAGCGTTCATACGCAGACCGAGGTTGAATACAAAAAGAATCGCTACGATAAGATTCAGCACCATGTGCGTCGTTGCAATTCCTTTCACGCGCCCTTTGGGAAGGCTCAAGTAGTCGATGAAACCCGGAATCGCCGACAGCAAGGCTCCCATAAGGCCCGCCGCGATCGCATAGAACGCCACATCTTTCCAAAAGAGATCGTGTGACCCAGCGTGATAGATCAGATCGCAAACAAAAGATCCTATCCAGAACGCTATGGGAAAAACGATCAGCATGGGATGGATGGGATGCTCGCGGATACTTGCGCGACTGACCATAGGAGACCTCCTTCTTGTATGAAAGTATGTATGAAGCTCATTGAGAGGTCTCCTACGCAGCTCGCTGAAGAATCCGGATTCGATCGTAGGCGTCTTTGATGTCCATGTACTGCCGCTTTACGACGTACTGAACGTCTAAGGGAAGATCCGCTTTTAGCGCTTCCTGGTAGTTATTTACCGCAGCCTCTTCTCCTCTCTGACACTCGGCGATGATCGCGCCTTCATCGACGCGCGTAACCGCCGCTTTCAAATTCATCCATCCCCGATGAAGTGTTCCTGCAACGGAGCCAGACTGACTGGGATTGCCGCCAATCCGATGCACCTCCGCTTGAAGCTCTGCGAGAAATTGCGCACGCTGTTGAGAGAAAATATTAAACAGCCTTCGGAATTCGCTGTTGCGAATGGTCTCCGAGGCGGTCTTGAACCCCTCCTGACCGTCCTTGCACGTTTCGATCAGGCCGTTAAGTATGGAGACAACATCATTGTTATTCATGTGTGAATGCCACCCTTTATTCGTACAGCGGCAATTGCCCTACCACTTAAGGGAAGACCATAGACTACTGGTGCGTAACCAATTTATGCGACTCGCCACTCGCTGGCCGTGTGCACGTGCGGGAAGAATTACCAGCGCTTCTACAAAGAATGGCGAATTCCCGGCGGGATGGAAGCCCCGGTTTGACCCTCAAACCTTCAAAAATCCTGACCTACGATCATTTTTTCGTCTTAGGCAGAAAATGTGCAGCATTTTCTAAGAACAGGTGTATCGCCATGATTAAGCGAACAGTCCTCGTGGTCGAAGATAATCCCAGCGATGAGGCTCTGTTGGTCCGCGCTCTAAAGAAGAGCGGATACACCGACTCCGTTGTCAGCGTGAGGGATGGATTGGAAGCGGTGCAATACCTGTTCTGCACGGGCCGTTTTGAGTTCCGCGACCCACTGAGTATGCCCTGCATTGTCCTCATCGATCTGAATCTCCCCAAACTCGACGGCCTCGAAGTTCTGCGACGCATGCGAACGGACTATCGCACCAAACTGATTCCGGCTGCGATTTTCACCTCATCCATTGAAGAACAGGATTTGATCAACGGATATAGTCTCGGTGCGAACAGCTATGTCCGAAAGCCCCTCGAATTTGAACACTTCTCAAACGTCGTCGGACAACTTGTGACCTACTGGATCGAACTCAACGAACCGCCGCCTCCCGGCGAGAGGGCTTGGGCTCATCACTTCGATCCTGAGCGAAAACGCGCGTGACAGTGAACGTTGTCACCCTGCGCTCTTCAGTATTCGTTCACCTTCCACTTCATCATGTTCCTGACGAAAATAGAGGCTGCGCGTGAGAACTAACGCCACGACCGTCGCGGGCGCTGCTAATGCGAGGCCCAAGGCGCCAATCCAAATACTCATTAGCGCTTGAACAAAGATGGTTAGAGCGGGAGGCAGATGGACGGTTTGCTTTTGGATGAAAGGCGTAAGGATATACCCCTCGAGCGATTGAATAACCACATAGAGCAGAAGGACGGACAACAAAACACTTGCTCCCTTGGTGAGCGCCAACCCTCCCGCCAACAAAGCTGAGAGAATGGCGCCGACGTTTGGAATGAAGTTCAGGACGCCCGTGATGCAACCCAGCGTGAACGGAAGGGGAACATCGAGGGCAAGAAGCCCAATGGTTGTGACAACGGCGACCACTACCATTGAAATCATCTGACCCAAAATCCACCATCGCAGCGCGTGCGTAATGGCTTCCATCGAAGCAACTGCCTTGCGCCGTTTCTTTGTCGGAATAAACCTGATCACCGCGTTCCAGTAACGATCCCGCTCCAATGAGAGATATAACGCAAGAAAGAGAACGAAGATGGTTGCCGCAACACCCTGCACGGCGGTGGCGACAGCTATTGTGGCATTTGACACGAATGCTTCTTCGCCCTGTTCTCGGGCTCGGGGCCACAAACGCCTGCTCCAATCATATTTTTGAGCCTGTTCCCACAGCTGATCCTGAGCCTGAGCGACGCCGTCGGAAAGCTTTTCCAGTTGTCCGGCCATGCTGACGCCAAACATCCAAATGCCAGCTACTGTGATCGTGCACAGGAGCACGACGACGAGGACGGCCGCCGAGTTTGGGCGAATTCCAAGTCGAGGATGAATCCAGTCGGCGACGGTGCTCAGTAGAATCGAAAGCAGAAGCGCGGCAAAGGCCAGCAGCACAATTTTGATGGCGAGAACGGCGAGTATGAGCACACAGATCAGACCGATTATTGCAGACGCTCGATTCATGCAACATTGACCCCGCGACTATGAAGCGCGGTGCTCGTTATTTTCCTCGATAGCTTTATCCGCAAGATGTGTCAATGCCGATGGCGACCACTTGGACATGCTGTCCCAACCGGTTTTCTCCCGGTCATTCATTGAAGGAATCGGTTTTCCATTAGCTGTATTGGGCTTTGGCAGCAGCGTATTTACCAAAGCCAGAATCCTCGCCACTAATCCCTGCGCAAGGGTCTGAGCGATTACAGCAACCTTCGCCTGTGTTGTGACGATCAATTCAGACCTGCCCTGGCGGCAGGCCTGAATGATCTGATTGGCGGCTCTTGTGGCGTTGATTGAAAACAGAGGCAGTCCCGCCAAAATCGAAAACCACGCATATTCTTCTTGGCTTCTGCCTTTAAAGCTCGCATTCACATGAGAGCCGGTGCGCATCAAGCCTGGATAGACGCTGGTGACGAGGATTCCGTCCTTTCGAAGTTCAGATCGCATGCCGTCAGACAATCCGGATAGAGCAAATTTACTTGTCGAATACGGAAGCATGTGCGGCACGGCTATCTTTCCGCCGATTGACGAAATGTTCACAATGCGGCCGCCGCCTTGAGCGCGCATTTGCGGCAGAACGGCGAGGGTCGTATACAATGGCCCCCATACATGGGTGTCAAAGGCGTCTTGAAAATCCTCCATCTGCATGTGCTCAAGAGGCCCCACCTTCATGACTCCTGCGTTGTTGATAAGCACGTCGAGTGAACCGAAGCGATAGATGGCCTGCTCAACAGCCCGACGAGCATCGTTTTGGTCTCTCACGTCGGCGGCAACGATCTGCACGCTTGCTCCCCGATCCAGCAATTCCTTTTTTGCTAGTTCCAAGTCCTGAACATTTCTGCTCACCAGGGTGAGATTCGCGCCTTCTCCAGCCAACTGACGGGCGATGACGAGTCCAAGGCCTCGTGATCCTCCAGTGATCAAGACGGATCGATCTTGAAAATCGAAGCTGTCGGACCGAGTCACGCGCCGCGCCAAAAAGGCGCCTGCAAGAATCCCGCCCGCCACCATCACCCTTTGTTGATCATTCATGGCTTGAGAACCACCTTTGTGCAATTCTCCTGCCTCTCCGAGAACATTCGATATGCTTCAGGCGCTGCGTCCAAGGGCATTGTGTGACTAATGACGAAGGAAGGATCGATGTCGCCTCGTCGGACTCGCTCCAGGAGGGGACGCATGTATTTGTGCACGTGGGTCTGGCCCATCTTCAGCGTCAGTCCCTTGGCGAAGGCGGCGCCGATCGGAAACTTGTCAATCAAACCGCCATAGACGCCGGGAATCGATACAACACCGCCCTTGCGGCACGCGTGAATTGCCTGCCTCAGAGCAACTGGCCTGTCGGTTTCGAGCAGCAATGACTGCTTGGCCTTATCGTAGATTCCTTCAATACCGACGCCGTGGGCTTCCATACCTACTGCATCAATGCACGCGTCGGGTCCGCGGCCTCCCGTCGTTTGCAAGAGAGCGTCAAGGACATCCGTTTCTTCGTAGTTCAGCACCTCGGCGCAACAGTGATCGGCCGCCATTCGAAGGCGTTCCGGAAATCTATCGATGGCGATCACGCGTTCGGCACCCAGCATGAACGCGCTCCTGATAGAGAACAGACCGACAGGCCCACAACCCCAAACCGCGACCGTATCGCCCGGCTGTATATTGCAATTCTCAGCGGCCATGTATCCGGTCGGGAAAATATCGGAAAGAAAAAGGACCTGATCGTCTCGGAGGTCTTCGTAGATCTTGATCGGACCAACATCGGCGAAAGGGACGCGGACGTATTCGGCTTGCCCTCCAGGATACCCTCCATACATGTGCGAGTATCCGAACAAACCCGAACCGGAATTTCCATATGCCGCATCGGCGATCTTGGCATTCGGATTCGAGTTGTCGCAAAGAGACCACAGTTCGCGTTCGCAAAAGAAGCACCGACCGCAGGCAATGGCAAAGGGAACGACGACCCAGTCTCCCTTTGCGAGGTTGCGAACGTCCGGACCCACTTCCGCAACCTCGCCCATGAACTCGTGTCCCAGCACGTCGCCAGTCTCCATCGTTGGAATGTAGCCATTGTACAGATGAAGATCAGATCCGCAGATCGCCGTGAGCGAAACTCTTATGATTGCGTCGTGAGGGTTCAGGATCCCCGGATCCGGAACGTTGTTAACCTGAATTCTGCGCTTACCTTCCCAGCAGACGGCTCGCATGTCACGCCGCCATCTGCTGTTCTAAGGTCTTCTTGCGCTCTTCAATCTCTGCTCCCAGATCTTCAAGTTCTTCGGCAGATAAATTTTCCTCGGCAAACTGGAAAATCTCCCCTTCTTCCTCCTCAACGTGATGGTCGACGTTTTCAATGAGAGTCTCGATCTGGTCGTCGAACTTGGAGTCTTCCGGCTCAAGACGTGAAGCCTGCGTTAAAAGTTCGTCGACCCCCTTGTGCTCCCTTAGCGCCTCAGTCACAAGCCGGCGCCCATCACCGTTGCACGCCTTAACCGCCGGATAGAAAATTTCTTCCTCAAGCTTTGTATGGAGTTGAAGTTCCCTGCGGATCTCTGCAAAAAGATCTCCCTTCTCGTCGAACCCTGTCTTGGGGGCTTTTTCATACTTGCTGAAAAGCGCCTTCACGTTGGCATGATCCTTTTTTAGCAACCTAAGCACATTCATTCCACCCGCTCCTGTGGCTCAAATAAGTATCTTGTTGGGGACTTACCAAAGAGGGTGCACATCACCTGCCATTCCACAACAGTCTTTCGGGTGCTCCAAACTCTCGCTGGACCTCCGTATTAGTGGCGTTGGTCTTGCAGGTTCTCGCCTATGGAGGACTGGATGTTGGCTGTGCAACGCCGTCTACCTATTGGAGCTGAACTTGTTCCCGGCGGCGTGCACTTTCGTGTTTGGGCGCCGCGCAAGCGTAGGGTCGAAATCGTAAGTGAGGGGGTCACGGCAAGTCTCGACCCGGAACCAGATGGGTATTTTTCAAAACTTGTCGAGTGGGCGAAGGCCGGAAGTCGTTACTGGTTCCGCATTGATGGCTATTCTGCGCTGCTTCCTGATCCGGCCTCCAGATTTCAACCGGAAGGCCCGCATGGCCCTTCGCAGGTCATCGATCCAGTGCACGCTTGGCGCGACGCTGGTTGGAGGGGAGTTTCAATTGAAGGCCAGGTGATTTATGAAATGCACATCGGGACATTCACACCGGAAGGGACCTGGAAGGCCGCCCTGAAGCATCTTCCCGACCTGGCTGAGATTGGAATTACAGTCGTTGAATTGATGCCTGTAGCGGAGTTTCCTGGAACGTTTGGCTGGGGATACGACGGGGTCGATTTATTTGCCCCGACCAGACTGTATGGAGAACCCGGGGATTTCCGGAACTTCGTGGATGCCGCCCACGCCTCCGGACTCGCTGTCATACTCGACGTGGTCTATAACCATGTGGGGCCCGACGGAAATTACCTTCGCAGCTTCGCCGAAGACTATTTTACAGACCGTTACATGAACGAATGGGGCGAAGCCATCAACTTTGATGGCCCTGGGTCTGGACCTGTAAGAGAATTCTTCGTCTCAAATGCGAGATATTGGATTGACGAATTTCATCTGGACGGGCTTCGACTGGATGCGACGCAACAGATATTTGATCATTCTCCCGAGCACATCGTCGCCAAAGTCAGCCGCGAGGCAAGACGGGCTGCAGGAAAGCGTTTGATTATTCTGATAGGGGAGAACGAAACCCAACACGCGAAGCTGGCGCGCCAGCCAGCGAAGGGAGGATACGGGCTTGACGCTCTCTGGAACGACGATTTCCATCATAGCGCGGTGGTCGCCGCAACAGGCCGCGCTGAGGCCTACTACTCCGACTACGCGGGCTCACCACAGGAATTCATATCCGCAACGAAATGGGGATTTCTCTATCAAGGCCAATATTACAGCTGGCAGAAACGGCGAAGGGGAAAGCCAGCCTTAGACCTAAAGGCCGCATCTTTCGTAAACTTTCTGGAAAACCACGATCAGGTGGCCAATTCCCCATTCGGAGGCCGATTCCACCAGTTGACGAGCCCTGGGCTTTTCAAGGCGTTAACAGCTCTTTTTTTGCTGGCGCCGGGAACGCCTCTCCTGTTTCAGGGACAGGAATTCTGTTCTTCTCGCCCATTTCTTTATTTCGCGGATCATAGCGAGCAACTGGCCGAACTGGTGGCGGAGGGCCGTCGGGAATTTCTGGAACAATTTCCCGGCGTTCGCCACTCCAAAAATCAATTCGTCATGGGTTTGCCGAACGAACGCAGCACGTTTGAGCGTTGCAAACTAGATCATTCCGAACGCGCTCGCAATGCCTTCATGCTTGCTTTTCATGCCGATCTCCTCAAGCTTCGCCGAGACGACCCAGTATTTCACTCTCAGAGAGCTGACACAATACACGGTGCGGTGCTGAGCCCGGAAGCATTTGTGCTTCGTTTCTTTGGAGGTGTTCATGGCGATCGTTTGGTGCTCGTTAACCTGGGCCGCGATGTGCGGCTGAATCCGGGGGCAGAGCCGTTGCTTGCCCCGCCGGATGATTCGCAATGGCAGATGTTATGGTCCAGTGAAGATTCACGCTATGGGGGAACTTCGCGGCCTCCGTCCGGAAAGCTGGGAATATGGAATATCTCGGGAAACGCTGCAGTGGTGATGCATGAACAGCCAAGTTCTTGTTGAAGAGCCTGTCATCAGAGAATTGCCCGTCAGGAGATCCGACAGTTCCGATCCCATAGGGCTTCTCGTCAGGGAGTGGCTCGTCACCAATGGGCTCGGAGGGTATGCCTCATCATCCATTGCTGGAGCATGCACGCGCCGGTACCATGGACTGCTTGTCGCCGCATTCCCTGCTCCCCTGGGCCGGACCGTAATGCTTAGTCACTTTGGCGAGGAAATCGTCCTTCCTGACGAAACTGTCATCGATTTCAGCGCCGAGGAGCTTTCGGAAGATCATCTGGACTTCCATTACGCAGACTATCTCGCCGAGTTCCGTCTGGAAGGAGGTCTGCCGGTTTGGCGCTACGACATTCGAGGATTCAGTCTTGAAAAGCGGGTTTGGATGCCCCGGCTGCAAAACACCGTTTACATTTCTTATCGGATGCTCACTCGAGAGGGAATAATTCGCCTCCGCCTGCGTCCTTCAATGCACTTCCGTGGTCACGAAACTTCAGTCGCACAGCCAATGGCCAAACCGTACAAGGTGACCGCTTTCGGAGACCGGTATGAGGTATTCTCCGGATCCGGAATTCCTCCCCTGCGTTTTCGACTAGACGGACCGCAGAGCGGCTTCTTGATCGATGGAGGAAAATTCAAAACCGTCTTTTACCGGATCGAACAAAGCCGCGGTTACGAGTCTCGGGGCCCGTTGTGGAGTCCCGGCTATCTGAGATCGACTCTCCGTCCCGGAGACGCCTTCACCGTAATCGCCTCAACCGAGCCATGGGAAAAAATCCTGGCTCTTGATCCTGGTGACGCACTCAATCGGGAAGTCGAACGAAAAAGAAAACTGGTCGAAGCCGCTATGCCGGAAATTCGAAACAGTTGGACGAAAGAGGCGGTTCTCGCCGCCGACCAATTCATTGTCACGCCAAATACGCGCGTGGCGGATGCCGCCCGAGCTCACGCCTCCGGCGATGATGTTCGAACCATCATCGCCGGCTATCATTGGTTCACCGACTGGGGCCGCGACACAATGATCAGCCTCGAGGGATTGACCCTCACAACCGGAAGACACACTGAGGCAGGATTCATATTGCGGACGTTCGCGCATTATGTAAGAGACGGTCTGATACCTAACCTGTTCCCTGAACATAAACAGGACGGACTCTACCACACCGCCGATGCAACGCTATGGTACTTCCATGCCATTGAACGGTATGTTCGAGCAACCAACGACAGAAAGACTCTCCGTCAGCTAATCCCATTGCTGCTGAACATCATCGATCATCATGTTCGCGGCACTCGTTTCGGTATCGGTGTGGATCCGGCCGATGGACTTTTGCAGCAGGGGCAGGATGGCTATCAATTGACATGGATGGACGCCAAGGTCGGCGACTGGGTGGTTACTCCCAGGCGCGGCAAGACAGTCGAAATCAATTCGCTTTGGTACAACGCATTGCGGCTAATGGAAGGCTGGGTGAGAGAAGAAATCGGACCGCAGGACGCATCACGCATGACGGAGCTAGCGGCGCGAGCGTTTGATTCCTTCAACCACCGTTTTTGGTTCGAGGAAGGTGGATATCTTTACGACGTCATTGACGGCGAAAACGGACCGGATGCCGCAGTCCGCCCCAATCAACTCTTCTCGTTTTCTCTATCCCATCCGGTGCTCGAGCCGGCTCGCTGGAAACGCGTTTTTGAAGTTGTCGAAAAGCTCCTGCTAACGCCCTATGGACTGAGATCGCTGGCGCCTGGGCATCCCAATTTCAAATCTCAGTATTATGGCGATCTGCGTTCGCGTGATGCCGCTTACCATCAAGGAACTGTGTGGGCGTGGCTGATTGGGCCCTTCATCGATGCACGATTGAGGGTCTTTCCGGAAGATCGTGAAGGCGCAAGAGCTCTTCTCGCGGGATTCCGCGATCATCTAAACGACGCGTGCGTCGGCTCCGTCAGCGAAGTGTTCGATGCGAGCGAACCTTTCACTCCGCGCGGCTGCGTCGCTCAAGCGTGGAGCGTCGCGGAACTGTTGCGGTCCTGGGTGCGGACCGCACCATAAGAACGTTAAGCCGCAATCTGAGTGATGATTCGACGGCGGTCTTCCATTTCGAGGCCTAGTTCCTCCAAGCGAGGCTCTGAAAAGTTCCTCCGAGCTTCATCAAAGATCTCGTCTTCTTCAAAACGGATGTGATCACTGATCTGATCCATGAGGGCGGTCATTTTTGTATCAAATTTATTGTCCTGCGGATTCATGTTCGATAGCTCATCGAGGAGATTTTCCACTTCCTGATGTTCCTTAATTGCCGCAGCAGTCAGTTCAACAGCCCTCGTCGACGCGGTATTCTGCAGAGCAGGGTAGAAGATGTCGAGTTCCATCTGAGAGTGAAGGCTGATCTCCTTCCTTATCTCATCCAGCATCTCCTTTTTGCCATTCTGTGAGCGGGCTCCAGCCTTTTTGTACCTTGAAAACAGGTTGTTTACGACCTCGTGATCCTTTTTTAAGAGCACCGTGACCTTCATCGATAAACCTTCCTTCTCAGAACACTTGTAGGGTGCACGAGGCTTTCCAAAAAACTTAGTCTCATGCCTCTGATTCGCCTTTTAAGGCAATCCAAAACATCAAAAGTCGTTTTTGCATTGCATGCGAGTTGCCATTTTTCAAAAGGGACGGTTATTGCGGGTCCTTTCGTTAGATGGCGCGAGCATCAATTGGAACAAGCGGGTGGAACTACAGGCACTGGGCTGACGGAGTGTTTTATCCGACTGGCCTCAAATCCGGGTCATGGCTGGCCTATTTCGTCAAACATTTCCAAACCGTCGAGATCAATAACACTTTTTATCGCCTCCCGACAGAAACAGCATTTGAAAACTGGCGCCGTCAGGCGCCACAGGATTTTACATTTTCAGTAAAAGCCAGCCGGTTTCTTACACATATTAAGCGACTCAAGGAACCCGAGGAACCCCTTAATCTTTTCCTTTCTCGATCAATGGTCTTAAAAAACCACTTGGGGCCGGTCCTCTTCCAATTGCCGCCGAAGTTTAACTTGAATTTGCCTCGTCTCGAACAATTTCTCTTGTCAATCGACAGGCAGAGCGCCAACGGCAATTTTCGTTCTGTCTTTGAATTCCGCGATCCAAGCTGGCTTGTTCCCGAAGTCTTTGAGCTGTTGCGCGCTCACAACTGCGCACTTTGTTTGGCCGACTGGCGCGATATGCCTATTGCTGGGCCGCTCACAGCGCACTTCGTTTATGTCCGGCGCCACTATGGCAATGGTGTTGGAGGAAACTACACGAAGACGGCGCTGCGGCGAGACGCTGCGCAGATTCGAGGATGGCTACAGCAGGGGCTGGATGTTTACTTTTACTTCAATAACGACCGGGAGGGCTTTGCGATTCAGAATGCGCTGTTTCTTCAAGAAGAACTTGGAGACGCAACAGTGGTCAGGAGCCCGCGCGCTCGATCGTGATAAGCAGATCCACCGCGGATCTCCGACCACTTACCTGCCGGTATCCGAGTCCAGACTCTATCTTGTCCCGCCAGGTCTCACCGGGGTTTGTTTCTGGTTCATCGGATTACGCTCAACAAGGCCGATGGAAATGACTGGCGTCGTCGGATCCTCAGTCCAAAGGATCACCACCTCGGATCCTTCCTTTCCGCTGAGGCTGCGCACATGGTTCGAACTTTGCGGCTTTCCCTGGTTTTGCTGGAGCCCTGAGACTCTAGTTTTGTCGTCAACCTTCAAGGTTTGCTCCATTCCGTTGGTGGTTCGAATCACGATTTCGTTGACTCTGGGGTTGACGCTCATCAGTTCACCGCGAATCTCTCTATTGTTCTGAGTTGCTCCCGCAGCCTGAGAGTCCGTTGCGCTGTTCTCCGGCGGTGTCGCCGGTTTGGGTATGTACGTATCCGTCCCGCGGTCGTTGCCTGCCTCAACACCGCGCTGGCGTTCGCACGCGACCATGCCAGAAGACAGCATGCAGATCAGAACAAAGGCTAAAACTTTCATGAGCACGTTACTCCTCGATTAAAAGTCTTGTTTTCTAGTCTCACGAAAAAAGGGGGCGAAATACGCCCCCAAAGCCACTACTGCGAAATCGTACGGCGTCCGGCAGGAGCGACTTTCTGCACCGTTTGCATGAAAGGAGCCACAACGTTGTTCACGCTGACTCTGCCATGCAGCAGGATGTCTTCCGCCGTGACCTTCTTTCCATACGCCTTCGCATTCGCACTGTCGTCGATTGTTATGGCCGCGCCATCCAGTGCAACTCCGGCAAACAATCCCTTGGAGCGGGAATAGGCAAATACGGCCGACTTCATCAGCACATCCGCACCAGCCTCGGCTGTTCTACCCACAGGTCCTGCTGCGACCGATGCATCGGCGCCAAGTTTGACCTTGCCTTTCAGGAGGCCCTTAAAACCGTCCTCATTCGTAAATACAAGGACCAAGTCGGTCGACGAGACGCCAAGTTGGAGGCCTACGCTGCCGCCTCCAAGTTCAATGAAGGATGGCGGACTCCAGCGGCCATCCGCCATGCGGTGAGTAACAAGTCCCTTTCCATAACGGCCGCCGATGCCGAAGGCGCCCTTCACAACGTCCGGAATGACGGCGATAGCGTGAGCCCTGGACATGAGTTCGTCCGGAATTCCATTGTCTGGAACGTTCATGACCTCGGCGAGAACCTTGCCGGCTTCACTTGCACGTTCTGAGTATTCGCTGGTGTCGTCCTTCGGTGCTGCCTGCAACGAATAGAACCCGGACGAGACGCAGGCAAAAAGAAATGTCAGAAGCAGGATCAACAGATGATTTCTTCTTAACATACTGGCTAT